>NZ_JARWAM010000002.1:0-436790 GCF_031451695.1 Franzmannia qiaohouensis
GCATTCTACCGTCTCCGGCGGGCCTGTCAATCGCTTTCTCTTTCTACCCGACAAGAAAAAACCCAACAAAACCAACTGCTTGCACCTCTCTTCACCGCTACCAACGTATGCCCGTCGGCAGCAGCGGATGCGTACTTTACGGATTTCGAGGGTGTCACGCAAGAGCCCAAGAAAGAAAAATATAGACCAGCTATCACCATCCTGCCACACCCTTTACCACCTCTTCCCACCACACCTTGCGCAATAGCAACGCAAAAACCCTGTAGCCGATTCGGCACAAGGCATGAGACAGCGAAGAAAGGCAATGGCTCCCCGAGCAGGACTCGAACCTGCGACCCAATGATTAACAGTCATTTGCTCTACCAACTGAGCTATCGGGGAATGACGTGCGATGTGCGTATTACGAGGCTGACAGCGGCGGGATGGCTCCCCGAGCAGGACTCGAACCTGCGACCCAATGATTAACAGTCATTTGCTCTACCAACTGAGCTATCGGGGAATCGCTTGGCTGTCGTATTCCGGAGGGTTCAGGGCCGTGTGGCTCCCCGAGCAGGACTCGAACCTGCGACCCAATGATTAACAGTCATTTGCTCTACCAACTGAGCTATCGGGGAACATCCCGGAACACGCGACGTAGTATACGGATCAGATCGTTAAGGTCAAGCACCGGGGCCGTTTTCGGCTCTCGGACACATAACGCACGACGCCCGATACCAAGGGCATCGGGCGTCGTCGAAGTGTCTTGGTGGCTACGCCCTGATTCGAACAGGGGACCCCATCATTATGAGTGATGTGCTCTAACCAGCTGAGCTACGTAGCCACACTATTGCCCGCCTGCTACCAGGCGGGCAACGGGGGCGAATTATGCCTATGCCAGAGGCGCCTGGCAAGCCCCCAACGCGATGTTCACTCCTGGATGTCGAGCGCTGCGCGCACCGCCGCCAGGCCTTCTTCGCCGTCACGGGTCTCGACGCCGGCCAGCCACTCTTCGAGCACCGCAGGGTTGGCCTGCAGATGGGCGCGAGCCGCGTCTCGCGGATCCTCGCCGTCATCCATGATCGCCGCCATCAGCTGGTTTTCCATCTCCAGGGTGAAGGCAAGATTGTCCAGCAGCGTACCGACGTTGCCACACTCCTCGGCGTAGCCGCCTCGTGTATTGGTATAGACAGTCGCACCGCCCAGATCAGGACCGAAGTAGTCGTCGGCACCCGACAGATAAGCCATGTCGAAGTTGGTGTTCATCGGATGTGGCTCCCAGCCAAGAAACACCATCCACTCTTCATTACCAACCTTGGAGCGCAGCTCTGCCAGCATGCCCGCTTCACTGGAGTCGCGCAGCCGCCAATCGCCGAGACCGAATGCATCGTCGTCGATCATGTCCTGGATCAGCTCGTTGCCGTCGTTGCCGGCCTCGATGCCGTAGATGACGCTCTCGAACTGCTCGGCGTGGGCGTCGAGATCGGCCACCGAGGTCACGCCTGCGTCATGGACGTACTGCGGCACAGCCAGGGTGTACTTGGCGCCTTCGAGGTTGGCACTCAAGCGATCGACGTCCCCATCCTCGATGTAAGGGTCGCTGATCGAGGCCATCGACGGCATCCAATTACCCAGGAAGACATCGAAGTCACCGTTGCGCATACCGCTGTAGGCGATCGGTACCGATACGGTGTCGACCCGCGTCTCGTAGCCGAGCCCCTCGAGCAGCTCGCGTGTCACGGCGGTAGTTGCGGTGATATCGGTCCAGCCGACCTCGGCGAAACGCACCATGCTGCACGATTCGGGCTCATTGGCCTGGACCCCTCCAGCTGCCAGCACCCCCACTGCTAGCAGTGATCCCCCAAACAGCAGACGAGTTTGATTCGACATGAGGTTCTCCTTGCGTAGATGTGTCGCTTAACGAAGCGTGTGGCTTCTTTCGTTATGCCTTCTTTCAATATGCAAAGTGCTCGCCTATCTTTTATTGATTGAACGTTCAATAAAAAAGAGGCATACTTCCTACCATAATGGGTTGGCAGCGCTATGGCCAGCCCAGGAGGTCCGGCAGCGGGCCAGCCATTCACATCAAAACATAGCCAAAGGAGGCGACCGGTGCCCAAGGTAGGTATGGAACCCATCCGCCGCCGCCAGCTGATTCGCGCCACCATGGAAGCGATCGACGAGGCTGGCCTGGCCGATGCTACGGTGATCCGCATCGCGCGTCGTGCCGGTGTCTCGGCAGGCATCATCAGCCACTATTTCGGCGGCAAGGATGGCTTGCTCGAGGCCACCATGCGCCAGATCCTCAACGACCTGGGCGAAGCGGTTGCCGTGCGCCGTGCATCGCTGCCCGACGCCGACCCGCGTGCACACATCCGCGCGATCATCGACGGCAACTTCGACCGTAGCCAGGTCAGCCAGTCGGTGATGAAGACCTGGCTGGCATTCTGGGCCAGCAGCATGCATCGCCGCCCCTTGCAGCGCCTGCAGTACGTCAACGACCGGCGCCTCTACTCCAATCTTTGCCACCAGTTTCGACACTGCATGCCCAAGGCCGACGCACGCCGCGCCGCCGCCGGCCTTGCAGCGATGATCGATGGTTTGTGGCTGCGCGGCGCGCTGGCCCCTGAAGGCCTGGACGTCGACCGCGCACGCTCACTCGCCTACGACTACCTCGACGAACAGCTGGGGCGTAACGCCCCACAGTGACGGGAGACACTCGATGACTCAACTGACCACACAGCAACTCTATATAGATGGCCGCCACGTCGATGCCACGTCCGGCGAGACCTTCGAGGTCGTCAATCCCTTCGACGGCAGCGTTATCGCTCAGGTCCAGCAGGCCAGCGAGGCCGACGTCGACCGCGCCGTGGCCGCTGCCCGCAAAGGCCAGAAAACCTGGGCCTCGATGTCCGGCATGCAGCGCGGGCGCATCCTGCAGCGCGCCGTATCGCTGCTCAGAGAGCGTAACGACGAGCTCGCCGAACTCGAGACCCGCAATACCGGCAAGCCGATCAGCGAGACCGCTGCCGTGGATATCGTCACCGGCGCCGACGCCCTGGAATACTACGCCGGCCTTGCCGCCGCCATCGAGGGCAGCCAGATCCCGCTGCGCGACGACTCCTTCGTCTACACCCGTCGCGAGCCGCTGGGGGTAATCGGCTCCATCGGCGCCTGGAACTACCCGATCCAGATCGCCTGCTGGAAATCCGCCCCGGCACTGGCCGCCGGCAACGCCGTGGTCTTCAAGCCCAGCGAAGTCACCCCCTTGACCACCATGAAGCTGGCCGAGATCTTCACCGAGGCGGGGCTGCCCGACGGGGTATTCAACGTCGTCCACGGCGACGGCCGGGTTGGCCAGCTGCTCACCGGCCATGCCGGTATCGACAAGATCTCCTTCACCGGCGAAGTGGGTACCGGCAAGAAGGTGATGTCGGCCGCCGCCGGCTCGACCCTAAAGGACGTGACCATGGAACTCGGCGGCAAGTCGCCGCTGATCGTATTCGACGACGCCGACCTCGACCGTGCCGCGGATGCCGCCATGATGGCCAACTTCTACTCCAGCGGACAGATCTGCACCAACGGCACCCGAGTGTTCGTTCAGCGCAGCGTCAAGGAAGCCTTCGAAGCCAGGATCGAGGCGCGCGTGGCGCGCATCAAGGCCGGTGACCCGCTCGACCCGGCGGTCAACTTCGGTCCGCTGGTGAGCTTCGAGCATCAGGAAAAAGTGCTCTCCTACATCGCCCTCGGCAAGCAGGAAGGTGCCACCCTGCTGGCCGGCGGCGACGACTGGAACCAGGGCGACCGCGCCGGCATCGACTGGAAAAGCGGCGCCTGGGCCGCGCCAACGGTGTTCACCGACTGCAGCGACGAGATGCGCATCGTGCGTGAGGAGATCTTCGGCCCGGTGATGTCGATCCTCGCTTTCGACAGCGACGAGGAAGTGATCCGCCGCGCCAACGACACCCACTACGGCCTGGCCGCCGGTATCTTCACCGAGCGACTCAACCGCGCCCACCAGACCATCCACCAGCTGGAAGCCGGCATCTGCTGGATCAACACCTGGGGCGAGTCACCCTCGGAGATGCCGGTGGGCGGCTACAAGCAGTCCGGCGTGGGGCGCGAGAACGGCGTCGAGACCCTGGCGCACTACACCCAGACCAAATCGATCCAGATCGAGATGGGGCCGTTCGAGTCCGTTTTCTGAATCAAGGACTTAGCCTCCATGCGCCGTGAGTCGTATTGTGACCACCAAGACAAGCGGCGCCGGGGACAGGTCGTAGAGGGGGTTCTGCGCCATGGATGGCGCAGGTAGCGCCCAGGGAGGGGTTTACAGCGCCCCCTCGTAGACCTGTTCCCGGATCAGCCGCGGGCTAGGCCCCCCCAACGACACAAGCCACCTCCGTTTCCGTTTAGGGAGATCGCCATGCCCCAGCATCGCGAATTCGACTACATCATCATCGGCGCCGGCTCGGCGGGCAATGTCCTGGCCACGCGCCTCACCGAAGATCCCGACGTCAGGGTGCTGCTGCTCGAGGCCGGCGGCCCCGACTACCGCTTCGACTTCCGCACCCAGATGCCCGCGGCGCTGGCCTTCCCGCTGCAGGGCAAGCGCTACAACTGGGCCTTCGAGACCGATCCCGAGCCGCATATGAACGGCCGGCGCATGGAGTGCGGCCGCGGCAAGGGGCTCGGCGGCTCCTCGCTGATCAACGGCATGTGCTACATCCGCGGCAATGCCCTGGACTATGACAACTGGGCCAAGCAGCCCGGCCTCGAGGACTGGACCTACGCCGACTGCCTGCCCTACTTCAAGAAGTCGGAAACCCGCGATATCGGCCCCAACGATTATCACGGCGGCGACGGCCCGGTCAGCGTGACCACGCCCAAGGCGGGCAACAACCCGCTCTATCACGCCTTTATCGAGGCGGGGCAAGAGGCGGGCTACCCCAAGACCGAGGACGTCAACGGCTACCAGCAGGAGGGCTTCGGTCCCATGGACCGCTTCGTCACCCCCAGCGGGCGTCGGGCGTCCACCGCGCGCGGCTATCTGGACACCGCCAAGCAGCGTAGCAACCTGACCATCGTCACCCACGCGACCACCGACCGCATCCTGTTCGAGGACAAGCGTGCAGTGGGCGTGAGCTACCTGCACAAGAAGCAGCCGGTCGAAGCCCTCGCCCGCCGCGAAGTGCTGTTGTGCGGTGGTGCCATCGCCTCGCCGCAGATCCTGCAGCGCTCCGGCATCGGCAACCCCGAGCACCTCGCCGAGCTGGGCATTCCGCTGGTCCACGACCTCAAGGGCGTCGGCGAGAACCTGCAGGATCACCTGGAGATGTACATCCAGTACGAGTGCAAGCAGCCGATTTCGCTGTACCCGGCACTGAAGTGGTACAACCAGCCCAAGATCGGCGCCGAGTGGCTGCTGTTCGGCAAGGGAATTGGCGCCAGCAACCAATTCGAGGCGGCCGGCTTCATCCGCAGCCGCGACGGCGAGGAGTGGCCCAACCTGCAGTACCACTTCCTGCCGATTGCCATCAGCTACAACGGCAAGAGTGCGGTCCAGGCCCACGGTTTCCAGGCCCACGTTGGCTCGATGCGCTCCGAGAGCCGCGGCCGCATCCGCCTGACCTCCCGCGACCCGCGCCAGGCGCCGAGCATCCTGTTCAACTACATGAGCAAGGAGAAGGACTGGCAGGAGTTTCGTGACGCCATCCGCCTGACCCGCGAGATCATCCAGCAGCCGGCCATGGACGAATATCGCGGCCGCGAGATCTCGCCAGGGCCGGAAGTGCAGAGCGACGCCGAGCTGGACGCCTTCGTCAAGGCCCACGCCGAGACCGCCTACCACCCCTGCGGCAGCTGCCGCATGGGCGATGACGAGCTGGCGGTGACGGATGGCCAGGGCCGGGTCCACGGCGTGCATGGCCTGCGCGTGGTCGATGCCTCGCTGTTCCCGGTCATTCCCACCGGCAACCTCAATGCGCCGACCATCATGCTCGCCGAGAAGATCGCCGACCGCATCCGCGACCGCGAGCCGCTGGCCCAGAGCGACGCGCCCTACTATATCGCCGGCGATACGCCAGCCCGCGGCGCCCCTGCGCGCAGCTGATTTCTCCCCTCCCCCACCCGAGTGAACAAAACGCCCTGCTGAGACTCTCAGCGGGGTCGTTTGCGTGGTAAGCAAGACTGGCCAGGGCGCGACCAATGCACTAGTCTACAAGCATTCAAACGCTTGTTAGAATTTAGTCATCTCATTGATGACTGGCACTGGAGGAGATCCCGCATGTTGCAACTGCTGTTGATCATCGTGGCCGTGGTTGGCCTGCTGGTGGTGATGCGCCGCGAAGCCGGCGCGCTGCCAGCACTCGCGGTGCTTGCCGCCACCGGCATCGTTGGCATCCTGTTCGGCTCGCCTCTGCTCGGCGCGCTGCTGCTGATCGGCGCCGTGGCGGTGGCCGTATGCGGCCTCCCGGCGCTGCGCCGCCAGTGGCTGACGCCACGCATCTTCGCCACCTTCAAGAAGGTCGCCCCCAAGGTCTCCGACACCGAGCGCACCGCCCTGGAAGCCGGCAGCGTGGGCTGGGACGGCGAGCTGTTCAGCGGCAAGCCGAACTGGGAGGCACTGATGGCCTACGGTGACGACGGTCTTACCGATGAGGAGCGCGCCTTCGTCGATCATCAGTGCAGCGTTGCCTCGGGCATGACCAACGCCTGGGAGATCACCCGCGAGCGTGCCGACCTGCCCCCCGAACTGTGGGCGTACCTGAAGAAGGAAGGCTTCTTCGGCATGATCATTCCCAAGCAGTACGGCGGCCTGGGCTTCTCCGCCAAGGCGCAGTCGGCGGTACTGCAGAAGCTCGCCGTCAACGAGACGCTGATGGTCACCGTCGGCGTGCCCAACTCGCTGGGCCCGGGCGAGCTGCTGCTCAAGTACGGCACTCAGCAGCAGAAGGATCACTACCTGCCGCGCCTGGCCGACGGCCGCGAGATCCCCTGCTTCGGCCTCACCGGCCCGCGCGCCGGCTCCGACGCCACCTCGATCCCCGACACCGGCGTGGTCTGCAAGCAGATGGTCGACGGTGAGGAAGTGCTCGGCCTGCGCCTCAACTTCGAGAAGCGCTGGATCACCCTGGCGCCGATCGCCACCGTGGTCGGCCTGGCCTTCCGCATGTTCGACCCCGACGGCCTGCTCGGCGGCGAGAACGACCTGGGCATCACCTGTGCGCTGATTCCCCGCGACACCGACGGCATGGAGATCGGGCGTCGCCACCACCCCATCGGCAGCCCGTTCATGAACGGCCCGATCGTGGGCAAGGACGTGTTCGTACCGCTGGATACCATTATCGGCGGCCCGGAAATGGCCGGCCAGGGCTGGCGCATGCTGGTCGAGTGCCTGTCGGTGGGTCGCTGTATCACCCTGCCCTCCGGCGCTACCGGCACCTCGCGCTACGCGCTGGGCTGGAGCGGCGGCTTTGCCCGCATCCGTCGTCAGTTCAACCTGCCGGTGGCCGAGATGGAAGGCGTTCAGGAGCCGCTGGCGCGGATCGCTGCGCTCTCCTACATCTCCCAGGCCGCGGTGATGGAAACCGCCAACATGATCGACAAGGGCGATAAGCCCGCGGTGCCGTCGGCGATCCTCAAGAGCCAGCTGACCGAGTTCCAGCGCGATCTGCTCAGCCACGCCATGGACATCCACGGCGGCAAGGCCGTGACCCTGGGGCCGCGCAACTATATCGGCATCGGCTATAGCGCCAACCCGGTGGCCATCACCGTGGAAGGCGCCAACATCATGACCCGCAACCTGATGATCTTCGGCCAAGGGGCAATCCGCTGCCACCCCTACGTGCTCGAGGAACTGGCGGCCAAGGACGCCGATGATCTCAAGGCCTTCGACAAGGCCTTCTTCGGCCACGCCGGGCTGATCTTCGGTAACACCGCCCGCGCCTTCACCCAGGGCCTGGGGCTGGGCAAGGCCAGCACGCCCTTCGACGAGGTCGCCGCCCCCTACGCCCAGGAAGTGGCGCGCCTTTCCGCCGCCTTCGGGCTGTGCGCCGATGCCGCCATGGCCAGCCTCGGCTCGGCGCTGAAATCCCGCGAGATGGTCTCGGCGCGCCTCGGCGACGTGCTCTCCAACCTCTACCTGACCTCCATGGTGCTCAAGCAGTGGCGCGCCTCGGACAAGGTCGAGAGCGAGGCCGCGCTGATGCACTACAGCTGCACCCTGCTGCTGCATCGCGCCGAGCAGGCGCTGATCGAACTGTTCGACAACCTGCCCAACAGGGGCCTGGGCAAGCTGCTGTCGTGGCTGGTCATGCCGCTGGGTCGCCGCTGGACAACGCCCCACGATGACCTGACCCGCGAGATCGCTCAGAAAGTGTCGCGCCACAGCGCGCTGCGCAGCAAGCTGCTCGGCAATACCTGGGACCAGCAGGAAGAGGGCCAGCAGGACAACCCGCTGGCACGCTACAACGCCCTGCTGGTCGACTACGACCGCGCCGAGGCGCTGTATCGCACCGTCAACAAGGCCTACGCCAAGGGCGAGCTGCCGGTGGAAGCCCTGCATCCGGAGCAGCGCTTCGCGGCAGCACGCGAAGCCGAGTTGATCAGCGAGGAGGATGCCCGCTTCATGGCCGAGTACGAAACGGAAGTCCTGGCCATGCTAACCGTCGACGACTTCGCCTTCGACGCCTTCGCCCAGCAGCAGGAGAAAGTGGTCTGGCATAACGCCGCCTGATCCCTTGCTAACGCAGCGCGACACCCCGGCTTCTTGCCGGGGTGTCGCGTTTCAGACCAGCCAGGTCGCTCAGCCTTGGCACTCACCCCGTCCTATCCGTTATCATATTGATTCCGTTGCACTGTGCATGGCAGGTCCAACAGGGCCAGCCCACAACACCGCGGCAAACAGCGGAAGACATAACAATCGCCTGCTTACAGGATCGCTGCGGTGATCCACTCACATGCCGCACGCAGCCATTTCGCTACGCTGCCAGGCACCATTCGCAACCGTCAGAGTGACGCACTCCCCCGCCCGCCATGCGGTTCGGTCGGTGTTCGAACGTCTCGACGCTGCCGCGTCAGGCCCGCGCCACGAACTGGGGGACGACAACAGGCAATCCAATGAATGAAGAACGCAACGTCAAGATTCGCGTACGCAACCTAAGCAAGGTGTTCGGTTCGCAGCCGAAGAAAGCCCTGGAACTACGTGACCAGGGACTGAAGCGCCCGGAGATTCTCGAAAAGACGGGCCAGACGCTTGGCCTGTCCAATATCGACTTCGATGTCCATGAGGGGGAACTGCTGGTCATCATGGGTCTCTCGGGCTCCGGGAAATCGACCCTGATACGCTGCCTGAATCGCCTGATCGAGCCCACCGAAGGCGAGATCGTGATCGATGGCGAAGACATTCCTACCCTGGGCGAGAAAGCGCTACTCGAGTGCCGGCGCCGCCACTTCTCCATGGTGTTCCAGAACTTCGCCCTGTTTCCCCATCGCACCGTGCAGAAGAATGCCGAGTTCGGCCTCGAGATTCGCGGCATCGACCCTGCCGAGCGCCGCGAGATCGCCCGTACCGCGCTCAAGCAGGTCGGCCTGGATGGCTGGGAAGACGCCTACCCCAGCCAGCTCTCCGGCGGCATGCAGCAGCGCGTCGGCCTGGCCCGGGCACTGGCCAACGACGCCAGCGTACTGCTGATGGACGAGGCCTTCTCGGCCCTCGACCCGCTGATCCGCGGCGACATGCAGCAGGAGCTGCTGCAGCTCCAGAGCCGCATGAAGAAGACCACGGTGTTCATCACCCACGACCTGGATGAAGCGCTGACCATCGGCGACCGCATCGTGCTGCTCAAGGATGGTGAGATCGTACAGATCGGCACCCCCGAGGAGATCCTCACCAAGCCCGCCGACGACTATGTGCGGCGCTTCATCGAAGGCGTCGACAAGGCGCGCATCCTCACCGCCGAGAGCGCCATGCGCCGGGTTCGCTCCACGGTGCGCGACAGCGACGGCCCACGCACCGCGCTGCGCAAGATGCGCGAGCACGGCCTCGACTCCATCTACATCATCGACCGCGACCAACAGCTGATTGGCCTGATCGAGGCCGAGGCGGCAAGCCAGGCATTGGAACAGGGCAAGGAGCGCGTCACCGATGTCATGACCCAGGATTTCCGCCGGGTCACGCTCGAGGAGCCGATGCACCATCTGTTTGCCATGTTCAGTGAGCACAGCTTCCCGATCGCGGTCGTCGACGACCAGCAGCGCCTGCTCGGCGTGGTGGTAAAAGGCGCCGTACTCGACCAGTTGGCCCAGGCCGCCGAGCCCACGCAAATCGCTGAGCCCTCTACGACCACCACGGCAGGAGATGCATGATGGCTATCGAAATTCCCCGTATTCCCCTGGGTGGCTGGATCGAAGGTGCGCTGACCTGGCTGACCAGTGAGTACTCGATGGTCACCCGGGCCATTTCCCGTGCCACCCAGACCGGTATCAATGGCCTCAACGATGCGCTGATGTGGCTGCCGCCCTGGGCGCTGCTGCTGATCATCGTGGCAATCTGCTGGAAGGTGGCCAACGCCCGGCTCGCCATCGGCGGCGCCGCCGGCCTGGCGCTGATCTGGAACCTCGGCCTGTGGAACCCGATGATCGAGACGCTGACCCTGGTGGTGATCGCCACCCTGGTGGCAGTGATCATCGCCATTCCGGTAGGCATCACCGCAGCGCTCTCCGAGCGGCTCTATCGCACCATCATGCCGGTGCTCGACTTCATGCAGACCATGCCGGCCTTCGTCTACCTGATCCCGGCGATCCCGTTCTTCGGTATCGGCTCGGTCTCGGCGATCTTCGCCACGGTGATCTTCTCCATGCCACCGGCGATCCGCTTCACCACCCTAGGCATACGCCAGGTGCCCAAGGAGCTGATCGAAGCCGCCGACGCCTACGGCGCCACCCGCGGCCAGAAGCTGGTCAAGGTGCAGCTGCCGCTGTCGCTGCCGACGGTAATGGCAGGCATCAACCAGACCATCATGCTGGCGCTGTCGATGGTGGTCATCGCCGCCATGATCGGCGCCGACGGCCTGGGCAGCGAAGTGTGGCGCGCCATCCAGCGGCTGCGCCCCGGCGACGGCTTCGAAGCGGGCATCGCGGTGGTCATTCTGGCCATGCTGCTCGACCGCCTGACCCAGGCGCTGAGCAAGGAACGCAAGTCGTAAGACCAGGGTGGCCCCTTGAATCCATTCACCCGGACCACCATGGTGTAGTAGTGAACTACTCAGAGGGGAAGAATATGAAGAAGCAAGCGCTGAATCGCCATATCCGCACCACCAGCCTGGCGCTGGCCGCGGGCGTCGGCCTCACCGCCGCTGGCGCTGCCCAGGCCCAGGACACGGTCAACCTGGCCTACGTCGAATGGGCATCGGAAGTCGCTTCCACCAACGTAGTGCGCGCCGTGCTCGAACAGGCCGGCTATGAGGTCGACATGACCTCACTGTCTGCCGCCGCCATGTGGCAGGCACTCTCCACCGGCGATGCCGACGCCATCGTCGCGGCCTGGCTGCCCACCACCCACGCCGAATATCTCGAGCGGGTCGGCGATAACGTCGAAGACCTGGGCGTCAACCTGGACGGCACCAAGCTCGGCCTGGTGGTCCCCGAGTACACCGACGTCGACTCCATCGAGGACCTCAACGACAACGCCGATCTGTTCGACGGCGAGATCATCGGCATCGATCCCGGCGCCGGCCTGATGGGCCTGACCGAGGATGTGGTCGACGAGTATGGCCTCGACCTGCGCCTGCGCAGCGGCAGCGATGCCACCATGGTTGCCGCGCTGAGCAGCGCCATCAACAACGAGGAAGACATCGTCGTCACCAGCTGGACGCCGCACTGGATGTTCGCTCGCTGGGATCTCAAGTACCTCGACGATCCGCAGGAGATCTACGGCGGCGCCGAGCAGATCCACACCGTGGTACGCCAGGGCCTCGGCGATGACATGCCGGAAGTGTATGCCATCCTCGATGCCTTCGAGTGGACGCCCGAGCAGATGGGCGAAGTCATGCTGATGAACCAGGAAGACGGCGCCGACCCCTACGAGAGCGCTCAGCAGTGGGTCGCCGACAATCAGGACCTTGTCGAGGAGTGGCTCTCCGCCGCGGAATAAGGCAGCCACGTAGCGCTGCGACGCCGTTCGCAGCGTCGCAATAAAGGGGGGATGGCCAGGCGGCCATCCCCTTTTTCATGCCTTTACAGCGGCCATACCAGCATGATCATCGGAATCGACACCACCAGCACCACAAGCGACAGCGGCAGGCCGAGCTTCCAATAGTCGCTGAAGCGGTAGCCCCCCGGCCCCATGACCAGCGTATTCGACTGGTGGCCGATGGGTGTCAGGAAGGCGCAGGAAGCGCTTACCGCCACCACCATCAGGAACGGGTCGAGCGACAGGCCGAAGCCGCTCGCCAGGCTGGCGGCAATCGGCGCCATCAAAAGCGCCGCGGCGGCATTGTTGATCACGTTGGAGAGCAGCGTCGAGATCACGAACAGCGCCACCAGGGTCGCCACCGGCGGCCAGCCGCTGCCCAGCGCCAGCATCGCCTCGGCGATCAGCGCCGCGCCGCCGCTGGTATCCAGCGCCTCGCCCACGGGCAGCATTGCCGCCAGCAGCACGATCACCGGCCCGTCGATGGCCTGATAGCCGTCGCGCAGCGGCAATACCCCGACCAGCAGCGACACCAGCGCCGCCGTGGAGAGCGCCACCGCCGCCGGCAGCAGGTCGGTGAGCATGGCGATGATCGCCAGCAGGAAGATACCCAGCGACAGCAGCAGCATGCGCGGCTGGCCGATGGTCAGATTGCGATTGGCCAGCGGCAGGCAGCCCAGCGTCGCCAGGCTTTCGGACAGCCCGCCCTCGTCACCCTGCAGCAGCAGCACGTCACCGGGTTTGAAGCGGATCTCGCGCAGGCGCTGCTTGAGCCGCGCACCGTCGCGGGCCACCGCCACCAGATGCAGGCCGTGCTGGTTCTGCAGGCGCAGCTGCACCACGGTGCGGTTGACCATCATCGAGTCGTTGCGCACCACCGCCTCGACCAGCTGCAGGCCTTCGGTATCGACCCCGTTGCGCTTCTTCTTGCCCTGCTTGTCCTTCTTATCCCGGGTCTCCTCCTCTCGCCCCGCCTCCTTGACGGTATCGGCATCCTCCTCTTCGTCCTCGGCCTCCGCCCCCAGCGACAGTCCCGCCTTGTCCTCGAGCAGCTTCATCTCCTCGGGGCCGCCCTCCACCAGCAGGATATCGCCTTCGCGCAGGCTGCCGTGGAAGGCGTGGCCGGCGCGCCGCTTGTCATCACGCACCACCGCCAGCACCGGAATGGTCTCCTCCAGCGCCTCGTGCATCTCGCGCAGGGTCCAGCCGATGGCCTTGGACTCCTCCCCCACCTTGAGCTCGACCAGGTAGTTGTCGGTGTCGAACAGCTCCTCGGCGGATGACTGCCCCTCGCGGCGCGGGGTCAATCGCCAGCCCACCAGCACGATGAAGGCAAGCCCCACCGCCGCGACCACTACGCCGACGGGGAAAAAGGAGAACATGCCGAAGTTATCGCCGGTCTGGGCGCCGCGGTAGCTGGCAATGATGATATTGGGCGGGGTACCGATCAGCGTCATCAGGCCGCCCAGCAGCGAGCCGAAGGCCAGCGGCATCAGCAGTAGCGAGGGCGAGCTGTTGTGCTCGCGGGCCATGCGCATCGCCACCGGCAGCAGCAGTGCCAGCGCCCCGACGTTGTTCATTACCGCCGAGAGCACCGTGACGGTGCCGGTCAACACCAGCAGCTGCAGCACCAGCCGCTCGCCCACCTTGAGCGCCTGCTCGGCAATCACATCGACCAGCCCCGAGCGTTCGAAGCCCTTGCTCAGCACCAGCACAGCGGCCACGGTAATCACCGCCGGATGGCCGAAGCCCATGAACGCGTCGTCGGCCTCCACCAGCCCCAGCATCACCGACGCCAGCAGCGCAGTGAGTGCTACCAGGTCGTAGCGGAAACGCCCCCAGACGAAGGCCGCCAGGGTGAGTCCCAGAACGATGAACACCAGCGTACTGTCGGCCACGGCTTTCTCACCTCCCTGTTGAGTAGCACCGTCACCAGCACAACAGGACATTCCTGGTAACACCAGCATTTTTTGGGAGTGTTACCAAAAAGCCCTGCCGAAGCAGGGCCTTGACGCCATCCAGTGGATACCGATCGCGCGAGACTACCTGGCCATCTTCTCCAGCATGCGATTGACCGCGTCTAGATGCTCCGGCTCGTTATGGCAGATCCCCTGGAAGGTCGCGCACAGGTCGAGAAAGTCCTTGAGCTCCATGCGACTGCCCTGCTTCATCAGGCGCTTGGTGAGTCGCGTCGCCTTGGGCGGCTGGGCGGCAAACTGCGCCGCCAGCTCGCCTACCCGGCTCATCAGCGCATCGTGCTCGACCACCTCGAGCACGATGCCGTACTCACGGGCCTCCTCGGCGCCCACCACCCGCCCCGAGAGGGTCAGCTCGAAGGCGCGCTGATAGCCGATCAGGCGCTGCAGAAACCAGGCGCCGCCGTCGCCGGGGATGATCCCCAGGTTGAGGAAGGTCTCGCCGAACTTGGCCCTGTCAGAAGCGATGCGAACATCGGCCATATTGGCCAGGTCGAAGCCTGCGCCGATGGCCGGGCCGTTGACCGCGGCGATGATCGGCACCTCGACGCCCTGCAGCGCCAGCGGGATACGCTGGATACCGCGCCGGTAGCGCTCGGCGACCTCGGCCACGTCGCCGGCGAAGTCGCCGCCGCGCTGGGCCATGTCCTTGACGTTGCCGCCGGCGCTGAACGCCGAGCCGGCGCCGGTGATCACCAGCACCGAGACCTCGTCGCAGCGGTTGACCCACTCGGCCACGGCGACGATATCGTCTACCAGCCCGGTGCCGGTCAGGGCGTTGCGCACGTCGTGACGATCCAGGGTCAGGGTCGCCACGCGCGCCTCCAGGGTCAGCCTGGCGTCAGTCAGCGAAGGCAGCGGCACAGTGGTCATGACGAGGTCTCCTGGGTCGGGGAATCGAGGATGATGCGCGCATCGACCAGCGCATAGCCATCGGCGTTGGCAATCACCGGATTGAGGTCCAGCTCGGCGATCTCTGGATACGCCGAGACGATGCTCGAGACGCTCAGCAGCAGCGCCACCAGCGCCTCGCGGTCCACTGCCTGCTCGCCGCGCACGCCATCGAGAATCTTGCGCGCCTTGATCTGGTCGACCATCGAGCGCGCATCGAAGGGTGACAGCGGAATCGCCCGGAAGGCTACGTCCTCCAGCACTTCGACGAAGATACCACCAAGGCCGAACATCAGCACCGGACCGAAGATCGGGTCGCGGCTCACGCCGACGATCACCTCGACGCCCTTGGGCGCCATCGGTGCCACCAGCACCCCCTCGATCTCGGCGCCGGGATCGTAGGCGCGACACGACGCCAGGATCGCCTCCCGCGCCGCACTGAGTGCCGCTTCGCCAACCAGGTTGAGGCGCACCCCGCCGGCATCGGACTTGTGCAGAATGTCCTTGGAGACCACCTTCATCGCCAGCGGCACTCCGCCTAGCTCGGCGGCCACTGCGGCCAGTTGCTCGGGCCCCGTGACCAGCCGCTCCTCGAGCACCGGCACACCGTGGGCGCGCAGCAGCGCCTTGGCCTCGGGCTCGAGCAGGTCGCGGCCGGCAGACAGCGCAGCATTGATGGCTGTGGCGCTGTCGGGGTCGCGGGGCACCGCCGGCGGCAGACGATGGGCGCGGCTGGCATTCAGATAGTGGCCGCGCTCGCCGAGGGCCGCCAGCAGCCGCACGGCATGCTCGATGGAGGCATAGATCGGCAGCCCCGCCTCGTGCAGGCGGCGCAGCGCCGGCGGCTTGACCGGGGTATAGAGGCTGTAGATCACCAGCGGCTTGGTGATCGCCTTGGCCAGATCGACCATCGCCTCGGCGCCGCGCATCTCATCGCCCAGCAGCGACTCGGCGAAGCGGATGCTGTAGCCGCCGAACATGCCGACCAGAAACACGCTGTCGACGTTATCGTCGGCGGCAACGATCTCCATGCAGGTCGCCAGCAGCGAGGGATTGGCGTCGGTGGAGCCGGCCACGTCCACCGGATTGACGGTAGACGCCTGGGGGAACAGGATCGCGCGCAGCCGGTCACGGGTCGCCTTGCTGAGCTCGGCGAGCTCCAGGCCCGCCTCGGCCAGCCGGTCGGAGGCGATAGTGGCCTGGCCGCCGCCGTCGGAGATTACCGCCACGCGCTTGCCGCTGGCCTTCTGCAGCAGCCCAAGCCCCTCGGCCACCGGCAGGATCTCGTCGGAGTACTGCACCACGCTGACCCCGGCCTGCTTGAGCAGGTCCACGGTCATGGCGTAGCTGCCGGCCAGCGCACCGGTGTGCGAGCTGGCGGCCTTCTGGCCCTGCTCCGTGGAGCCCGACTTGTAGACCACCACCGGCTTCATGGCGGTAACCTCGCGGGCCACGTCGAGGAACTTGCGGCCGTCGCGGAAGCCTTCGACGTAGAGCGTCGCCACCCGGGTATGTTCATCCTCGCCCAGGTAGCGCAGGTAGTCGTTGAAGCCGATGTCGCTCTGGTTGCCAGGGCCAACGTAGGTCGAGAAACCCACCTGGCCGTTGTGCTGGGCCTCCAGCGCCAGCGACAGCAGCATGTTGCCCGACTGCGAGATGATGCCCACGTCGCCGGGGCGCACATTGTCCAGCGCCAGCAGGTTGATGCGATGGTGGAGATTGAAGATCCCCGAGGTGTTGGGGCCGATGATGCGCACGCCGTGGGCGCGCGCCTTGTCCATCATCGCCTGTTCCAGGGCCGCCCCTTCGCCGCCGATCTCGGCGAAGCCGCTGGCCAGTATCACCGCCCCCCTGATGCCGCGCCGGCCGCACTCGGCGATCAGCTCGGGCACGCTGGCCGCCGGCGTGCAGATCAGCGCCAGTTCGGGGCTGCCGGGGATCGCCGTCACCGACGGCCAGGCCTTGACCCCGAGGATCATGTCGGCCTTGGGATTGACCGGATAGATGTCACCGCGGTAGCCATCCTTGATCAGGCCGACCATGGCCTTGTAGCCACGCTTGGTGGGATCGGACGAGGCGCCGATCACGGCGATGCCGGTGGGCGCCAGAATATCGTGCAGCGGGCTGCGGCTGGGCAGGTGTCCTTCGATGGGATTCATGTTCACTGCCCCTTGAAGCGCGGCGTACGCTTCTCGGCAAAGGCATCGACGCCCTCCTGCCAGTCATCGGTGGTGGAACAGGTGAAGACCGCATCCAGCTCCTGCTGCAGCTGACTTTCCAGCCCGGTTTCGCTGGCCTGGTTGACCAGCCGCTTGAGCATCGCCATGGATACCGGCGCCTGCTTGGCCAGGGTCTGGGCCAGCCGCTCGGCCTCCTGGAGCAGCGACGCGGCCGGCCAGTGGTCGCTGGCCAGGCCAATGCGGGTGGCCTGCTCGCCGTCGATTCGCTTGCCGGTATAGAGCAGCTCGCGCGCCATGCCCAGGCCCACCAGCTGTGGCAGCAGCTTGGAAACGCCGCCGCCCACGCAGGTACCGATGCTGGTCTCGGGGAAGCCCAGCTGCGCTTCATCTGCCATCAGGATGAAATCGCAGGCCACCGCCATTTCGGCGCCGGCGCCCAGCGCATAGCCGTTGACCGCAGCGATCACCGGCTTGTCGAGGCGCAGGATCGCCTCGCATACGTCATTGCCCAACTGCAGGTACTGGCGACGCTGATAGAGGGTGCGCGACGCGCCACCGTGCTCCTTCATGTCCGCGCCGACGCAGAACGCCCGCCCCTCGCCGGTCAGGATCACCGCCCGCACCTTGGGGTCGCGCTCCGCCTCGGCCAGGGCCAGCAGCAGTTCACGGTAGAGCGTTTCGACGACGGCATTGAGACGCTGGGGGCGATTGAAACGAATGATCGTGATCGTATCGCGGGGCTCGACGATCAACGTCTCGTAGGTGGGGCGACGCATCGGTTCTCCTCGGCGGGTGCCTGACTCCATGATGGACGGGACATAAGTGCCGCAATGCCATTCATCGTGACACATATGTATTGACGGCAATGCTAAAGTCGCACGCCGAGGCATGTCAACACACTCGTGTTATGATATTTATCACTTTGATGCATTTGTGACACTCATCGGCACGCCAATGCGCTACAATGCCGCGCCAAACACCGACCCGGACTGCCATACAACACGAGGTCAGGATGACGCAGGACAACGCCACCGCTCCCCTCGACAGCGTCAATCAGGCGCTTGCAGAGAGCTATGCCGAACTTAGCCCGCAGCTAAAGCTGGCCGCACGCTACGTGCTCGACCATCCGATGGAGATCGCCTTTCAGTCGATCCGCAAGTCCGCGGCGGCCGCTGGGGTGACCTCCTCGACGCTGATGCGGCTGGCCAAGCGGCTCGGTTTCGACAGCTACGAGCAGTTCCGCGAGATCTTCCAGTCGGCGGTTCAGGCCGGCCCCATCGAACTGAGCGGACGCGCCTCGAGCCTCAAGGCGCTGGCCGGGAGCGACGACCAGGTATTCGTCGACGTTGGCGACACCGCCTTCGACAATATCGGCCGGCTGTTCACCGCCGACATGCAGCCCAAGGTTCGCGCTGCCGCGGAGCGCCTGCTGGCCGCCGGCAAGGTAGCCGTGGTGGGATTTCGCGACGCCTTTGCCTGCGCCTATCACTTCGCCTACGTGGGGCGTATCGCCATGCCCAACGTGCAGCTGATTCGCGGCCAGGAAGGTGGCCTGCTCACCGAGCTCGCCACCTTTGGCGAGGGCGACGTGGTGGTGGCCTTCGGCTTCGACCCCTACTGCGCCGAGACCGTGAGAGCCCTGGAGGTGACCCGCGCCAACGGCGTCGAGGCGATCGTGGTGACCGACACCCTGCGTTCGCCGCTGGTGCCGGGGGCCGCGCTGACCTTCAATATCGCCACCGCCACGCCGCACTTCTTTCCATCGATTCTGTCGGCGATCACCCTGATCGAAGCCATTCTCGCCGAGTGCGTCGCCTACGGGCCGGAAGCGCTGGTCGACAACGTCTCGCGCTTCGAGTCGCGGATGCGCGAGCTCGGCGCCTATATCGACCTGGAGTAACAACGACGGCGCCCGCCTGAACAGGCGGGCGCCGTGGGTGCCTGTGAGCGGGAGTCTCAGGGCAGCAGGATGGTCGAGCCGGTGGTCTGGCGGCTGGCCAGCGCCTGCTGGGCCTTGCCGGCCTCTTCCAGGGCGAAGCGCTGGGCGATGTCGATCTTGATCTTGCCGCTCTCGAGCATACCGAACAGATCGTTGCACATCGCCTCGAAGCGCTCGCGGGTATCGGCGTAGCCGTTGAGGCTGGGGCGGGTCACGAACAGCGAGCCCTTCTGGTTGAGGATGCCGATATTGACCCCCTCCACGGCGCCCGAGGCGTTGCCGAAGCTGACCATCAGCGCGCGCGGCTTGAGGCAGTCCAGCGAGGTCTCCCAGGTGTCCTTGCCCACCGAGTCGTAGACCACGTCACACATCTCGCCATTGGTCAGCTCCTTGACCCGCTCGACGACATCCTCCTTGGTATAGTCGATGGTTGCCCAGGCGCCATTCTGCTTGGCCAGCTCGGCCTTCTCCGGCGAGCTGACGGTGCCGATCAGCTTGACGCCCAGCGCGCGGGCCCACTGGCAGGCGATCGAGCCGACGCCGCCGGCCGCGGCGTGCCACAGGATGGTTTCGCCGCCCTTGAGCTCGTAGGTCTGGCGCATCAGGTACTGCACGGTCAGCCCCTTGAGCATGCTGGCCGCAGCGGTATCGCAGTCGATGCCGTCGGGCAGCACGGCGACCTTGGCGGCCGGCAGGGTATGCAGCTCGGCGTAGGCACCCAGCGGCCCCTGGGCGTAGCCGACGCGGTCGCCGACCTTGAGGTGGGTGACGCCCTCGCCGACTGACTCGACCACGCCGGCCCCCTCGGTGCCGAGGCCAGAGGGCATCGACGGCGCCGGATAGAGCCCGGTGCGGAAGTAGATATCGATAAAGTTGAGGCCCACCGCCTGATTGCGGACCTGGACCTCGCCGGCGCCGGGCGCCTTGGGCTCGACGTCGACTAGCTCGAGGACCTCGGGGCCACCGGTCTTGGCAAACTGAATACGCTTGGCCATGGATGCTTCCTTAGATTGCTAACGGGATGTCACGCTATCCAAACGCTGTTTCGTGCCCCGGTCAAGTCAGCGCGGCGGGGAAGGCCTCGAGCCCTTCAACGAAGTTGCGCTTTTCCGCCTCGAAGGCCTTGGCATCGTGCTTGAAACGCCGCAGCACCTGCTGCTCATCGATCTTGATCGTCGCTGCCAGCGCCGCCAGTTGGGTGGCCGGATGCCCTGCCGCCAGGCCAATGCGGGCGCCCTGCTCGCCGCCAAACCAGCGGCTGATACCGCACGACTGGTAGAAGGCTTCCTGCTCGGCATCGATAGCATCGACCCGCAGCGGTGCCTTGAGCGCCAGCTCGGCGACCAGGCGCCGCTTGGGCTCGTCGTCGTCGCCGAGACGGCACGCCAGGCGCAGCGTCATGCCCTCGCCGGCCTCGTCGAGCACCAGCAGCGCCAGCGCCTGGGGCGCGCCCTTGGCATCGACCAGCGCCAGTAGCCGCGCCGCCTCCTCGGCGAACAGTACCCGCCGGGTGCCGGCAAACACCACCAGCGGGGTCAACCCCGCCGACTGGCCATAGTACTCGGCGCACAGCCGCGCCAGACAGGCGTCGCGCTGGGCGACATCGGTGACATGCAAGACCTTCATTCGACCACCTCGATTCCACGTACGGCGTGCTTGCCGGCGCGCCCAAAACCGCGCAGCCTAGCATATCCTGGGGATGGGTGCCCGAGGCCAGGGCCGTACCGCTCGAACTGATCCGTCGACCGGCCTACAAGGCGGCGCTGTAAACCCATCCCTGGGCGCTACCTTGCGCCATCCATGGCGCAAACCGCCTTTTCGGCCGGTCCCCGGCGTTCTTCGCTTGGCTGCAACGGCAATCGTCCTCGGGCCAGACAGGTAAGTAATGTGGTTGTCATCATGCTGAGATAATCTCGGCCAAACACTCAGGAGGGCCTAGCGAATGTCATACGCCACTACCGCCGATGGGCTTCCCCGCACCATTGCTCACCGTGGGCTATCGGCGCACCTGCCGGAGAACACCCTGAGCGCGGTGCGCGCGGCCAAGCAGATCGGCTGCGACTGGGTGGAGATCGACGTGCAACTGCTCGGCGACGGCACCCCGGTGATCTGGCACGACAACGGCGTGCGACGCTGTTCCAACAGCCGCGGCAAGCTGGCCAAGCTCGACCTCGAACGCGCCAAGGCGCTGGATGTGGGCAGCTGGTTCAGCCGCCATTTTGCCGAAGAGCGCATGGCCACCCTCGACGAGATGCTGGCCCTGCTCAACGAGCTGGAGATGGGCGTCAACCTCGAGCTCAAGGTCAACCGCGGCCGCGACCCGCTGAGACTGGTAGAAGCGGTCATGCCCAAGGCTCTCGCCGCGCTGCCCGCCGAGCGACTGATCGTCTCCTCGTTCAACCGCACGGCGCTGGACGCCGCCCGTGACGCCCAGCCCGACCCCAAGCGGCTGCGAATTGGTCTGCTCTACGAGAAAGCACCGCGGGAGTGGCAACGCGACGCCAAGACGCTTAACGCCTTCAGCCTGCACGTTGATTGGCGCAAGCTGAAAGAAAAGCGCGCCCGTGAGATCAAGGATGCCGGCTACGCGCTGTTCTGCTACACGCCCAACGATCCCGTCGCCTTCGCCCCGCAGTGGGACTGGGGCGTCGACGGCGTAATCAGCGATGATCCGGCGCTGTTCAAGCACCACCTCCCCGAATCCGCCTCCCTAGCCGAGCGCCTGACCGAGACTTGACCCAGATCAAGGCCGGGGCAGCTAGCGTTCAAGGCCCCCGGCTGCCCTGCCGATAGTGCGAATAACCCCGTCGCGCACTTTCGGCAAGGAACCCTGCATGAATCCATCAACCATTATCGGCATCTTCGCCAGCATCCTGCTGCTGGCCAGTGTGTTGCTGTTCACCGCCGAGTCGCCGGCCAGCTTTATCAATCTGCCGGGGCTCGCCATCGTCCTCACCGGCACCCTCGCCGCCACCTTCATCAGCTACCCGCTGCGCGAAGTGGTCCGTGTCACACGCCTGGTCGGCATCGTCTTTCGCCGCGAGAACACCTACGCCCGCGACGACATCAAGGAGCTGGTAGACATGTCGCGGCTGTGGTTCCAAGGCAATGTCCAGGCCGTGGAGGAAGCACTGGAGACCACCCGCAACCCCTTCCTGCGTACCGGTATCCAGTTGGTAATCGCCAACACCAAGGAGCAGGAGATCATCGACCTGCTGCGCTGGCGCATCGCCCGGCTCAAGGCCCGCGAGCACGCTGAGGCGCAGATCTTTCGCACCATGGCCACCTATGCCCCGGCCTTCGGCATGATCGGCACCCTGGTCGGTCTGGTGAACATGCTGGAGGTGATGGAAGCCGGCGACGTCGGCGTGATCGGCCCGCGCATGGCGGTGGCACTGCTCACCACCTTCTACGGCATCCTGCTCGCCAACCTGGTGTTCAAGCCCATTGCCGTGAAGCTCGAGCGGCGCACCGAGGAGCGGCTGATCGCCATGAACATGGTGCTCGAGGGCATCTCACTGATCACCAAGCGGCGCCTGCCGTCGTTCATCGAGGAGACTCTCAACTCCTTTGTGGCCAATTTCCACGACGAGATCAACGACCCCAAAGTACCGCGGCGCGATGACGACGAGGCCGGCCAGCATGTCTAACGCGCACCACAGCCATCAGGACCTGCTGCCCGGCGGCGGAGAAGATGAAGGCGAGAGCTGGCTGATCAGCTACCTCGACGTGTTGACGCTGCTGATCACCCTGTTCGTGTTGCTGCTGTCGCTGGCCGGCAATGGGCTCGGTGAGCGCGGCCAGCAGTTCGCCGGCGAGTCGCCCACCCTCAGCGAATCGGCGATTGCCGCGGCGGCACACGCCGCCGGCTCGCGCAGTGCTGGCCTACAGCCGCGCCATAGCGGCCTGCTTCCCCAGCTCGAAGGGCTGATGCCGGAGGGCGTCTCGGTCACCCGCGGCAACGAAGGGGTGACCCTGCGCATCGACGACAACCTGCTGTTCGCCAGCGGCCAGGCCGACCTCACCGGCGACGGCCGCCAGGTGCTGGAAAGCCTGCTCGGCACGCTACTGGCCTTCGATGGGCGCATCTCGGTGGAGGGGCATACCGACGACGTACCGATCGCCACGCCGCGCTTCCCCTCCAACTGGGAGCTTTCCGGCGCCCGCGCCATCGCCGTGGTGCGCTACCTGCAGGAGCAGGACATCCCCGAGTCGCAGCTGCGCGCCATCGGCTACGCCGATACCCAGCCACTGGAGAGCAACGAGACCGCCGAGGGCCGTGCCGCCAATCGCCGGGTCGAGTTGGTGCTCCACGAGGGGCCGCGGCGTTGAGTCACGCTAGCAGGGCGTCGATATCCAGGTGCTGCTCAAGGGTATCGGCCAGGCGATCGAGTTCACGCTGGCGATGGGCGGCGTAGTCCACCGCCCCGCCATCGTGCAGCCCGCAGCGCGCCAGCAGCGCCTGGCACGCCTGGGGCTGGTCGAACAGCCCGTGCAGGTAGCTGCCCATGATCTGGCCATCGTCGCTGACGGCACCCTCGGGGCGGCCGTCAAGCTCGCATAGCGGGCGCGCCAGGGCCGGCCCTTCGCTGACACCGTTATGGATCTCGTAGCCGCCTATCGGCACGCCGTCGGGCAGCAGGCGCCCACTCACATTGCGCAGCTGCTTGCCGGCGACCATGCGCGTCTCGAACTCGAGCAGCCCGAGCCCCAGCGTCGAGCCGGCCGGCCCCTCCAGGCCATCCGGGTCGTGTATCGCCCGGCCCAGCATCTGCAAGCCGCCGCAGATGCCCAGCAGCTTGCCGCCATAGCGCAGATGGCGCCGGATCGCCGCCTCCCAGCCCTGGGCGCGCAGCCAGGCGAGATCGCTGCGGGTGCTCTTGCTGCCCGGCAGGATGATCAGGTCGGCGGCGGGGATCGCTTGCCCAGGCCCGACAAAGCTGAGCTCGACCTGCGGATGGAGGCGCAGCGGGTCGAAGTCGTTGTGATTGCTGATCCGCGGCAGCGCCGGCACCACCACGCGAAGCGCCGCGGCATCCGACGCCACACCGTGCAGCCCCACGCTGTCCTCGGCGTCGAGCAACAGCCCCTGCAGGTAGGGCAGCGTGCCAAACACCGGCTTGGCGGTTCGCTCGGTGAGCCAGTCGAGGCCCGGCTGCAGCAGCGCCATATCGCCGCGGAAGCGGTTGACGATGAAGCCGCGGGTACGTGAGCGTTCGCTCGCGCTGAGCAGCTCCAGGGTGCCGACCAGCTGGGCGAAGACTCCGCCGCGGTCGATATCGCCGACCAGCACCACCGGGCAATCCACCATCTCGGCGAAGCCCATGTTGGCGATATCGTTGGCGCGCAGGTTGATCTCCGCCGGGCTGCCGGCGCCCTCGGCAATGATCACGTCATACCGAGAAGAGAGCGCCTGCCAGGCCGCCAGCACGCTCTCCCGCGCAGTGCGCTTGTAGGCGTGATAGTCCAGCGCATCCATATGGCCGTGCACCCGTCCGCGCAGGATCACCTGGGCGCCGCGGTCGCTCTCGGGCTTGAGCAGCACCGGGTTCATGTCGCTGTGCGGCTCGACGCCTGCTGCCAGCGCCTGCAGCGCCGTGGAGCGGCCGATCTCGCCACCGTCCACCGTTACCGCGCTGTTGAGCGCCATGTTCTGCGGCTTGAACGGCGCCACCGACACCCCGCGCCGCGCCAGGGCCCGGCATAGCCCCGCCACGACAGTGCTCTTGCCGGCATCCGAGGTAGTGCCCTGGATCATCAGGGTGGGCATGGCTGCACGCTCCATTACCGTTTGTCGCGCCAAAAAAGTGGCACTATAGTATCACTCACCACCCATAGACGGTGAGCCGCATGAAAGTCGAACTGGTTACCAACCTGAAGCGCCAGGCCACCAACATCCTTGCCGAGCTGCATAGCTCCAAGGAGCCGGTGCTGATCACGGAGCATGGCAAGCCCTCCGCGTACCTTGTCGATGTGGAAGACTACGAGCTCATGCAGCGCCGCCTGGCGTTGCTGGATGGGCTCTCCCGCGGCGAGCGGGCCGCGCTCGAGGGGCGCACCTACGGCCAGGACGAGGCCAAGGAGAAGATGCGCAAATGGCTGAGGTGATCTGGGCAGAACCCGCCCTCACCGACCTGGACGCCATCGCCGAATACATCGCCCTCGACAATCCTGCCGCCGCCGGCCGTCTCGTCGAGGCCGTGTTCGACGCCACCGAGCGCTTGCACGCCTTTCCGCAGTCAGGCCGAACGCCACCGGAACTTCCCGGGAGCATCTATCGGGAAGTCATCGGGCCCCCCTGCCGTATCTTCTACCGCGCAAGCGAGGAAGGGGTACTCATTCTTCACGTCATGCGCGAGGAGCAGCAGCTTCGAACCTATCTGCTGGACGCCAGCCGCTCACGCTAGGCCGATTGGCTAGCGTTCTATGTCCTTGTGCCCCTCGCACAGCGCCTCTTGTAGCGCGTCATCCGCCAGCGGCTGCCCCCAGCCGTTGCCGTGCACCAGCTCCGCCAGGGGCAGGCGCTGCCGCCATCCGGAGCGAGCCAGCTCGGGCTGCTCCAGGAACTCGCTGACATAGCCCAGGCACAGGTAAGCCAGGGGGTAGACCTGCTCGGGTAGGCCCAGCACCTCGGCCAATTCGTGCTGATCGAGGATACTCACCCAGCCCACCCCGATGCCCTCGGCCCGCGCCGCCAGCCACAGGTTCTGCACCGCCAGGCAGGTGCTGAACAGGTCGGTCTCGACGATACTGTTGCGGCCCAGCACGTGCTCCCCGCCCCGGGTACGGTCGCAGGTAATGCAGAGGTTGAGCGGGCTATCCAGAATCCCCTCCAGCTTGAGGCGTCGATAGAGCTCGCCGCGCTCATTGGCGTAGTGCTCGGCGGCCTTGGCATTCTCGCGCTGGAACAGCCGATGCACCCGCTCGCGCACCGCCAGGCTGTCGATAACCAGGAAGTCCCAGGGCTGCATGAAGCCCACCGACGGCGCATGATGGGCAGCGTCCAGCAGCCGCGCCAGCACCTCCGGGGGAATCGGCTCCGGCAGGAACTGGGCACGCACGTCCCGACGCTCGTGGATGGCGCGATAGAGCCCCTCCCGCTGCGCCTCCGGGAAAGCGTGATCTGAGATCACAGTTCGATGCCCTTCTGCGCCTTGATACCCTGCTCCTTGAAGGCGTGCTTGACCACGCGCATCTCGGTCACGGTATCGGCCAGCTCGATCAGCGCCTCCGGGGCATGGCGGCCGGTGACCACCACATGCTGCATGGCGGGCCGCGCCTGCAGGTCGTCCAGTACCCGGTCGAGGTCCAGGTAGCCGTGGCGCAGGGCGATATTGAGCTCGTCGAGCAGCACCAGATCGACCGCGGGATCCCTGAGCATGCCGCGGGCCACCTCCCAGGCCGCCTCGGCGGCTTGCACGTCCTTGTCGCGGTCCTGGGTATCCCAGGTGTAGCCCTCGCCCATCACGTGGTAATCGACGCTTGGCTGCTGGCGAAAGAAGGCCTCCTCGCCGGTCTGGAACTTGCCCTTGATGAACTGCACCACCCCCGCCTTCATGCCATGGCCCAGGGCGCGTGCCAACATGCCGAAGCCGGAGCTGCTCTTGCCCTTGCCGGGGCCGGTTAGCACCAGCAGCACACCCTGCTCCTTGTCGGCGCGGGCGATGCGCTCGTTCATGATCTTCTGCTTGTGGGCCATGCGCTCGGCATGGCGCTGGGGGTCGACCGTTTTCATTCCACTCTCCGTCATTACATCCGCCGTAATAGATAGACATCCATGATCCAGCCGTGGCGCTCGCGCAGGGCGGCACGCTGCTCGATGATCGACGCGGCCACATCCTCCAGCCAGCCGTCGATCAGGCGCTGCTTGTCCATACCCAGGTAGGCGCCCCACCAGATATACAGGCCCTCCGGCGGCAGCGACGCGAACGCCCCGCCGCTGTCGAGCATCACCGCCACGCTTGCCGCATCATCAGGCCAACCGCGCTCGCGCAGGCGCCGCCCGGTGGTGATCTGCACCGGTTCGGCCAGCGCATTGAGGGGGATACGGTGCTCGGCGGTGAGAACCTGTAGGCTGGTGATACCGGGCTCCACGCGTATCTCGAGCGCCTGGCCCGCGTCGCGTAACCGACCGGCAATACGCAGGCTGCTGTCGTAGAGCGACGGATCGCCCCAGATCAGCATGCCGACCCGCCCGCCCTCGGGCAGGTGCGTCGCCATCAGCGCTGCCCACACCCCGGCAATCGCTTCATGCCAGTCGTCCACCGCGCCCAGGTAGTCGGCGCGGCCGTCCCGCTGCGGTAGATCGAACTCCACGACCCGGGTGCGTGACGACGCCTCAAGCAGATCGCGACACAGTAGCCGGCGCAGATCCACCAGGTCCGACTTGCCATCGCCCTTGCGCGGCAGCAGGATCAGCTCCGCGTCATTCAGCGCCCGCACCGCGGCCAGGGTGACATGCTCGGGGTTGCCGGTGCCGATGCCGATCAGCGAGAGCTGGATCATGCCTCGCCTCTCTCGTCAGCGAAGCCGGCGAAGGGCGAGTCCGCCGACTGGGGCCGAAAGCGCCGGTCGTAGCCCACTGAGTAGAGGCTACTCTCCTCGAAGTCCTCACTGCCCAGCACCGGGCCCACCAGGATCAGCGCCGTGCGCTGCAGGCTGCCATCGACCTGGGCGGCCAGGCTCGCAAGGCTCCCGCGGATCACCCGCTCATCGGGCCAGCTGGCGCGCCAGACGATGGCCGCCGGGCAATCCGCGCCGTAAAACGGCACCAGGTCTTCTACCACCTGATCGAGGTGATGGATGGAGAGATGAATCGCCAGGGTGGCCCCGCTCCTGGCGAAGTTGGCCAGGGTCTCGCCGTCCGGCATAGCGCTGGCGCGCCCCGGCGTGCGGGTCAGCACCACGGACTGCGCCACCCCCGGCAGCGTCAGCTCCTGGCCCAGGCTAGCGGCGGCCGCGGCGAAGGACGGCACACCCGGCGTAATGGCATAGGGAATGGCGAGCTGGCGCAGGCGGCGCAGCTGCTCGCCCATGGCGGACCATACCGACAGATCCCCGGAGTGCAGCCGCGCCACATCCAGGCCCGCGGCATGGGCGCTGCGCATCTCGGCGACGATCTCATCCAGGGAGAGCGGCGCGGTATTGACGATCCGCGCGCCTGGCGGGCAGTGCTCGAGCAGCTGCTCAGGCACCAGCGACCCCGCGTAGAGGCATACGGGAGAAGACGCGATAAGATCCCGGCCGCGCAGCGTCAGCAGGTCCGGGGCACCGGGGCCGGCGCCAATAAAGTGTATGGTCATGCTGAGTATCCTATCAGGGCACCTCTATAAAGCGTCGGGCGACCGCTACGGTGGCCATTCGGTCCGTCGAAATCAACCGCGGCCCAAGCAATGCCGCACCCGGCCCCGCCGCCAGCAGGGCCACCGCCTCCGCAACGCTGCCCGTGCCCCGGGCCTCCAGGCTCTGTTGGGAGTGAGTCAGGGTAACAGCGGTTGGCAGGGCGGCATCTTCCACGGCGATTACCGCCATGCCCCGCGCGCGTCCCAACGCCTGAACCAGCGGCAACATCGACTGCGCCGCGGCCAGCCGATCAACGGCGCCACACTCTGCCTCGATCCGTTCCAGCGCATCAAACAACGACGCCAGCTGTGCCCCGCGGCGAAAGCCGAAACCGGCCACTGTCATCGAATCGCCCACTGCGGTTCTTTCATCCCCAAAAGCCCCTACGAAATTCATAGCGGATCGATTGCAGGAGCGAAAAATATCATAGATCCCAGATAGGGGCTCGACACGCGGGGAGCAGCGGGATTTCCTGCAGCCTGAACGCCAACAGCACGCGCGGCTGCGGAATGAAGGCGAAGCAGCAATGTAGTAGACGTCGCCGTGACTGTTCTTGTTAGGCACTGGACTCATAACTACCATTCAAGCGAGCTCTGCTCTTTAAGGCTATTGGGAGTGTGAAAACGATCTACATATGGGCCAGACCTGATGTGATTCATCAAGCGCCAAAACCATTGTTTAGCAATCTCCTGAGTTATCCCATCTGGATAATCGAACCGATAGGACAGCCCATCATTTCCGGGTTTGTACGAAACTACGAACAAGGGCTCCAAGTATCTCTGAACCCCCCAGCGTACCTCGTTTAACAATTCCGCCATCCAGGTTGCATAATAGATGAAATAATTTTGTTCCAGGTGCTCCTGAAAATCTTCTAACGCAAGAGGAATCAACTCAACAGGAACGTCGTAGCCGTGATCAGAGAGAATCCTATGAATACCTTTGGAAACACCAGTTAATCTTGAAATATTATGCTTTGAACTGTTTCCGGAAATTTTTAAAAGCTCAATTCTTGGCACTTCTATTTCTGCATTCACATCCAGTGTGGGCAACCAAAGTTTCACAGGGGCCTTTTGATTTAACCAATATCTCAATTCTTTAACCGCACCTTCGAGTTTGCAACCGCTGCCATCAACACCAAGGTACTTATTGGTGCAAACCGTATCGAGAATATCAACACAAGATCCTGAAACGCCGGTTAATCGACTGTCTCCAGCTTCTTTGGCGAAATCAAGGAATCGAATAATGAACAACGACCGATGAACAATATCCTTGAAATAAACAAGCGCTTCGCCAGCGGAGCTCGAGCTTTTTCTGACGTCAAGCAAGGCATGATTAACTATCTCGTTAACCGCCTCTGTGCAGATGCATAAGCCTATGGCTTCTCGCTCGGTACTGGTCAGATTCATACTCAATTCCGTTGCCTAACGCCTCAAACACCGGCTTGGTGAAGTTGGCGACTTTTTTGCACAAGCGAATAAGGTGACAGCTTTACCAAGTCCGCATGCTTGACCTGTTAGGCGATACACCGCCCCCCCTAAATCAGACAACACTTTTTATACTTTTTCTGGCTACCGCAGGGGCATGGATCATTCCGACCTATTTTCTTTCCATTTCTCCTTATTGTGGAAAAGACCACTCGCCCACCATTCTTAAAACTCTGAGGTTTTGGAAGATATTTAGTTGCTTGATCCATTTCATCGGATTGCACCCAATCAAATTTCAACTCAAGCCCGAATTTGATTTTTCTGCTTACTGGATCTAGGCAAAGCCCAAACCAAGTATCGGCTTTTAGAGCGTATTTTCTTTTTTCGCAGTGATTCTTTAACCTAGGGCCAGCAACATTTGCCTTGTCACCATTAAAGTGGATGGTTAGTCCGGTTTTACCTTGATCTACACCCAAGGTTAAATCATGATGCTTTCCATCCGCTTTATGTAATTCACATAACTGATTAATCCCATCATTAATTTTTTCTATTGTCTCTCCACTCAATGAAAGGAGCATAAAACCAAGATCAATGGTCGCAGGATCGTCTAGGCGATCAATTTCAGCTATTAGTTGGCCATAAGTGGTATCTTTATATTTTGTCAATATGCCTTCTGGGGTTTCAATTCCCGGGGCACCATTTCTCCTAGTGAGCATGGCCAAATCTAGATCGGCACAAATATCATCTCCTAACTGGATCATAGAAATATCACTATCAATCCATAGATTCTGCTTTAAATGATAGGAAAGAATAGTTAACTCATGATTAGATAAAATCCTTTCCGCGTATTCGACCCTTCGGTTTACATAGCTCAGAAAGTGTAATGGAGACTGTAGCATCTCAGTCATAACATCCAGAAGAAACACATCCATAATAAATGGATTCTTGATCACTTTCGTCGCTTGGTATGTTAAAAACTGTCGCGCTTGAAAGCTTAGAGCAGGATAGTGATCTGAGACTACGCAAAATGGATATATACTTTCAAAGTTTCTATATATCTTTAACTCATTTCCAAAACAATCCACCAGCCGATAGCTTTCATCATTTAAATATTCGGCACATTGGTATGCTTGGTTATACGCATCTTGCACTGCTTTTTTAAAATCTTCTTGGAGACTATTGTCGTTTCCTTTTCTTGCGGCAATGGTTAACTTTTTTGACTTTGCCTGTAGAACAATTGCTCTATTAGCAAAAACAACAAGCACATCTATTTCTCCAACTCTCGTTTGCTTATCTTTATAAATATTAATATTGGTAAAAACTCTATCTTCACCAAATACAATCTTAAGCCGTTCCTCTGAAAACCTTTCGGTAAATAGACCTCTATTTTCCCTAGCTTTTACTTTGTAGGTATCGTCCGCATTGAACCAAAAAAAAGGCGTTTCGTATAGAGCCTCTAGCAATCCATAATTTTGAAACAAAATGAATTCACTTTCCCCTACCCGTATAATTGGGTAAGCATTCATAGGGTTAAAATCATCTAGGGCAGAGAACTGATTTCTGTCAATTTCTGGCGGACAAACAAACGAGCCAAGAAATGATTTAGTGGTCTCTATATCTACGCCTGATTTTTCTGATAATTCTTTGTCGGAAAAAACGAACGCGGGAAGCATTGTCCATTCTTCCGAAGATAGCGCCTTTAGTTGAGTAGGCATCAGATCACTAACTTTATCGTTTTGTAAAAGAAGCAAAGATGACACTATCTTTTCTGCATCTTCAATTGAATATCCTTTATTCCTCTGAAACCAATCGCTATCGTTTTTATACTTTATTAAAGCGAGATCTCGATATTGAAAGCTATAGGCGGCTTCTCCTCCATAGAAAATAGATTCTCTTAATGCCTTTCCTGTCCTGAAAGGGTTAAAAATCGGGTCTCCAAGTTTTCTTTTATCAAATATCTCTTCTAGAGGAGGCATCATAGTCTTATGCAAACTTTCTAATATAGATTCAGTCTTATCAATATATTCCTGAATGCATTTCGGCCCTGGGTGAGTTATATCAAGTTGTTCCTTACACGCCAAACCTATTAATGTAGAAATTTCAGTACGAACAAGCCTTTCAAATGAGAATTGCTGAATTACATCATCAACAACCATTTCACCATCTTTATACCGAATAGTGTTATCTCTAAAACAAAAGTAAGCTATGGCATGTAAGTATCCTGGAGATTTACATATCGCCTCAAGCTCATCAAACAATTCCTGCTCATTTTGTATGACGTCATTCATTGATATACACCGATTTTTAGCAGTCGCCTAACGCCCGCCTCACGCGCCGGTTTGGAGCCGCGAAGCGGCGGAAAATCGGTCGCCGTATAGCCGATTGTTAGGTGATTTTTTCAGGCACACCTTCAGGGTATGCCTTGCCTATCACCTCAAAGGCGCTTTCGCCTTCCGTGTGTACCCGAACCAACTTAGCAGTGCCGAGACAATTCGTGATTGCAAGATCGCAACCAGTCGGAACCGCGGGGGCTCCGAGCTTCTTGGCCCATGCCTCCAACACTGTGCTAGAAGCACTGAATGCGTTGAGGCCGTCAGAAAGTGCGGCCTCAATCTCGAGAATTCGTGACATTCCGAGATGTCTCAGCTTCGTAGCCAGCCCCTTATCGGAAAGCCAAAAATATGCAGACTCGCCGCCCCAGCTTCCAAGGAGAGGTGATACGCCTGTGTCGCAATAAGGCAGTGGCACGGTGACGGTCCACAACCTCCCTGACCTTATAACTTCTTGCGATTGAAAGGGGCTCTCTTGAAAGACTTTGTCGGCTTCTTCCTGTCTCAGAAGATCCATAGCAACAAGGTCATTGAGTCGTTTCTTTAAAAACTCGAATGACGAAGGAACTAGTCCTTGGCGCATGGCCGCCACTTCATGGTCCAACAACCTGGAGTAGTGCCAAGCTCGTATTCGAGACCCGGCCAATATCGGTGTCAGCTCATATTCTTGGAACGCCAAGAAATCTGCAGAAAACTTGTTCGGCTTTAAGCTCTGATACGGTGAGCTATTCAAGTGCTCATCCATCAATCTGTGGGCTTCAGAGTGATAGTCGAAAATTAGCTGTGATCCCGCTGAGAGCGTGCGCTCTAGCTCAGCGCTAAAAGTATCTGGGTTCCAGAGGTCTATCACGTTGCTTCTTATCCTTACCACCTAACAGCTGTATTAGATAGCGCGCTCGATATTTCACTTGAACGCACTCGCGCGTTTAACAATATTATACTGCGCGTTAGACTCTCTCATTCTATTGAAGTTTTTAGACATTAAGTATAATTCGTCAACATAACACCAGTCAACGCGCCTGCTACATAATACCGATAAGCGTGCCGGCTGTATTTCTCTGAGACGACTCTGACTGCGATCACTACCCAACCCCATCGCGACTAAAGTCGCTCCTACATGGGCTTGGGTGGTCCCACTGAAAGAGAGGCATTGAGCGGCAAGGGCAAGATGCCATCGGCTGGTATGCTGATTAGCGGCAGTGTTTGGCATATTCCCTACCCTCGCTGCGGCGGCTTGTATATTTGCACTGCCTTACACTGTAGTCGCTTATTCGCGACATCGCCTCTAAAAATGAAAAATATGAAGTCGCGGGATGAGAGTGGCGATGCTACGGCCAGAGATGCCGGTAGCGCTGCCACCACTGCAGTGCCAGCCGGCGATTGGCGGAGTTGGTCTCTTCACTCAGAACCGTGCCGAGGCGCAGGTAGTCACCGCCTGTCTCGGCCTGCAAGGCGGGGTCCTGGGAGGCCAGCATCATGGCGTAGAGCGCCAGCATCAGCTCGTAGTCGTCGTCACTATCGAGCCGTTCGACCAGCGCCGGGATGGCGGGCTTGCCTATTTCGCCGAGCGCTTCGGCAGCGGTGTACCAGGGCCGGGGATTGTCGGCATCGCCGTAGGTCTCTACGTAATCGCGATCCGGCAGTCTTGCGATGTAGTAGGCCACTGCCGCGGCCTGCTCGGTGGGCGGTTCAGCCCCATTCGATACAGGTCGCGGCTCGGTGGTGGAGCAGCCTGCCACCAGCCACGCCATCATCACAATGCAGATGCCCTTCGTTACGGGCGACATAGGCGGTACTCGGTCATTATCCACTCGATAGCGGCATCTAGGGTCTCGAATATGCCTGCGGCATGGGTGAAGTCATAACAATAGTGTCCGCACAAAACCATGATACGCCAGCCCTGAGCGATAGGTGTCTTACATGGATGTTGGGAATACTATCGCGCTATTAGCGTGTAACCCGCCACTGCACGATGGGGTAGCTGGCTTTCCAGCCTCGCCGGCTGCCGAGGGGCACGGCGGCGGCCAGCTCGAGGCGCAGCAGCTCGCCACCGGCCTGCTGCTGCCATTGGGCCAGCAGCGCTTCGGACTCCAGGGTTACCGCATTGGCCACCAGGCGAGCGCCGGCAGGCAGGCGCTGCCACAGCGCCTCCAGCAGGGGTTGCGATAGCCCACCGCCGATAAACACCGCATCGGGAGGCTGGCCACTCAGCGCCGGGTCATGGAGTACGTCGGGGGCGCTGCCTTCTACGACCTCGAGCCAGTCGACGCCGAGGTTGCCGGCATTGCGACGCGCCCGGGCCGCACGCCCGGCATCACGCTCGACGGCCACGGCGCGGTTGTCGGGGTGGGCCAGCAGCCACTCGATGGCCACCGAGCCCGAGCCGGTGCCGATATCCCACAGCCGCTCCCCCGCGCTAGGAGCCAGGGCCGCCAGGGTGATGGCGCGCACCGCTTGCTTGGTAATCTGGCCATCGTGTTCGAACAGCGCATCCGGCAGGCCCGGCGTTAGCGGCAGTGCCGGCCCGTCTCCGGCCACCTCCAATCCTACAGCGACCGGGTGAGCGATATCGCCTGGCATGGCATCGCCAGCTTGCACGCTGCGAATCCGCTCGCGGTCTCCGCCCAGCGCTTCGAGCAGATGCAAGCGGGACTCGGCGTAGCCAAAGCGCCCCAGCAGGCCCGCCAGTTCGGCCACTGCCCCTCCGTCGCGCAGCAGCACCAGCAGGCGCCGGCCGCGCTGCAGGTAGGGCCGGATCCGCGTCAGCGGTTGGGCATGCAGGCCCAGGCAGGTGCACTCCTGCAGCGGCCATCCCAGCCGCGACGCCGCCAGGCTGAAGGTGGAGGGCGCCGGCAGTGCCCGCCATTCATGGCGGTCGAGCCGGCGCGCCAGGATAGCGCCCGCGCCGAACCAGAAGGGGTCGCCGGAGACCAGCATCACCACCCGCCGGCCGCGCTCGGCCAGCAGCGCCGGGATGCCGTCGGCGAAGGGCACCGGCCACTCACGCACCTCGGCGGCCAGCGGCGGCAGCAAGCGCAGGTGGCGCCGCGCACCGAATACCAGTTCGGCGGCCTCCAGCGCCTGGCGGCTTGCCGCGGTTAGCCCTTCTGTGCCACCTTCCCCCCAGCCAAGTAGCGTCAGCCAGGGAGCGTGTTCCTCAGCCATCATCTGAGCCCTGCTAAAGGAGATGAGCTGTTCCGGCGACAAGCCCCGAAGTGTCGGACCATCACGAGGGCGCTGTAAACCCATCCCTGGGCGCTACCTACGCCATCCATGGCGTAGAACCCTCACTGCGGCTTGTCCCCGGCGCTCATCTTACCAACTGATTGAATGGGAACGGAGTTCAAGAAGCCCCAATGAACGTCCTGATTTTGGGCGGCACCACGGAAGCCAGTGCCCTGGCGGCTGCCCTGGCCGAGCGCGGGATCCCTGCCCTGTTCAGCTATGCCGGCCGGGTGGCGATCCCCAAGGCGCAGCCGCTGCCGACCCGGGTTGGCGGCTTCGGTGGCGTGGAGGGCCTGACGGCCTTTGTGGCAGATAACCGCATCACTCATCTGGTTGACGCCACCCATCCCTTCGCCGAGCAGATGAGCCGCAACGCCATCGCCGCGGCGCAGCGCAGCGGCATCCCTTGCCTCGCCCTGACTCGCCCGCCCTGGCAACCCCAGGCCGGCGACCGCTGGCAGCGGGTCACCGGCGTCGAGGCGGCGGTGGAGGCGCTGTCCGGCCCAGCCGAGCGTATCCTGCTGGCCATCGGCCGCCAGCAGCTCGCCGCCTTCGCCGCCCAGCCCCAGCACCACTATCTGCTGCGGCTGGTCGATGCTCCAGCGGTTCCGCCCCCCCTGCCCCGTCACCGGGTGATTCTTGAGCGTGGCCCCTTCACCCTGGACGGCGACCTGGCACTGCTGCGGGAACATGGCATCGAGCGGGTGGTGTGCAAGAACGCCGGCGGCGCCGGTGCCATCGCCAAGCTCACCGCGGCCCGCCAACTGGGGCTGCCGGTGGTGATGATCGAGCGGCCGGCGCTTCCCCAGCGTCAGGAAGTCCATACCGTCGAGAAGGTACTCGCCTGGCTCGCTTAGAGGACGTTTACAAATTACTGCGCTCGGCCATGCATCGTTGAAATCAGCCTTAAAATGCTCATTTAACACCCGTAAACTCCGCTTTTTCGGCTAATTTCGCCTTGCCTGACCGTCGCTCGTGACATTTGTAAACGCCCTCTTATGAACCCGTCCCTGACACCGAGCGCGGCGTATAGATCCAGGGCGCGCCCTCGGCGGTACGCTCGATCAGCCGCGTCTGGCTGGAGCCGACTATTACCAGGGTGCGCATATCGGCCATCGCCGGCTGGGCCTGGCCAAGGGTGGTTACGCTTAGCGACTCCTGCGGGGTGGAGACGGCCCGGGCGAACATGATCAGGCGCGCTGGGCCGCAGGCCTCGCGCAACACCTCGAGCGCACGCTCGAAGCCCTCCGGTCGCGCCTTGGAGCGGGGGTTGTAGAAGGCCATGGCGAAGTCGGCCTCGGCGGCCAGCCGCAGGCGCCGTTCGATCAGCGCCCAGGGCTTGAGGTTGTCGGAGAGGTTGATACAGCAGAAGTCATGCCCCAGCGGCGCCCCCAGCCGCGCACTGGCGGCCAGCATGGCGGAGATGCCCGGCAGCACCTGGATATCCAGCTCGCGCCAAGCCGGCTCACCCGCTTCCAGCGCTTCGAACAGCGCCGCGGCCATGGCGAACACCCCGGGATCGCCGGATGAGACCACCACCACCCGATGCCCGTCGGCGGCCAACTGCAGCGCCTGCTCGGCGCGGCGTATCTCTTCGCGGTTGTCCGAGCCGTGGCGCGTGAGCCCCAGCCGCGGCGGCACCCGCTCCACATAGGGCAGGTAGCCCACCGCATCGGTGGCCTCACTCAGCGCGGCAGAGACCTCGGGGGTGATCAGTGCCTCAGCCCCCGGCCCCAGGCCGACCACCTTTAGCCAACCGGCGTTGCGCTTGGCTGTCATGGCCGCCTCCCGTTGCCGTGGATCACCACGATCGAAAAATAGGGCACGCTCTCGTCGACCTCACGGAAGGGGCGTATGCGCTGCTGTGGCATAGCGGCGTACTCGATCAACCAGGCTTCGTCTTCGCGGCCGCTGCTGGCCAGCGCCCGGCGCAGCTTGTCCAGGTGGCGGCCGATCTTCATCACCACCAGGGCGTCGGTCTCGGCGATGCGCTCGCTCAGCGTCGCCTCCGGCAGGGTGCCCATCAGCACGGTGAGAATGTCGTCGCCCCAGGTCACCGGTTGCCCGGTGGCGGTCCAGGCGGCAGACATGCCGGTGATGCCGGGCACCACCGCCACCGGCACCCGCCCCTGCAGGCGGGTATAGAGGTGCATGAAGGAGCCGTAGAAGAACGGGTCGCCTTCGCACAGCACCACCACATCGCGGCCCGCCTCGGCGATCTCGCACAGCTGCGCGACGCTGCGCTCATAGAAGGCCGCGAGCAGTGCGTTGTAGCGGGGGTCGTCGAAGGGGATCTCGGTGGTGACCGGGTACTCCATGGGCAGCTCGATGGCATCGGACGCGAGCATGCCGTCGACGATGCGCCGGGCATGTCCGGTGCGGCCCTTCTTGCGGAAATAGGCGACGTGTGAGGCGCCGCGGATCAGCCGATCCGCGCGCACGCTCATCAGGTCCTGGCTGCCGGGCCCGAGGCCAACGCCGTGAATGGTGCCCGGTATGCTGCGCTCGTGGGTCATTCGCTGCGATCCGCCATGGCATTGAGGGCGGCCACCGTCACCGCGCTGCCGCCGAGTCGCCCGCGCACGATGCAGCAGGGCACCTCGCCACTCTCCCACAGCGCCTGCTTGGATTCCGCGGCGCCCACGAAGCCCACCGGGCAGCCGATGATCGCCGCCGGCCGCGGGCAGGCGGGGTCTTCCAGCATGTTGAGCAGATGGAACAGCGCGGTGGGTGCGTTGCCGATCGCCACCACCGCGCCCTCCAGGTGCGGTCGCCACAGCTCCAGCGCCGCCGCCGAGCGGGTGTTGCCCAGCTCGCGGGCAAGGTCGTGGACCCGCTCGTCGTGCAGGGTGCAGATCACCGGGTTGTCTGCCGGCAGGCGCTTGCGGGTAATGCCCTCGGAAACCATGCGTGCGTCGCACAGTACCGGCGCGCCGCCCTCCAGCGCCGCCCGGGCGCGGTTCACCGCATCGCCGCGAAAGTGAATATATGCGGCGAGCTCCACCAGCCCGGCGGCATGGATCATGCGCACGGCCACCGGCTCCTCTTCCGGCGCGAAGCGCGCCAACTCGGCCTCGCGCCGGATGATGGAAAAGGACTCCCGGTAGATAGCCGGGCCATCCGTTTCATAGACGTAAGGCATCGCTATTCTTCTCTAAGTGTTCGATAACATCGGCTTCAGTGAGGCCGCTGGCAATCGGCGCCGCGTCGGCGCGACCGCCTTTGATCAGATCATAGCGCCCGTTGCGCCCGGTCAGGCACAGGTCGGTCGGTTGCTGGCAGGCGCAGCCCTTGGCGCAGCCGGAGACATGCACGCTGCCCGCCACCCGGCCGCTGAGGCGCTCGGCCAGTGCCAGGGTCTCGACGCTGGCCTGTTCGCAGTGCGGGGCGCCCGGGCACGCCTGCATGGCCAGGCGCGGATCGCGCTCATCGTCCAGCAGGCCGGCGATTGGCGCGCCGCATACGCCCTCGCCCTCCACCAGCAGGCGCCGCCAGGGCGTGACCCTTACCGCGCTGACCGAATCTTGTTCAACGACGGCCCGCAGCGCCGCGGCGGACACCCGCCCGAACGGCAGGCCAACCACCCGGCCGCGTCGATGCTCGCCCAGGGCCAGCCGCGCACCAGGCTCGGCGGGTGCGGCCACTGGCGGCGCCCAAGCTGGCAGCGGCGCCCGGTGCCGGCGCATCCGCCCGGCCTCTCGCCCACCGCTCTCGACGAACCAGTGGGCCAGCCGAATCAGCGCTCCGACAGCGGCGGCGGGCGAATCCACCGGGGTGCCCAATGCCCGCCCGTCGGCACGGAGGAGCAAGTCCCCTTCCGCCGAACGCTCGATGCGCAAGTCGGCGGATACGTCGCCCAGCACCGGCGCATCCCCGGCATCGATGGCGATGCCCAGCTTGTCCGGCAGGGCCGGCAGCTCATCGATACGGGTCTCCAGCAGGCAGGCCGCCACGTGGCTGGCGTCGCCCGCCTGCCAGTCGGGGGCCAGCAGCCGTTGCGGGCGGCGCTCCCTCTCGCGGTCCGGGTCGGCCAGCCCCTGCTCGACGAGGGCCTCCATCAGCCCTGGCCAGGTGGCGTCCGATACGCCCCGCAGCTGCAGGTTGGCGCGGCTGGTGAGTTCGATCAGGCCGCTGCCGAAGGTCTCGGCCGCGGCGCACAGCGCCAGCAACTGGCCCCGGGTGAGCCGCCCCAGCCGCGGGCGCACTCGAACCAGCAGGCCATCTCCGGTGGCCATGGGTTTCCAGGCGCCGGGGCACCAGCCCCTGATGCGCGGCTTATCCGCCTTATCCATCATCAGGGCGCGAGCTCCCGGGTTTCGTCAAACTCGAGCAGCAAGTCCTGCAGGGCCGTTCCCTGTTCGCCGGGTTCCCGCCACAGGCCGCGCTGCACGGCTTCCAGCAGCCGCTCGGCCATCTCCTCCAGCGCCGCCGGGTTGTGCTGGCGCAGGAACGCCTGGTTGGCGTCATCCAGCACCAGCGCTTCGCTCACCTGGGCATACTGGTAGTCGGCCACCAGGTCGGTGGTGGCGTCATAGGCGAACAGGTAGTCCACCGTCGCCGCCATCTCCGAGGCGCCCTTGTAGCCGTGCTCGCGCATCGCGTCTATCCACTTGGGATTGAGCACCCGCGAGCGAATCACCCGCGCTAGCTCCTCCTCGAGGGTGCGCATCCGCGGCTGCGCCGGGTTGGCATGATCGGCGTGGTAGATGGTTGGCGCCTGCCCGGCCAGCGAGCGGCTGGCGTTGGCCATGCCGCCCTGGAATTCGTAGTAGCCGTTGGAGTCGAGGATATCGTGCTCGCGGTTGTCCTGGTTATGCATCACCGCGTCCAGGCCTTCGAGCTGGCGCTCGAAGGCTCCCCGGGCAGCGGTGCCGGACGCCGGGAACTGGCCGTAGGCGTAGGCGCCGGCCGCCAGGTAGGCCTCGGCCAGGTCGTCGGCGCTCTCCCAGGCGCGGCTGTCGATCATGCGGTTCAGGCCGGCGCCGTACTCGCCGGGCTTGCTGCCGAAGATCCGGTAGCCGGCTTCCCGGGCGGCAGCATCCGCGGCGAGCCCCTCGCCTTCGAGCTCCCGCTGGCGGGCCTGCACCGAGGTACGAATGGTATTGGCATCGCCGGGCTCGGCGTATTCGGCCACCGCCTGCACCGCGCGGTCGAACAGGCGGATGACATTGGGGAAGGCGTCGCGGAAGAAGCCGGAGACGCGCAGGGTGACGTCGACCCGCGGTCGCCCCAATAGCATGGCGGGAATCACCTCGATATCGATCACCCGCTGCGAGCCCAGCGACCAGCGCGGCCGCACGCCCATCAAGGCGAAGGCCTGGGCGATGTCGTCGCCACCGGTACGCATGGTGGCGGTGCCCCAGATCGACAGCCCCAGCCGCCGCGGGTAGTCGCCGTGATCCTGCAGGTAGCGCTCGATGAACGCCTGGGCCGACGCCTCGCCCAGCGTCCAGGCCGCGGGGGACGGAATCGCCCGGTTGTCGACGCTGAAGAAGTTGCGCCCGGTGGGCAGCACATCCAGGCGACCGCGGCTGGGCGCGCCGCTCGGCCCGGGGGGCACGAAGCGACCCTCGAGGCCGTCGAGCAGCGACTGGATCTCCATCTCGGCGCCCTGCTGCATGTCGCGCCACAGTCGCTCGCGGGCAAACTGGCACTGCTCGGCGGTGGCCGGGTAGTCCCGGGCCAGGGTGGCCAGGCAGCCCTCCTCCAGGATATGTGACTCCACCAGCCGCTGGGCGAGCAGCTCGAGGCGCTCGCGGGTATCGGCGGTGGTACGCCAGGGGGAAGCATCCCGCTCGGCCAGTGCCTGGGGCCGCGGTCCGTGCCACGGCGCGACCTCGGCCATCAGCGGATCGAAGTCACCGTGCGCACCGCACAGCCCGAGATCGTCCGCCAGGTTGTGCAGCAAGCCGCGCTGATCCGGCTTTTTCCCCCTCGGCAGCCGCAGGATGGCGACCAGGGTCGCGGCCAGCTTGTCCCGAGGCGGCAGGCTGCCCAGCACGTGCAGGCCGTGGCGAATCTGCGCCTCCTTGATATCGCACAGGAAGGTGTCGAGCTCATTGAGCAGGCGCTCGTCATCGCTGCCCTGCGCGGCGTCGCTGCCCTTGCCGCTCTGCGCCAGCTCGCGGTCGATGCCGGTGTCGCGCAGGTGGCCAAGGATCCGTTCGCGCAGCAGTGACTCGCGCCGCGGGTCCATGCCCAGGGCCTGATAGTACTCGTCGGTGAGCGCTTCCAACTCGGCCATGGCGCCGTAGAGCTCGGCGCGGGCCAGCGGCGGCATCAGGTGATCGATGATCACCGCCTGGCTACGCCGCTTGGCCTGGGCCCCTTCGCCGGGGTCGTTGACGATGAAGGGATAGAAGTGCGGCAGCGGCCCCAGGGCGATCTCCGGCCAGCACTCGGCGGAGAGCGCGGTGCTCTTGCCCGGCAGCCACTCGAGATTGCCGTGCTTGCCGACATGGATCACGGCATCCACCCGGTAGTGCTCGCGCAGCCAGAAATAAAACGCCAGGTAGCTGTGGGGCGGCACCAGGGCGGTGTCGTGGTAGCTCTGGGTGAGGTCGTCGACCTGCCCCGCTTCGACCAGGGCGCGCTCCGGCTGAATGCCGACGAAGGTCTCGCCCAGGCGGATCCCGGCGATCATCAGCCGGCCCTGGCGGCACTTGGGGTCCTGTTCGGGCGCCCCCCAGCGCGTCCACACCGCTTGCTGAAGCGGCGTAGGCAGGGTCCGAAACCAGGCCAGGTAGTCGTCGACGGCGATGCTCTGCCAGCAGCCACGCTGCGTCAGCCCCCGTCGCTCGTTGGTCACGCTCTGCTGCAGCTGGCGGATCAGCGCGTCGCCATCCTCCGGCAGCTGATCCACCGGGTAGCCCGCCGCGGCCAGCGCGCGCAGGATCGCCAGCGTCGAGGCCGGCGTATCCAGGCCGACGCCGTTGCCGATGCGACCGTCGCGATTGGGGTAGTTGGCCAGCACCAGCGCCAGGCGCTTGTCGGCGTTGGCGGTCAGGCGCAGATCGCAGTAGCGCCGCGCCAGCTCCGCGACGAAGGCGGCGCGCTCGGGATGCAGGGCGTGGCGGATCACCGCCAGTTGGCAGCGCTCGCTGTAGTGAGCCTCGCTCTTGAAGCCCACCGCCCGGGACATGATGCGCCCATCCATCTCCGGCAGTACCACCTGCATCGCCACGTCGCGGCTGGGCAGGCCGCCGGGCATCGCCTGCCAGTCCTCGGCGGTGCAGCTGGCCAGGATCGCCTGCAGGATCACCGGCCGCCCGACGAACAGCCCTTCGCATCGCCCGTGGGAGACCTCGTCGCCCAGGTGCTCCTGCTCATCCGGGTTGCGGTTGACCGAGAAACTGGTGGTATTGATCACCAACATGGCCCCGGTCTGCTCGATCAGGTGATTGACGAAGGCCACGCAGGTTTCGTCCTTGAGCGACGCTACCGCCACCGCCAGCGGCTCCAGCCCCTGGTCGCGCAGCGCCTCGATCATGCCGTCCAGCACCGCGGTGTTGGCGCCCTGCAGGTGGCTGCGGTAAAACAGCAGCAGGCAGACCGGGCGCTCGGGCCGACGATACGTCAACCACTCCCCAAGCGTGGCCTCCTGCCGTCCGGCGCTGCCTGGGTCGTAGAGCAGCGCCGCGGGCAGCGCCTTGGGCGCCTGCCAGGCCAGGTCCAGCCCCAGGCATTCGCTGCCGACGCAGCGCAGTAGCTGCTCGGCATTGTCCACGCCGCCCTCGCGCAGGTAGCGCCACACCCGGTGGGCCAGGGCAACGGGGACGCTCGAGGCCTCCAGCAGGTCGTCGTCCGGGGCATCGCAGCCCGGCACCAGGATCAGCTGGCGCCGCTGGTCGGCGGCGGCCCAGGCCAGCAGGCGATCGAAGCCGTAGCGCCAGTAGGCGCTGCCGCCCAGCAGCGAGACGATCACCAGGCGCGCCTGGTCCAGCACGCGGTCCTCGTAGAGGTCGTAGGCGGCGGGCTTGACCAGGTTCATCCAGTTGGCCAGCCGCAGCGTGGGATAGCCGCCGGCTGCGCTCGCGTCCAGCCGCTCGACCGCCTGGGCCAGCGCCGACAGGCTGCTGTCGGCGGCGGACAGGATGACGATCTCGGCGGGGCTCTGCTGCAGGTCGACGATGCCCTCATCGTCGACGAAGCCCCCCGGCTTGGCGGCGAACAGGTGCATCAGCGCGCCGTGGCAATCTCGGCGTCTGCCAGGGCGGCATGCAGGGCCGCGCTATCCAGCCCCTTGCCGATGATGACCAGCTGGGTTTGGCGCGCTTCGTCGGCTCGCCACAGGCGGTCGAAGTAGCCCTCCTGACGCTCCCCCACGGCCTGGATCACCCGCCGCATGGGCTTGCCCGGCAGCGCCGCGAAGCCCTTGGCGCGGTAGATCTCATGGCGCTGCAGCAGCGCCTGGAGCCGCGCGGTCAGGGCCTCGCCATCCACCTCACCGAGGCGGATTACGCAGGAGTCGAAGTTGTCGTGGGCGTGGTCGTGGTGCGCCCCCTCGGCATGATGGCGATCGTGGTGGTTGTCGATGGCGTCGATATGCGACTCGCTGGCCGCCCCTATACCCATCAGGGCCTCCAGCTGGGCCTTGTCGCCGGCCAGGCTCTGGTCGATGAAGAGCGTCTTGACCGACGCCGGGACCCGCGCCCGCACCAGCGCCTCCACCCGCTCGCGATCGCCTGGCGCGAGCAGATCGGTCTTGGTGACCAGCACCAGGTCGGCGGCGCTCAGCTGGTCGTCGAGCAGTTCGCGCAGGCTGGGGTCGTGGTCGAGGGAGTCGTCGGCGCGGCGCTGGGCCTCCACCTTGTCGATGTCGCTGGCGTAGCGGCCGGCGGCCACCGCCGGGCCGTCGACCACGGTGATGATGGCATCCACGGTGCAGTGCTGACGCACCTCCGGCCAGTTGAATGCCTGGACCAGCGGCTTGGGCAGCGCCAGGCCGCTGGTCTCGATGAGGATATGGTCGATATCGTCGCGGCGGGCCACCAGCTGTTTCATCACCGGCAGGAACTCCTCCTCCACGGTGCAGCAGATGCAGCCGTTGGCCAGCTCATAGATGCCGTCTTCGACCTCCACCGGGGAGTCGTCGCCGTCGTCACAGTCGAGGGCACAGCCGCGCAGCAGGCTGGAGTCGATGTCCTGCTCGCCGAACTCGTTGATGATCACGGCGATGCGCTTGCCGGTCACCTGGCGCAGCATGCCGGCCAGCAGCGTGGTCTTGCCGCTGCCCAGAAAGCCGGTCACCACCGTGGCGGGGATCTTGTTCAGGTTCATCCGTGGGTGTCCTCCAGGGAACGGGTATGAGTCGCGTTGCAAGGCGTGCCGGCCGGCGCAAACAGCCGGGCCACCGCGGCGGGATTGTCGGGGAAGAATAGATGCAGATAGGTCGCCGTCAGGCCGCCCTGGCGGTAGATCGCCTCGCCCGGGGCGGGATGGCGCTGACGCCGCCCGTGGGCGATCGGCGCCGGGGTATCGGTGGCCAGCGAGCGGTGATGGGCGTGGGCGCGCACCGCCCCCTCCGGCAGCTCGGCGGTCTGCATGCCCTGGCAGCCGCGCCGCCCGCGCATGGCGCCGTGGCCGGGCAGCAGGCCAAGCATGGCGTGGGTCTGCTCGTCGCCATCGGTGAGGGTCTCGAGGCAGTAGAGCAGGCCGCCACACTCGGCGAGGATCGGTTTGCCGCTGGCGAAGAAGGCCTGTATATCGTCACGCAGCGGGGCATTCGCCGCCAGCCGCGCGGCGTGAAGCTCCGGGTAGCCGCCGGGCAGCCACAGCGCATCGCAGCACGGCAGCTGGGTATCGCTCAGCGGCGAGAAGAAGCGCAGCGTCGCCCCCATTTCCGCCAGCAGGTCGAGGTTGGCCTGGTAGATAAAGCTGAAGGCAGCGTCCTGGGCCACGCCGATGGTCTGCCCCTGGAGTGCGGCCGGTATCGCCGCGGCGGTACCCGGCACCGCGGCGAAGCTGACCGGCGGCAGTGACAGCAGCGCCTCCGCCAGCCCCTCGGCGTCGAGCGCGGCGGCGCCGGCCTCGAAGCGGGCCTCGAGCTCGTCGCGGATCTCCGCCGCCTGGACCAGCCCCAGATGGCGTTCCGGCAGCGCCAGGGCGGGATCCCGCGCCACTGCGGCCAGCAGGGGAATCTCGGCAGGCAACGCTCCCTCGATCAACTCCCGGTGGCGCGCCGAGGCGCAGGCGTTGGCGATCAGGCCGGCGATGCGGATGTCGTCGCGGAAACCCGCCAGGCCGGCCACCAGCGCCGCCGCGGTCTGGGCCATCCCCTTGACGTCCATGACCACGACCAGCGGCAGATCGAACAGCGCCGCCAGGTCGGCACTCGAGGGTTCGCCATCGAACAGGCCCATGGCGCCCTCCACCAGGATCAGGTCGGCCTGCTGGGCGGCCTCGAACAGGCGCTGGCGGCAGTAGGCCTCGCCGGCCATCCACAGATCGAGCTGCTCCACCGGCTGGCCCGAGGCCTGGGCCAGGATCTGCGGGTCCAGGTAATCGGGACCGGTCTTGAACACCCGCACCACCTTGCCCCGCTTGCGCAGTAGCCGGGCCAGCGCCGCGGTCACCGTGGTCTTGCCCTGCCCGGAGGACGGGGCGGCGATAAACAGCGCGGGACAGGCGGCATGCGCCGCCGTAGTGGGCGCACTCATCGGCGTGGGCCTCCGGCCGCTGGCAAGGTCAGGTAGCGGGCGCCCAGCTGGCGGGCGATCTGCGCGCCCCGGCCGCGCTTGACCGCCGCCTGTTCGGCATCCACCACCAGGCACTCCCCAAGCGACGGCAGGCCGGCCAGGGGCTGGCGAGTACGGCCGTCGGTGATCAGATAGGTGCACACCTGCAGGCCCGCCTGCTGCTGCCGCCACTGGCGGATCAGCCGCGCCGCGCGCAGGAGCGCTTGGCGTATCGGCGTGCCGCCGCCACCGCCCACCGCATCGAGCCGTGCGAGTAGCGCCTTGGGAGCACGGCGACGCGGCAGGATCGGGGTGACGCCGTCGCTGCCAAAGCCCAGCACCGCCAGCTGCTCGCGGGCGGCATAGGCCTGGCGGGCGACCCGCTCGACCACGCCCTTGGCGCGACCCAGCCGCTGCTCGCCGAGAGTCGAGGCGGAGGTATCGAGCAGCACCAGATGCAGCACCGGCTGCCCGCTGCGCGCCTTGGCGTAGCACAGTTGCCGCCAGGGCCAGTGGCCGCGGTTGGCGGCCAGGGTGGCAAACCAGTCCGGGCGTGGCGCGTCGCGGTGCCCGCGACGCTGGCCCGGCTGCTGCCCGCGGCGCCTGGCCGAGGCGGCGTGGGACCTCGAAGCCAGCCTGGGCGCCTGGGCGTCGGCCGCCGGCAGCGTCATGGCCGGCACGCTGACGCTGGGCTGGGCAACTGGCGGCATGGCGCCCCACTGCCCCTGAGCCTGCGGGGGCTGACCGTCACCGGATGCCTGACCCGCAGCGCTGCCCGAGCCAGCGGCGGGTGGCGGCGCGCCTGCCGCCGCCGGTGGCGTCTCCGCCTCCTGGGTGCGGCGATGGGCCAGCACCCAGGGCGCGACGTTATCCAGATCCTGCTGCGCCACGCGAGTCGCGCCGCGCCAGGCGGCGTGGGCCTGGGCCGCACGATGCCAGGTCACATCGGCCCGCAGCCCCTCGACGCCGGCCTGCTGGCAGCCCTGGGCGATATGCTCGTAGACCCACTCCTCGCTGACGATCTCCCGCAGCGCCGACTGGGCGCGCCGGATACGCTGGGTCAGCGCGGCCTGAGCCTCGGCGTGGTGTGACAGATAGCCTTGGGGGTCGCGATCGAAGGCCTCGCGCTGCTGCACGATGGCGACCCGCTCCTGCACGCTCAGCGCCGCCTGCTGCTCGAGGCACAGGCCGAAGCGGTCGAGCAGCTGCGGGCGCAGCTCGCCCTCGTCGGGGTTCATGGTGCCGATCAGGCTGAAACGGGCGGGATGGGCGTGGCTGATGCCGTCGCGCTCGACGACATTGGTGCCGCTGGCAGACACGTCGAGCAGCAGGTCGACCAGCGGATCCGGCAGCAGGTTGACCTCGTCGACGTAGAGCACGCCGCCGTGCGCCTTGGCCAGCAGCCCCGGCTGAAAGGTCGCCTCGCGCTCGGTGAGTACCCGCTGCAGGTCCAGGCTGCCGGTCAGGCGCTCCTCGCTGGCACCCAGCGGCAGGGTAACGAACGGCGGCCGCTGCCCCTCGGCGTTGCCGGGCAGCAGCGCCGCCAGCGCCCGCGCCAGGGTCGACTTGGCGCTGCCCCGTGGGCCGCTGATCAGCACGCCCCCGATACGCGGATCGATGGCGTTGAGCAGCAAGGCGGTCTTGAGGGCCTGCTGGCCGACAACCGCGACGAAGGGAAAGTCACTCACAGCGGTGCTCGCCTAGCGCTCGCCAGGGAGGTTGGCCGCGCACCGGTCGAACCACCGCATACGCCGACGGATGACCCGCCGGCGATCAGGAAAGAGATCACACACGCTATCCCCGGTGCCCACCGCACCGTCACTGGATGAATGAAATAACAGGCCGGTCTCCGGGCTCGAGGAGGACGCGATTCACTGCATCACGACGTTGCCTGCACCTTCCCGGCCTTGGAGGCCAGTGGTCATCGCAGGCGACTCACTCATTACCGTTGCGGGGGCAGCGATGGGATTGGCCGGATGGCCTCACCATACTTCCCGATTATCCCCCATAGGGGGCACCTATCTTCAGTCGTGCCATCCTAAAGCAATTGCTGCAGCAGGCGCAATTTGGCCGCTCGAAGTCCCCTGCCGTGACGCCACGCACCGACTTTTCGTACAAAACCTGCCAGCGGCTGGCTAGATATCCCTTCATTTAAAGTTATGATATAACATATCATTTTAACCCAGCCCTGGCGGCGGCCAATCGAGGCTTCCAAATGGAAAATGCAGTGCTATGATCGCCGACCACCAAGGTCAGATTGGCCACCGCCCCCTGCCATTCGGAAATAACATGATGAAATACTCGCGCCCATTACTGGCATTTCTTGCGCTTTTCCCTACGTCATTTGCCGTGGCCAATAGCACGGAATACCCACTCGAGATAACCAACTGCGGTATGGAAATCCGTTTCGAATCGGCTCCTGATAGCACGGTAACGGCGGGACAATCGGCCACAGAAACGCTCTATGCACTGGGGCTATCCGACCGCGTTTCGGGCACATCAGTGTGGTTCAATCCAGTACTACCCGAGTTCAGCGAGGTCGATGCCAATATCGAGCGTCTCGCCGAAAACGACCCGAGCTTCGAGTCGGTGGTCAACAAGCGCCCCGAGCTGGTTGCCGCACAGTATGAGTGGCACGTTGGCCCCACCGGCAGCGTGGCGAGTCGCGACCAGTTCCATGAGCTGGGCATCGCCACCTACATCATGCCGGCCGACTGCGACACCAAGGACAACACTACCGGCGGTGACGGCACCCGTATCGACGCCTTTTCTCCCGAGCATGTCTACAAGGGCATCACCGAGCTGGCCGCCATCTTCGATGTGCAGGAGGCCGGGGAAGCGCTAGTGGCGGACCTGGCAGCCCGCGAAGCCAGCGCCATTGCCCAGGCCGAAGCCCTCGAGCTACCGCAGGACCTGTCGGCGGTGTTCTGGTTCTCTTCACCCGATCAGTCGGCCGACCCTTATGTCGCCGGCCGGCTCGGCGCACCGGGCTATATGATGGACGCATTGGGTATCGATAACGTGATCCAATCCGACGAAGAGTGGCCTAACGTTGGCTGGGAATCCATCGCCCGTGCCGATCCCGACATCATCGTCGTGGCGCATATGGACCGCCGCCGTTTTCCTGCCGACGACATCGAGAACAAGCTGGCGTTTCTGCACAATGATCCCGTTGCTCGCGAAATGTCGGCGGTGAGAGAGGGGCGCATCATCGAGATGGATGCCCACGCCATGAGTGCCACCCTACGCACGATATTCGGTCTCGAAGCGCTCTCCGAATCCCTGTCGACGCTCTCCTTCGCACCATGAGTCTCACCCTGGCATCAAACCCGCCTTTGCGCCTTCACTGGCACTGGGCATGGCTGACGCCGTTGGTCCTATTCATGGCAGTAATGGCGGGCACTTCCATCGGCGAAACCTCGATCCCGATGGATACCATTTTCAAGGTGCTGGCCAACCAGCTGTGGGGGGCGGGCTATGCCGTCGACCGGATCGATGCCGGGATCATCTGGAACTACCGCCTCAGCCGCGCGATTCTCGCCGGCTGCTGCGGCGCCGGACTGGCGCTGGCCGGGGTCGTGCTGCAGGCACTGCTGCGCAATCCACTCGCCGACCCCTTCCTGATGGGCATCTCCGCCGGCGCCTCCACCGGTGCCGTGGCGGTGACCATCGCCGGGCTCGGTGCCGGCGCGGTGACACTCTCGCTGGGCGCCTTCGCCGGGGCGGGGCTGGCCTTCGCCCTGGTGGTGCTGCTGGCGCATGCCGCCGGCAGCGGTACCGGCGGCGGCCGCGGTACCCAGGCCGCAGGCGCCATCATTCTGGCGGGGATCGCCGGCTCGCAGCTGTTCAATGCCCTGACCGCCTTTATCATCGCCAGGTCGGCGAGCGCCGAGCAGGCGCGGGGCATCATGTTCTGGCTGATGGGCAACCTCTCCGGGGTACGTTGGGACGATGTCAGGCTGGGGCTGCCTGCGGCCTTCGCCGGTTTGCTGGTCTGTCTTTGGCATCGCCGAGCGCTGGATGCCTTCACCTTCGGTGCCGACAGCGCCGCCTCGCTGGGGATTCCTGTACGCCGGGTACGCGGCATGCTGATTGCCAGCATGGCCCTGGTGACCGCAGTGATGGTCTCTATGGTCGGCGCCATCGGTTTCGTGGGGCTGGTGATTCCCCACGCCATGCGCTTTATCGTCGGTAGCCGCCACACCCGGCTGGTGCCCGCCTCGGCGCTGGCGGGTGCGGTGTTCCTGATCGGCGCGGACATCATCTCGAGGATCATCGTACCAGGGCAGGTGCTGCCGATCGGGGTGGTCACCGCGCTGGTCGGGGCACCGGCCTTCGCGGTAATTCTCATCCGGGGGAGCAGGGTACGATGAGGCTCTCGGCAGATCATATCGACTGGACAGTGCATGGCCATCGGCTGCTCGACGGCGTCAGCCTGGCGGTGGAACCCGGCGAGACCTTCGGCCTGATCGGCCCCAACGGCTCGGGCAAGACGACCCTGCTTAGGGTGCTGGCCGGGCTGCGCAAGCCGAAGCGCGGGCGCGTGCTGATCGACGACCAACCGATGTACGCCATGCCCCAGCGCGATATCGCGCGCACCATCGCCTTCGTCGAGCAGCAGGCCGAGACCCTCGATCGCATCGTGGTACGCGAGGCAGTAGCGCTCGGGCGCACGCCCTTCCTCACGGCGCTGCAGCCGTGGTCCGAGCATGACGACGCCATCGTCTCCCGGGCGCTGCATGACGTCGGCATGGCCCATCTGGCGGAGCGACTCTGGCATACGCTCTCAGGCGGTGAGCGCCAACGAGTGCATATCGCCCGCGCCCTGGCCCAGCAGCCCAGGATCCTACTGCTCGACGAGCCCACCAACCACCTCGACATTCGTCACCAGCTGTCGATCCTGCAGCTGGTCGAGCGGCTACCGGTCACGGTGGTGATCGCCCTGCACGACCTCAACCAGGCCATGGCCTGTGATCGCATCGGGGTGATGGAGGCCGGCCGCCTGGTGGATATCGGCCCGCCCGAGCGGGTCCTCACCGTCGACCGGCTGCGCCGCACCTTCGGCGTGCAGGCGGATTTTCTCGACGACCCCGGGGACCAGGGCCGAATCCTGCGTTTTCGCCACGCCCTGTGAGATCGCGAGCCAGGCACTTACTTCGGGTTCTTCGCCGTTTAGCGTGAAGCCACGACATGAACCGTAGCGGGATTCCCGGAGGCTCTAAACCTCGAGAGGATGGAGCCATGAGCGCATCGCAACGATACTCCCCCGAGGCGCGGCAGCAAAGCATGTGGATGGTCTTCGATTACGAAGCAGACTGTCGCTGCGGACCATATCAGCACCTGGAAAGCATGGAGTTCGCCACCCTGGAATGGATTGACTGGTTTAATCACCGGCGCTTGCTGGACCCGATCGACAACGTACCACCAGCGGAGCGAGGCGTACTGTATTATCAGGAACAGAGTCAAGCGTAGAAGGCAACCTGGCTCAAGCTAACAGATCTCCGAGAAAGCTGGGGCGGTTCAGCCACCAGGGTTCGACGGCCTCAGAGCAACAGGTTCGTCGAGCGACTGCACCGCACGCCGCTGAACGAGCACTTCCGCATCCAAGGGCGCACCAAGTAGTACGAGGCCTTGGAAGAGATGCAGCAGGACCTAGACGACCTAAACACGAAATGGCCGCATCAGGGGCGCAACATGAAGGGGAGGACGCCCAATGCCGTCTTCAAGAAAGGTCTCCCCAAAGCGACGAAGAGGGGGCCCGGGAAAACAGCAAACTATAGGGAGCCCACGGGGGAATGTGTCAGGCGAATACCATCACTGTACAGTCAGGTGAATCCTGTGTCTGCACACATGACGAATGCATTGTGATAAAAAACCTTTCCGAGCTATACCCCCCCTTGCTTACCCAGCAATGCTTTTATCGATGAAACAATATACCCAACATTATCATCATTCACCCCTGATAAATTTATCCGCCCAGAATCCAGCATATATATACAAAACTCCTCCCTTAGCACGTCTACATCTTCTCTGCCAACAGGAATCAATGAAAACAATCCCACACCATTACTAACATTCCTAAAAGCATCGTCACACCCTTGCTTACAAGCCTCTTTAATTAGCATACCCCTTGCAAACTTAACCCTGAGCGACATGCGACTTAATTCTTCCACCCACACCCTATTTAGTTCAGGAGACGACAGTATCTCACTAACAATCAATGCACCATGTATAGCTGGACTGGAAATACTTACTCTAGCCAACCTAGATAAATGAAGCTTGGCCTTTACACAGCTATCGCGGTTCTTACCTAGAACCACAAGAGCTCCAACCCTATCTCGATAAAGTCCAAAATTCTTGGAGCAAGAATACGCAACAAACATCTCATCCAGATGATCTGAGAACAGCTCTACGCAGTAAATGTCATCGCACAACCCATTTGCCAGACCATGATAGGCCATATCAATCACTGGAAACAGCCCTCTTTCCTTTACAACTTCCAGAACGGCATGCCATTGACATTTTGAAAGATCATAACCAGTAGGGTTATGCCCACAACCGTGCAAAATAATCACATCACCTTCTGGGATTTTTCTAATACTTTCCAGCATAATTGGAAAGTTTAAACCACCTCCACCACTTTGATAGGGATAGCAAGAAACCTTCATCCCTAAATGTAGAAAAATATCTATATGATTCCCCCATGTCGGGTCGCTAACCCAGACTCCCTTATCAGGGTCTATTTGTTTAAGAAACTCTGCCGCAAGCCTAACCGCTCCTGTTCCACCTATAGTTTGAATCGATAAAACCCTTCCATTTTCAATCAAACTACTCCTTTCCCTGAAAAGAAGCCAGGAAATAACATCACAAAACCCATCAAGACCACTTGAACCTTTATAGATTTTGTCCATAGCACTATCAACAACAAAACTTTCTGCTATCCTCACAGACTCCATTACAGGAGTATCCCCATATTTATCTTTATAAAGACCAATCCCCAGGTCAACCTTCCTAGGGTTAGTATCATTCATAAAGTGTTCGCTAAGTGTCAAGATTGGGTCAGGATGAGTCATCTCAAGGCTTTCAAACATAAAACACCTCCCAAAAGAACTAAAACAAAAGCCGTGTCTCGCACAACCGATCCACGGCTTAAGGAGAAGTTAACCACTCTGTTCCCTTATACAGCTCTTCTGGCCAGCTTACTTGCCTCCTCTAATATTATATCTTCTTGGCTAGCAACCAACTTTCTAGAAGCAAGCCTTTCACACAGCTCAAAGATATCAACACCGAAGTCAGACGAGACTTTCTGGACATATGTCCCGTAGCCAGTAAACAGCCCATGCATCCCTGTCATAATGTTTATTGCCTTTATATCAGGAACACTGCTTATTATGCTATTTTCAGCGTACAAGGATAGATTAACAAGGTCCTTGAACTTGACATTCATTTTGTACCCATATCTTTCAAACACAGCGACTACAGCCTCCAACTGCGTGTTTCCTGAACCCGCCCCAAAGCCTTTTATTGTGGCATCAACTATCTCTGCACCAGACTCTACTGCCGCAATTGAGTTTGCTACAGCAAGGCCAAGGTTATTATGAGCATGATAGGCAATAGTAATTCCTAGATTTTCATGCAAAACTGAGACTTTTTCACTGACAATATCAGGGGTCGAGTACCCAGCACTGTCCATGAGGACAATGCCATCCGCCCCTGCGGCTTTCATTCCTGAGGCTTCTTTTAGGAGTTTTTCGGCATCAGCCATGTGAGACATTATGAGAACGCCATACACCATCTTATCTTTCGCTTTAAGATACTGTATCGGCCTATAAGTTATATTACTTTCCGTGCAGTGGCTAGCAATTCGAAAAACATCCACACCAATTTCAATGGCCATATCCAAGTCAGAGTGCTTACCCACACCCGGAACAAAGTGGACACCCAGCTTGGATCTCGTACAATTTTCTCTAGCAACGGATAACATGGTTTCATCATCTACTTTGGCAACACCAAATGCACTGGATGACGCTCCAAGTCCATATCCGTGACCAACTTCGACGATATCTAACCCAGCTCGATCAGCCCCTTTACAGTAATTAGCTATCTGCTCGACACTAAGCTGGTGCTTAATCGCGTGATTACCATCTCTCAGAGAGCAATCACTAATAGATATGTGCTTATTTTTCATGCCAACCTCTCCTCAATGGCCACTGCTCTTGAACCAGCGCCACTCACCTTTGATTTAAACTTTGCAACGGCTATTGCAGCAGAGTTGATGATATCTAGATTCCCTGAGTACTCAGGAAGATAATCGCCACTGCCATACACCTGAACTGCTAAGGTTACACTACCGGAGTCAACTAATGGCTCGAGCACCAGATTATATCCTGGAACATACTCCTTAACTTTTTTCACCACACTGTTGACATTGCTTCTCAGCCTTTCAATATCAACCTTTTCACAGCGAGCATATAGAGTAGTTTGCATGCACACTTGAGGAACTGCTGGATTTATATTCAATATGGCTTTCGACGCCTCCGCATCGGTAAAACTTCTAAGTGCAAATTCTGTGGTTTCAACATACTCATTAAGATTTTCCCTAGTTGCAATCCCTGCACTGTCAGATGAAATGCTAGAGATCACCTCGACATACAAGACCTTTTCACAGGAATTCTTTAATGCGTATGCCAGTGGCAAGCTTGCTTGCCCACCACAAGTTATCAGATTTATATTCCTTGAATCTTTTAATGATTCCATATTTATAACGGGAACGCAGAGTTCCCCGAGCTTTGCTGGAGTAAGGTCAACAACAAACTTATTATGTTTACAGAAAACCCTATCATGCTCTGCGTGCGAACTTGCCGATGTCGCATCGAAAACGATATCAATTTTGTCGATATTATCTTCAAGGTAGGCAATTCCTTCGCTTGATGTCGCGACTCCCCTCAGCATTGCCTCTTTCATGCCTGGACTATCGCTTCTTCGCCCTACGACAAAGCGTAGATCCAACTCTTTAGAATTAATTGTTTTGTACATCAAATCAATCCCGATACTTCCGGTACCAATTATAGCCACTCTATTTGACATACCCTCACCCTATTAAGGAAGCTGTGGAAGAAAAACCATCTGCTGCTGGCAGATCAAGCATGCACCTTTTACATTAACCCCGCGTTTCACTATTGCTTCAGCAACGTTGTCAGCTCAACTTGAATGCCACCACCTCACCGCCGGGCCCTTTCATCAAGGTCGACTGTGTCGACCCTCCACCCTAACACGAAGGGCCGAAAGACTTTCCAACCACATGATTTTTCAACAAAAAATACGATAACAGATATTCTCACAGAACCACTCTGGCACATCATACCCATGAAAAACAAAACCCATTATTAGTGAAAAGAGCACTTCATAAACGTAAGATTAATGAAACAAAATCTTATTCATAACGACATGCCACCGTAATCTATTGCGTGCAAAATCTACGCCTCAAGATAGTAAAACCCTAAACCTTTATCATTGAGGCCAGCATGCTTAGCCCATATCGAAAGACAGCAACAACCAGCCTGATTGGACTCTTAGCTGCACTATCGCTTCAGGCTAACGCCGAACTCTCAGAACGTTATACTGATGCCGATGGAGACATGATTGCCGACATCCCACCCGATGAGAGCCAGTGGGTAGACCCTGACACACTGGTCTTCGCCTATACTCCTGTCGAAGATCCTGCTGTTTACGCTAATGTCTGGTCCGACTTTCTCGATCACCTGAGCCAGGTGACTGGTAAAGATATCCAGTTCTTCCCTGTCCAATCCAATGCCGCCCAGCAGGAGGCGCTACGCGCTGGCCGACTGCACGTGGCCGGATTCAACACTGGCGGTGTGCCTCTAGCGGTTAACTGCGGAGGGTTCCGCCCCTTTGCCATGATGGCAGGCGAGGACGGTAGCTTCGGCTACGAGATGGAGATCATCACCTACCCGGGAAGCGGCATCACCTCTGTAGAAGACCTAACCGGGAGAGAGCTCGCGTTTACTTCTCAGACATCGAATTCTGGATTTAGGGCTCCATCGGCAATCATCAAGTCTGAGTTCGGGATGGAAGCTGGCGTTGACTTCGACACTCCCTTCGCTGGCACTCATGAGAACTCGATCCTGGGGGTCATACATCAGGATTACGACGCCGCAGCAATCGCCAATTCCGTTATCACACGAATGAAAGCAAGGGGGGTGATTAGCGAGGATGATTACGAAGTCATTTATACCTCTGCCACTTTCCCCACAACTCCCTACGGCACCACTCACAACTTGCATCCTGAACTACAGGAAAAAGTCAAGGAAGCCTTCTTCAGCTACGACTGGGAAGGTACGCAGTTGCAAGCGGAATTTTCCAACAATGGAGAAAGCCAGTTTATTCCTATCGATTACGCCGATCGCTGGGAGATTATCCGCACCATCGCCGAGGCCAATGGCGTGACCTACGACTGCGATTAATCCGCGATCTAATTGTCAAGCCATTGATCCTGCACGGGCCAGGAGGACCTTCGCTCTCCAGGCCCGTGCGCATGCAAGGGAGACCCGACATGCTGACCCTGTCCCAGGTCACCAAGCGCTACCCCACCGGGGACCGCGCCCTGACCGATATCGACCTGACCCTGCCGCGGGGCCAGGTGATGGCACTGATCGGCCCCTCCGGGGCCGGCAAGAGCACCCTGATCCGCTGTGTCAATCGCCTGGTGGAACCCACCAACGGTAGCATTCGCCTGGAGGAGACCGAACTGACCCGCCTCTCGGGCAAGGCCCTGCGCCGGGCGCGCCGCACCATGGGCATGATCTTCCAGGAATACGCCCTGGTGGATCGCCTGACGGTAATGGAGAACGTGCTCTCCGGGCGGCTCGGCTACGTGGGCTTCTGGCGCAGCTTCCTGCGCCGCTACCCCGCCGACGATGTCGCCGAGGCTTTCCGGCTGCTGGGGCGTGTTGGCCTACCCCAGGCCATGGACAAGCGCGCCGATGCCCTTTCAGGCGGCCAGCGCCAGCGGGTCGGCATCGCCCGGGCGCTGATCCAGCGTCCGCGGCTGCTGCTGGTGGACGAGCCCACGGCAAGCCTCGATCCCAAGACCTCGCGGCAGATCATGCGCCTGATCCGCGAGCTGTGCGCGGAGCGTGACCTGGCCGCCATCATCAATATCCACGACGTGGCGCTGGCCCAGCAGTTCGCCGACCGCATCGTTGGCCTGCGCGCCGGCGAGATTGTCTTCGATGGCAAGCCCAGCGAGCTCGACGCCGAAACCCTCACCACCATCTACGGCGAGGAAGAGTGGGATACCCAGGCCCAGGGCGAAGAGACCCCGAGCACACCGGCTGCCGCAGCGGCGCCCTCTCCTCAGCTGACCATGGCTACCGGAGGCGCCTTATGAGCCGCCAGGCCCTGGCCCAGGCGGGCCGCTGGCGGCGCCGGCCGCTGATCGAGAATCCCAGGCTACGCTGGGGGCTGGTGGTGGGCCTGGCCGTCTACCTGGTGGTGGCCCTGGCCTCGGTGGAGGTCAACTGGGCACGAGTCGCCGAGGGCGCCAGCCGCGGGCTGAACTTCCTGGCCGCCTTCGCCCAGCCGGACTTCGTCTCGCGGCGCGTCGATATTCTCGACGGCATCCTCGAGAGCCTGACCATGACCTTCACCTCCACAGTGATCGGCGTGGCCCTGGCCATTCCGGTGGGACTCGGCGCGGCGCGCAACATCGCCCCCTGGCCCATCTACTACCTGTGCCGGGGCATCATCACGGTATCGCGCACCTTCCAGGAGGTCATCATCGCCATTCTCTTCGTGGTGATGTTCGGTTTCGGCCCCCTGGCCGGCATGATTACCCTGGCTTTCGCCACCATCGGCTTCATGGCCAAGCTGCTCGCCGAGGACATTGAGGACCTGGACTGGCGCCAGGTGGAGGCGGTGCGCGCCACCGGGGCAAGCTGGTGGCAGACCATGAACCACGCCGTGCAGCCCCAGGTGATGCCGCGGCTGATCGGCCTCTCCATGTACCGCCTGGACATCAACTTCCGCGAGTCGGCGGTGATCGGCATTGTCGGGGCGGGCGGCATCGGCGCTACCCTGAACACCGCCATCAGCCGCTACGAGTACGACACCGCGGCGGCAATCCTACTGATCATCATCGCCATCGTGTTGCTGTGCGAGTACTCCTCAAGCCATATCCGCCGCTGGACCCAGTGATGCAAAGGCAGCGCGCAGATCGCTCGCTCATTGCCTTTGCTTGAAAAGGAAAGCTCCATGCCCGTTTTTACGACTCCGCAGGGCACGCCCATCTGGCACCTGCGCACCACCCGCGCCCAGTGGCTGGGCTATCTGGCCTGGCTGGCCGGCGCCTGCCTCTTCCTGCTCTGCTGGAAGGTGATCTCCGACAACACCATGTGGGTGTTCGTGGAGGACGCCGGCCGCCAGGGCAGTGATCTCATCAGCCGCATGCTGCCACCCCAGTGGGAGGTGGCCCACCGGCTCTGGAAGCCCATGTGGGACACCCTCAACATCGCCACCCTGGGCACCCTGCTGGGCATCGCCATGGCCTTCCCGGTTGCCTTCCTGGCAGCCCGCAATACCACCCCCCATCCGCTGGTACGCAGCGTCGCCCTGGTGGTTATCGTCTCGTCGCGCTCCATCAACTCGCTGATCTGGGCGATGCTGCTGGTTACCATTCTAGGGCCCGGAGTACTAGCCGGCATCATCGCCATCGCCCTGCGCTCCATCGGCTTCGTCGGCAAGCTGCTCTATGAAGCCATCGAGGAGATCCACCCCACGCCGGTGGAAGCGATCAGCGCCACCGGTGCCGGCCGCCTGCAGGTGATGAGCTACGGCGTGCTGCCCCAGGTGATGCCCGCCTTCGCCGGTATCAGCGTCTACCGCTGGGACATCAACATCCGCGAGTCCACGGTGCTGGGGCTGGTCGGCGCCGGCGGTATTGGGCTGCAGCTTAACGCCGCCATCAACAGCCTCGCCTGGAACCAGGTCAGCGTGATCTTCGTGATGATCTTTGCCACCGTGCTGGTATCGGAGTGGATTTCAGCCCAGGTACGCCACGCCATCATATGATGAATAGTTTAGAAAGATTGGCTTCATGATTGGTAAGGCAGGAAGGGTACAGGCACTGGCTCTCTTGCTTCTACCGCGTGGTCCAAAGCGCCGCGGTTATTCTATGAATCTAGGGAATCCCGTTGGAAAAGTACTGCCGAGTAAAGCTTAGCGCCGTGGCAGCGGCCGAGCTGGGTGTCCAGGCCAGCAGCATCGCCAGGCTCGAGCATGTGGAAGTACATCGATTGGCGTCGCCAGTTACCTTACTTGCGACTCTCCCTCCCCCAGGTGTCATAGACATGCAACACCGTACCCTCAGGGTGGATTTTACGCGAAGCAAGTAGTACGCCACCCTCTTAGGAGCCCTAACATGACCAAATCGACCACTACTATCCTGATCGACACCCTGCAGCAGGCAGCCCGGGCGGCCGGTAAACTCCTCTACGAGGGTTACCAAGCCGTTGGAGCCATCGACTTCGAGTGCAAGGGCGCCTCGGATTTCGTGACCCACTATGACCAAGCAGCTGAACACGCCATCATTGAAACTATCCGACTTGCCCACCCCGAGGTGGGCTTTCTCGGCGAGGAAACCGGCGCCATCCCGGCCGGCGACAGCGACCTCACAGTAATCATCGACCCGCTCGACGGCACCAACAACTTCCTGCACCGTGTGCCTCACTTCTCGGTCTCTATTGCAGTGCGCCAGGGTGAGGCCCTCACCCACGGTGTGGTCTATCAGCCGCTCCTGGACGAGATGCTCTGGGCCATCCGTGGCCAAGGGGCTTATCAGGGATCGCAGCGGATGCCCGTTTTACCAGCACGTCCTCTCACTGAGATGCTGGTCGGCACCTGCCTGCCTTATCACAACAAGGGCGACTGCGCGACGAGCCAGCGACAACTCTCCGCGCTGATGCCCCGCGTGGCCGGGATTCGCAGCCCAGGCTCTGCCGCACTCGAGATTGCATATACTGGCCTTGGCCGGTTTGACGCTTTTTGGTCTCAGGGCGCGCGACTGGATCTATGGGACATTGCAGCAGGAATCGTCATTGCACGAGAGGCAGGATGCAAGGTCACCGACCTTTCTTGCAACCCAAATCCCGCTGAGTGGAACAGCTTGCTAGTAGCTAATCCAGAGCAGTATGATAAGCTTTTAAGCGTACTGGTCAAGTAAAAGGGAGGGGTGTCAAGGCGTATCATCAAAAAATCCTGTGCTTTTCGGATATAGACAGATGGCAGGATTAGTGTAGATGGTCGACAGGCTCCTGATTCTATCAGGCAAGCCGTCCTTCGAAGAGATATGTCGATCTAAGCGAAATCCCGACTGTCCACTGGTATATTGGTTTTCACCTGACTACAATTATCCCATCGATGATTCCAGCCGCGTGAAAGCCACTTTGGCTATACAAAGCCGCAATGGAATTATCTCGCTGACTTTATGGACAACATGGCCCTGACCTCACATAATCACCATATATAAAGAGCAATGCTGGGAGAGATTCTCACCAAAGTGATGGAAAACTTTCTACAACCTTCCCATATCAAGTGAAATGGGTAACAAGCCAAGCTTCCATAGTTCCGTCATCGCAACAATCTCCAAACTGAATGCATACGAATAACTGGTATTAACAACACTGACCCGAAACTGTAACAGAAACTCTGATACAATCGCACCCTTCTAATTGACCGATTGAAAGAAGTAATGATTTTTTATAACACGGGTGGAAACAATGAGTCTCGGCGTTTGGCTTACTTTTCTAATGGCTTCGTTTTTGGTGAGTGTATCTCCCGGTGCAGGAGCTATAAATACGATGAACAGCGGAATTAACAATGGTGTTAGATCCGCCTTCCCAACCATCTTGGGCTTACAACTTGGGTATGGCATCCAGATTCTAGCAGTTGCTATTGGGATTGGGACAGTCTTAGCATCTTCCACCACAACATTCTCATTTATTAAGTGGATGGGAGTTGCGTATCTAATTTGGCTAGGCGTTCAGAAGTGGAGATCACCTGGCTCCTTGGAAAACAGCAATAGTGAGGAGAATACAAAGAACAAGCAGTTCTGGCAATCTGCTTTCGTCAACCTAACCAACCCTAAAGCCACGGTATTTCTGGTCGCTCTTTTCCCCCAGTTCCTATCCAACAGCAGTACGTCATCTTATATGCCTCAGCTACTTCTCATGGGCGGAACACTCCTCGCTGTAGATATAATCGTCATGTTCTGCTATGCAGCATTGGCTAGCCAGCTAAAGCGATTTGTCAACTCCACATCAAGAATGAAACTTATGAATCGCGCATTTGGTTCATTTTTTATAATCGCTGCCATTATGCTTGCAGCTTATAAAAAGACTTGACTTCATGAGATCAGCACAAAAAGGAGGGTGCGCAGCTTTTCTTGCTGCCAAGATTCAAACTATTAAGCCTGGGGAAAAGTATTATGAGCTCTCCCCATCAGCCATCCAAGAACTCTTCAATGCTAGAATAAGTTGCAAAAGCCCTCCTTCCGTGCGGAAGGAGGGCTAGGTTTTGTACGAAAAGTCGGCGAGCGATGGCCAGACAAGGTAAAAATTGGCGAAAAGACGGAGTTTACGCGGTGTAAATGAGTACTTTGAGCCGATTTTTAACGCCGTATGGGCGAGCGCAGACAATTTTCGTACAGAGCCTAAGGTCATGCAACAAGCTGCCTGACCAAAGCCATCTCGACGGGATCACCATCCGTGTTGAGGGTATCTCGATGTGATCTCTCGCCCTCCACGCTAGGTTGAAAAGGCTTGTCGGGGTGCACCCAAGCGCTGGCTTGCCAAGATCGTCGGTCTGAGGGGTGCTCAGCCGATGGATTCCTTATCAGTGCTTGGTGGATGGGATGAAGCCATGCCTCCCACTGTTTGTACCCGAGCAGGGCCAGATGCGCGGCTCGTCCCTTCCCCCGACAAGCCTTCTAACTATTGCCCGCTCTGGGTCTCCTTCAACCCACCTTATTCACGAGGGCACCGACTCGCGCGTGTTGTCGAGGGCGTCACGCAGCAGCAGAGCGCCGCTGTCGCTGGTGGTACGGTCGGACAGAGCCGTTGCAGGAGGGTGTCCAGATGGATGGGCTTTCACCCATAGTGGATGGCTCTCTTGGATCAGGTTATTGGCGTAACACACTGTTTTTTCAAGAGAATGCCATCCGCTATCTTCGTTTTCAGGCTGGCCTCATGAATAAGCCGGGTTCAAACCTACAAGCTTGGCTGTGCCAACGGGCCGCCGCGCCCCACCATGGAATTCACGCTAACCTTTCAGGGGCACGAAGACCGGGGCGCCGTCGACCCAGGCGGTGGCGAGGCGCTGGCCATAGAGCCGTTCCAGGGCCGCGGGCTCCAGCATGGTGTCCGCCGGGCCCCAGCAGGCCTCGCCGTCCGGGTAGAGCAGCAGCAGGTGATCGCACCAGCGGGCGGCCAGGTTGAGGTCATGCAGGCACATCATCACCGCCCTGCCCTGCCGGGCCTCGTCGGCGAGCAGCGCCATCACTGCGGTTTGGTGGTGGAGATCGAGATGGTTGGTCGGCTCGTCGGCGAGCCAGATCTGCGGCGCCTGGGTCAGCACCGTGGCAATCGACAGGCGCTGGCGTTCGCCCCCCGAGAGCGTGCTGACCAGCCGCTCGGCGAGGTGCCCGACGTCGAGGCGTTCGAGCGCCGCCTCGGCCAGGCGCAGGTCCTCGCCGCCCTCCATCTGCCACGCCGAAAGCCACGGATGGCGACCGATCAGCGCGGTCTCACGCACCGTGGCCGGAAAGCCATCGTGGCGGTCCTGGAACACCAGGCCCAGGGTGCGTGCCACCTGGCGGCGCCCCAGCGCCGCCAGCGGGCGACCGTCGATCAGCACCTGGCCTGCCCGCGGCCCGCGCAGCCCGGCCAGGGTATGCAGCAGGGTGGTCTTGCCGGCGCCGTTGGGGCCGAGCACGCCCCACACCTGCCCCGGCTCGACGCTAAGCGTCAGCGCCCGGCCGTCGCGGCGGCCCGGCACGTCGATCACCAGCTCGTGAATCTCGAGGCGGTTCATCAGCGGCTCCGGTAGAGCAGGTAGAGGAAGGTGGGCACGCCGAGCAGCGCGGTGATCACGCCGACCGGCAGCTGCTCCGGGGCGATCATGGTGCGCGCGAAGGTATCAGCCAGCACCAGCAGGGTACCGCCGGCCAAGGCACAGGCCGGCAGAATCAAACGCTGGTCGTTGCCGAGCACCAGGCGCAGCATATGCGGCACTACCAGGCCGACGAAGCCGATGCTGCCGGCGGTGGTCACCGCCATGGCGGTGAGGGCGCTGGCGACAAGGTAGATCGTCCACTCCAGCGGGCGCACGTTGACGCCCAGCGCCGCCGCCTGCAGCGGGCCGCGGGCCATCACGTTGAGGCTGCGCCCCAGGGGCATCAGCAGCAGGCAGATGCCCAGCAGCAGCGTCAGCGGCGGCCAGGGGGAGCGCGAGTAGGAGAGATCGCCCATCAGCCAGTAGAGCATGCCGGGCAGACGATCCGCCGGGCTCAGCGCCAGCATCAGGGTGATCACCGCGCCCCACCCTGCGGCGACCACCACCCCGGTAAGCAGCAGGCGGGACGGCGTCCAGCTGCCGGTGCCGTGGGCCAGGCCGAACACCAGCAGCGTGGAGAGAAAGGCACCGGCAAACGCCGAGCCGCTGATCACCGCCCCGCCCAGCCCCGCCAGCATCGCCGCCAGTGCCCCCACCGCGGCACCGCCTGAGAGCCCCAGCACATAGGGGTCGGCCAGCGGGTTGCGCAGCAGCACCTGCATCAGGGCGCCGGCCACGGCAAGCAGCCCGCCCACCGCGAAGGCCGACAGCGCACGTGGCAGGCGCAGCTCGAGGACCAGCGTGCGCGACAGGGCGTCGCCCTCGCCGCGCAGTACTGCCCATAGCGCCTCCGGCGCCACGCTGGCACTGCCCACGGCAAGCGACATGCCCAGCGCAACAGCCCCGGCCAGCGCCAGCACTGCCAGCGGTAGCCACATGCCGCGGCTCGCCAGCATTGGCCGCGCACCCGGCTCAGCGGCGGCCACGCGCCACCTCGAGCTTTTCGCACAGGATACGACTGCCCTCGAGCAGGCGCGGCGTGGGGCGCTGAATCAGCGACGGCGGCACGAAGAACAGGTTGTCACGCGCCACCGAGGTAAGGCCGGGATACTGCTGCCAGTGGGTCAGCCAGTGGCGGTTCTCCTCGCCCATGCCGCCAGCGATGATCGCCTCCGGGTCGGCGGCCAGCACGGCTTCATCGTCGATGCGCGGCACCAGCCGCGAGAGCTCGCCGAACACATTGACGCCTCCGCACAGCTGGACCACTTCGCCGATCAGGTGCTCATCGTTGACGCTCATCAGCGGCTCATCCCAGACCTGATAAAAGGTCGCTACCGGCTCGGCGTCGGCGTACTCGGCGGCTAGCGCATGCATGCCGGTGCGAAACGCCGCGGCCACCTCATCGCCCTCGGCCTGGCTGCCTGCCAAACGCGCTAGGCGCTCGATGGTCGTGGCCACGCTTTCGATGCTGCGCGGCTCGATATAGAACACCGGCAGCCCGAGCTGCTCGATGGTCTCGAGCTGCTCGGGGGGATTGCCGGTGATCCAACCGATCACCAGGTCCGGCTCGAGGGAGACCAGGGTCTCCAGATCGACTCGGGTGTGGCTGCCCACCGAGGTCGCTTGCCGGGCCTCCGGGGGGTAGTCGCTATAGGCTACCACGGCGACCACCCGGTCGCCGGCGCCGGCGGCCCAGATCAGCTCGGTGGCACCGGGCGAGAGCGCGGCAATGCGGCTGGCAGGCGCCTCCAGGCACACCTCGCGGTCGCGGTCGTCGACCACGCAGACGGGCTCTGCGTGGGCGCTCCCCCACCATGGAAGGAGCCCCAACGCCAGTCCGGCCAACCGGCCGGGTATCGGTCTAGCGGCCAAAGTGCACACTGACGAACGCCGCACGTCCGGCGCTGAGGTAGTCATCGCCGTCGAAGAAGCGTGTCGTGACGTAGTCCTTATCAAGCGCATTCTCCACGGTCAGACGTGCCGACCACAGCGGGGCGAATTGCCAGCCGGCGCGCAGATTGACCAGTCCGTAGCCGCCAAGCCGTTCTTCATTCTCGGCATCGTTGTAGCGATGGTTCTGCACGATCCACGAGCCGCCCAGCGACCAGTCGCCCAGTTCGCGGTCGGCGTCGAGGCGCAGGCTCTGCGAGGCGCGCCGCTGGATGCGCTTACCGGTAGCGCGATTTTCGGGATCGCTATAGGTCAGCGCCGCCGCCAGCGTCCAGTCGTCGAGCTCGGCCCCGGCGGAAAGCTCGATGCCACGGATACGCGTGGTGGGAATATTCGTGGTCAGCTCGCCGCGCTGGCCGGCGATCAGGTTGTCGATATCGGTCTGATACAGCGCCGAGTCCCAGAACCAACGCGCATACTGACCGCGAACCCCGAGCTCGACCGTCTCGGATGTCTCTGCCTCCAGGTCGGGATTGCCGAAGCCCGGGAAGTAGAGGTCATTGAAACTCGGAGCCTTGAAGGCCGTGCCATAGCTTGCCCGCAGCGTATGCCGGTCATCGAGGTCGTAACCCAGCGCCAGACCGCCAGTGACTTCTTCGCCGTAGGCCTGGTTATCGTCGTAGCGTAGGCTGGCCTGTACCGCAAAGGGCGCGAAGTCCAGCAGCCCCTGGGCAAACACCGCAACGTTATCGCGGCTATCGACGGCATAGTCGTTGCTGCCCGACACCGCGTCTTCGCTGTACTCGGCCCCGGTGATCAGCTCATGCATGCCGAGATCGAGGGTATTCTGCCAGCGCAGCGTCTGAGTACGGGTATCGATGATGGAGTCGCCGAAATCGTCGAGGGAATCCAGCTCGTCACGCGCCTCGCTGAGTGTCAGCCGACTGGTCCACTGCGCGGTGATCGGCAACTCGGCGTAGACCCCGGCAACCTGCTGGACGAAATCGCTCTCGCCGCCGTCGAACTCGTTGCTGCCGCGGGCGCGCAGCGCCAGCACGCCGACCTCGCTACCGTCGCCGAAGGTATGCGACATCCGCGCCAGCGCCGTCGTATTGTCGTAGCCCTTGTCGTCACCGCCGCGGCGCACCGGCGTGCCATCGGTCGAGAAGTGGCTGCCGGCGAAGCTGTAACGGGTGCCGCCCTCACTGCCGGAGAAGCCGGCACTGTAGCGCTGGGTATTGAAGGAACCGCCGCCGGCAGAAATACGCGGGTGCGGACCGCCCGCCTCGGCGTCGTGGGTAAACAGCTGCACCACCCCGCCCACCGCGTCGGCACCGTACAGGCTGCCACGCGGGCCGCGCACGATCTCGGCACGCTGGAACATGCGCGGGTCGAGATAGTGCCAAGCCGCTCCCCCCGCGGTGGCCGAGCGCAAGCGAATGCCGTCGATCAGCAGCACGTTCTGATCGTTACCGGTGCCGCGCAGGTAGACACTGCTGTTCTTGCCGAAACTACCGTTGGTGGTGACATCGACGCCGGGCTGGCCACGCAGCAGATCGGTCACGCTGGTAGGGTCCTGGCGGCGCAGGGTGGCTTCGTCGAGCACGCTGACCGACGAGAGCGTTTCGTCGGCGGTGCGCGGCGCCAGGGCAGCGGTCACCACCACCGGGTTGAGCTGCTGAGCGTTGCTTGGGTCGTCGGCCGGTGATGCTGGCGAACTCTGGGCCTGGACGGCCAGCGGCAGCGCGGCCAGGGCGAAAGCCGCCAGGCCACGAGATGGGAGTGGAGCGTTCATGGAGAGTCCCTTGCTCGCCGTGCTCACCCGCACGGCGTCATGTTTATTGGCTTGCACGGTGCTCTCGGGCCGGTCTCCGGGCTGACGAGCGAAAGCCGCCATGGGCCTTCTCGAGCGTCGCCTTCCCATGCCCAAGCGGGCACAGTGGCATATCGACGGTCGTTGACTCGATCACCGTTGCGGGGGCAGCGTCGGAGTGGCGAAAAACGAGGGGTAGGACTCGCGCACCGACTTCCCGTTTACCTGGCGGCGAGCTCGCCGCCAGCACCTGAGAGTGGCGGTAAGCTAGCAATGCGCCTGGTAAAGGTCAATTCGTGACAGGTAGGCCAACGGTGAGTGAGGTCACCTTGTGAAGGGACGCCGGGGACAGGCCGAAGAGGAGGTTTGCGCCATGGGTGAGGAGGATTCCTCCGAACGGGCTGGCCATGGATGGCCAGCACCGGCCCTGCAAGCGAAGCAGGATGCGAGAGCGCAGCAGGGCGCAAGGTAGCGCCCAGGGATGGGTTCACAGCGCCTCCTCGTGGGCCTGTCGCCGGATCAGTCCCGAGCGGCACAACTACCTAACTGTGCTCCTGGTGTATCTAACCTCCGATAGAGCCCATGGCGCACATACCAGACCCGCTCGCAGCGCGCCGCGGCGTCCTGAGCCAGCCAGCCGTTGAGATCGCGCAGGCGGCGCCGCTCGGCGCCCATCGGCACGATGCCGCGGCCCATCTCCTCGACGATCAGTACCACCTGGGCGGCGCTCTCGGCCTCGGCGGCGCGCAGGGCGTCGAGACGCTCGATCAGCGCCAGGCGCAGGGCGTCGTCGTCATCTGCCCCACGCTCGACCGCCGCCTCGATCCAGGCCGCCCAGCCGCTCACCACCAGCGTTTCGCCGGGCGCAGGCAGGATCGCCTGGCGCACTGCATCTTCCTGCGCCTGCCAACGAGCATGGGGATACCAGCGCTGGACTAACCCGCGCTTGCCGGCGCAGGCACCGCCGACGACCAGCTGCATTGCCACTCTCCTTGCGACTTGTCGAAGCCGAAGCAGCGTCCTTCGGCCTGGGACACGCTGCCGTCCCAGAAGTCGATGGCCTCGAAGCGACGCCGCAGCTCGCGAATCACCCCGCCGTGGGTCACCACCAGCACCCGCTGCCAGGCGTGCGCCTCGGCGGAAGCGAGCAGCTCGGCAAACCAGGCATCGAGCCGCGCCCGCAGCGCCGCGGCCGACTCACCCTCAGGCGGGGCCTGTTCGCCCTGGCTGTCGATCCAGGCGCGATACTGCGGCAGGTCCTTAAGGTCGTCGTAGCACTTGCCCTCGTAGGCGCCGAAGTCCATCTCGCGCAGGCGCGGCTCGACGTGGAGCGCCGTATCGCCCTCGCGCCCTTCCAGGACATGCGCCAAGGTCTGCCGGCAACGGCCCAGGTCGCTGGAGTAGACGGCATCGAAAGGCCGCTCGCTCTGATAGGCGCGCAGGTAATCGCGCAGGCGGTCCAGCGCCGGCACGGCATCGGGCAGCAGCAGCGGTATATCGCGCTGGCCCTGGTAGCGCTGCTCGACATTCCAGGCCGTCAGCCCATGACGGACGATAGTGACCACCAGACCACCAGCAACAGCCATAACTCTCCTCCCTCGATGGCGGCACCGACGATATCGCCGTTGATGCCCTTGAAGGCACGTATGATCAACGCGCCATATGACAACAGAAAGACCAGCAGCGCCCCGAGCGACAGCAGCCAACCCGGCGCCAGCCACCACAGCAGCACCAGCGGCAGCAGTGCCAGCAGCAGGTCACGATGGCCGAGGTGCTGCTGCCAGGACCAGGCCAACCCCTCCTCGCGCGCCACGGGCGCCAGCACCAGCAGTGCCACGGCCCCCAGGCGCCCCAGCCCCAGCACCGCCACCAGCCACACCAGGCCAATGCCGGCCTCGAGCCAGGCCCACAGCAGCGCCCCCTTCCAGGCCAGCTGGAACAGCAGCGCGATGATCGCGAAACTGCCAACGTGGGGATCCTTCATGATCACCCAGCGCTGCTCCATCGGGCGGTTGCTGCCCAGGGCATCGGCCACGTCCATCAGCCCGTCCAGGTGCAGGCCACCCGATAGCGCTACCCACAGGCTCAGCAGCAGCAGCGCCAGCAGCGGCGTCGGCAAACTGCCGAACAGCTGCCCGGCCAGCGCCAGCAAGCCTCCCAGCAGCATGCCGACCAGCGGATAGCAGCGCACCGCCCAGCGGCTGGTCGCCGGGGTCCAGGGGCAGTTGAGCGGGATCGGCACGCGGGTGAGGAACTGCAGCGCCAGCAGCAGCCCATAGCCGGCGTTGCTCATGGCAGGCTCCCCTTCCATACCTGGGGCAAGCCGGCGACCACCTGCACCACGCAGTCGGCCTCCGCCGCCACCCGGCGGTGTGCGGCCTGCAGCAGGGCCAGATAGCGCCAACTGGCGTCATCCTCGGGTGGCATGCCCTCGTTGATATCGTTGGAGACGACCACCAGCGCAATGTCAGCGGCGCGGGCTCTGGCCAGGGCCCGCTCGAGCTGGGCCAGTGCCGCCGACGCCTCGAGGTCAAGCTCGAACAGCACCCGACTGGCCCACAGCGTCAGGCAGTCGAGCAGCAGTACGCTTGCCGGCTCGACCTCGGCCAGGGCAAGGTCCAGGGTCGCGGCCTCCAGGGTTCGCCAGGCATCGCCACGCTCGACGCGGTGCCGGGCGATACGCGCCGCCATCTCGGCGTCCCCGGGCGTGGCGGTGGCCAGGTAGTAGCGTGCACCGCCGCGCTGGCGCTGATACTCACGCACCAGGGACTCGGCGAAGGCGCTCTTGCCGGAGCGGGCGCCGCCGCTGACGAAGGCGATCATGAGCAACCCCAGGCAGCCAATGCCTCGAGCAGACGCCGATTGGTGTCGCGCTCGCTCAGCGCCACCCGCAGCCAGCCGCCGTCGAGGCCATGAAAGTTATGGGTGTGCCGGGCCAGCAGGCCATGGGAGAGCAGGTGGAGAAACAGCGGATCGGCGCTGCCAGGGCCGCGCGGATCGCGCAGCAGCAGGAAATTGGCCTGGGTCGGCGGCGTCTCGAAACCGAGCCGCGCCACCCCGCCCTGCAGATAGCCACGCTCGGCGTCGAGCCAGGCCCGCGTGTGCCGTAGATACTCATGGTCTGCCAGTAGCGGCGCTACCAGCTCGGCGGCCAGGGCATTGACGCTCCACGGCAGTTGGCAGGCGGCGGCGCGGGAGATCTGCTCGGCACTCCCCAGCAGCGCGCCCAGACGCAATCCCGGCAGGGTGAAGAACTTGGTGAGCGAACGCAGCAGCAGCAGGTTGGGATAGTCAGCGAGCAGCGGCGTCAGGCGCTGGTCATCGTCGCTGAAATCGACGAACGCCTCGTCCACCACCAGGGTCGTGGCGTGGCGCTGCCCCAGGGCGGCCAGGGCTTCGATCTCGGCCCGCGGCACTATGGTGCCGGTGGGGTTATTGGGCCGGCACAGCCACATCACGTCGGCCTCGGCCATGGCCGCACCGGCGGCTTGAAGGTCGAGACAGAAGTCCGGCCCCGGCAGCCCCAGTCGTTCGATGCCGACGCCATAGTGGCGGCAGGCCCGGGCATACTCACCGAAGGTCGGTTCGACGATCACGGCCCGCTTGCCGGCATGCAGCGCGGCGGCGAGGAAGATCGCCTCGGCGCCGCCGTTGGTGAGCAGCACCTGCTCGGGCACCAGCCCCTCGGCGTCGGCGATCGCACGCCGGGCCGTGGGATAGTCGGGATCGGGGTAGCGTGCCAGGGCCGGCAAGGTGTCGCGCAGCCGGCTCTCCAGCCAGGCCGGCGGCCCCAGCGGATTGAGATTGGCGCTGAGGTCGGTCAGCGGCCGCTCGCCGGGCCAGCCGTGGCGCTGGGCCAGCGCGGCAAAGGCGCTCGGCTGGCCGCCGTGGCTAGGCCAGCCCTGGAGAGCGTCGTCATCGGTCACGGCCATATGCCTCCCAGCAGTAACAGCAGCGCTACCATGGGTAGCAGGAACATTATCCAGCCGCCATGCATCAGTCGCACGGCGGCGCCGATATCCGCCGCACACAGCGGCCGGTGAGGAGTGCCCAGGGTTGCGCGATGCGATACCTCGCCGGCGTAATAATTCACACCGCCCAGCTGCACGCCGAGCAGGTTGGCCACCATCGCCTCCGGCCAGCCGGCGTTGGGACTGGGGTGGTGTGGCGCCTGGCGACGGGTGGCTGCCAGCGCCCCGCGCCGTTGCCACTCACCGGGCAGCCACCAGGACGAGAGCCAGATCGCCAGCGCCGTCAGCCGTGCCGCCGGCCAGTTGGCCAGGTCGTCGAGCCGCGCCGAGGCCCAGCCGAAGTCGCGATAGCGGGCGCTGCGGTGTCCCACCATGGAGTCGAGGGTATTGACCGCCTTGTAGGCCAGTGCCAGGGGCGCACCGCCGATCAGCGCCCAGAACAGCGGCGCGGTGATGCCATCCACCGTGTTCTCGGCCACCGTTTCCACCGCGCCGCGGGCAATCTCGCTCTCATCCAGCGTCTGGGTGTCGCGGCCGACGATCATGCCCAGTGCCCGGCGCGCTGCCGGCAGGTCGCCCTCGGCAAGCGGTGCTGCCACCGCCCGCCCGGCATCGGCCAGGCCCTTGATCGCCAGGCAGCTCCACAGCAACCATAGCTCGGCGGCCCAGCCAAGCCAGGGATGCAGCCACCCCAGCAGGGTGAGCAGCACCCAACCGGCGGCATAGGCGCCCCCCACCACCAGCGCGGTCATCAACGCCCCAAGGCGGCGGCGCGATGCGCCCGGGCCATGGTTCCAGCGCGCCTCCAGCCAGGCGATGGCACGCCCGATGCCCACCACCGGGTGCGGCAGGCGCCGCGGGTCCCCCGCGAGCAGGTCGAGGATGATCGCCGCCAGCAGCAGGCCCAGGCCGGCGAGAGTCAAAGCACCGGCGAGTGCGCCGGGCAGCAGCCATTGCGACATGCGCGAGCCTCTTACGCTGGGCCGGCGCTGATGCCGGCGGTCTCGAAGGTAGCCATCTCGCTTAGCATGCGACAGGCCGCCTCGAGCAGCGGAAACGCAAGCGCCGCGCCGCTGCCCTCGCCGAGGCGCAGCTCGAGGTCGAGCAGCGGGCTCGCCTCCAGGGCCGCCAGCGCCGCGGCGTGGCCCGCTTCATGCGAGCGATGGGCAAAAATCAGGTAGTCACGTAGCCCCGGGGCCAGGCGGCAGGCCACCAGTGCCGCCACGGTGGCGATAAAGCCATCCACCAGCAGCGGTACTCGCCGCGCCGCCCCCTCCAAAAAGGCCCCGGCCATGGCGGCGATCTCCAGGCCACCGAGGCTTGCCAGCACACCGAGGGGGTCGTCGGCATCCGGCGCCCGCGCAGCGATGGCCGCCTCGATGATGGCTCGCTTGCGCGCCAGGCCGGCGTCATCGATGCCGGTGCCACGCCCCACCAGTTCGGCGACCGGGCGCCCGGTTAGCACCGCCAGCAGCGCGCTGCTGGCGGTGGTGTTGGCGATGCCCATCTCGCCGACGATCAGGCAACGGCAGCCGGCTTCCACGGCGCGTGCGGCGGCGCGCTGCCCCACGCCGATGGCCTGCATCGCCTCGCCGCGGGTCATGGCATCCTCGACGGCGAAGTTGGCGGTGCCGGCACGAACCTTCTCGTCGACCACGCCCGCCCCCGACACGACGCTGGCAACCCCGACATCGACCACCTCGAGCCGCGCGCCGATCTGCCGCGCAAAGACGTTGATCGCCGCCCCGCCGGCGACGAAGTTGGCGACCATCTGTGCCGTAACGGACTGGGGAAAGGCCGAGACGCCCTCGGCGGCCACGCCATGATCGGCGGCGAACACCAGCACCCCGGGCGGGCTGACCCGCGGGAAAGATTCCCCGCGGATGCCGGCCAGCTGCACCGCCAGCGGCTCCAGCCGCCCCAGGCTGCCCGGCGGCTTGGTCAGGGTATCGAGGTGTGCCGCCGCCTGCGCGGCGCAGGCGGCATCGACATCGGGAAGGGAAGAAAAGGCGTCGCTCACGTGCCACTCCTGGCCGCAGGTCCTGGTAAGGCGCCAATGGTAGCAGAGTCGTCGCGGCAGTTACCTTGCAGGGTCGCGCCACACCCCTATACTGTATATCCATACACACATCATGCGAGGTGCCACCGATGCCCGCCTCACAGTCAGCCGCCTTTCGGGCCCCGCTCAAGGGCCGCGGCGCCACCTATGATCCTCACAATCGCTTCGCCCCCACCCACAGCGACGCGGTGGACGACGGCTGGTGGCAGGACGAGGCGCCGGCAACGCTGGCCACCGAGGTGCGCGAGGAGCATCCCAAGACGGCGCTGTCGTGGAATCGCTCGCCGGACCTCGGCTTCGACCGCTCGATCAACCCCTACCGCGGCTGCGAGCACGGCTGCGTCTACTGCTATGCGCGGCCCAGCCACGCCTACTGGGACCTGTCGCCGGGGCTCGACTTCGAGACCAAGCTGATCGCCAAGAGCGGCCTGGTGGAGCGCCTCGAGGAGGAGCTTTGCAAGCCGGGCTATGTGTGCCGACCGATCAACCTCTCCGGCAATACCGACTGCTACCAGCCCATCGAGGCCGAGTGGCAGACCACTCGCCGGGTGCTGGAACTGCTGCTGGCCTGCCGCCATCCGGTGACTCTGGTGACCAAGAGCGCGCTGATCCTGCGCGACAGCGAGCTGCTGGCCGAGATGGCCGAGCAGCGTCTGGTGCGGGTCTTCGTCAGCCTCACCAGCCTGGATGCCAACCTCAAGCGCAGCCTGGAGCCGCGCACCGCCTCGCCCCAGGCGCGGCTGCGGGTGATTCGCGAACTCAACACCGTGGGCGTGCCGGTGGGGGCACTGCTCTCGCCGATGATTCCCGGCCTCAACGACCATGAGTTAGAATCACTGCTCGAGGCCGCCAGCCGCGCCGGTGCGCGCACCGCCGGCTGGATGCTGCTGCGCCTGCCCCACGAGGTGGCGCCACTGTTCGAAGCTTGGCTCGAGGCCCACTACCCCGAGCGCGCGGCCAAGGTGATGAGCCTGATTCGCCAGTGCCGCGGCGGCAAGGACTACGACGGCCGCTTTGGGCATCGCTTCCGCGGCGAAGGCGTCTTCGCCGACCTGCTGGCCCAGCGCTTCCAGCACGCCAGGCGCCGCCTGGGCATGGCCGAGCGCATGGAAGAGGGGCTGGACTGCAGCGCCTTTCGCCCGCCACATGCCCAGGGTGAGCTGTTCCCTTGATGGGGCACCATCGCCACTCGCTAGGTGGCTCACCATATCCGAGTACCTCGGCATCGGGCTGGGCTACACCTGACAGCGGTGACCCAGCCATCAACACCTGACCGACGACGTCACTCTGACCGCTTGGCTACTGCGCGCCCGACACATTAATCTCATTGGGTCCACGAACTTGAACGATGCCGGGGCGAAGAGGAAGATGTCCCTTTCAAGGCCATTCAATCCAGTCGGTAGCTGTCGGACGAGACGGCACGACGATCACTTAGCGCGCCTGTGATGAAGAAGAAAGATTCCGCCTCTCCCAGAGCTGAACCCAAGAAGAAGAGGACGCGACTGGCGCCAGAGGTGCGCCGCCAGCAAATCCTTGATGCCGCGCTGGTTGAGTTCAATGCGTTGGGCTTCACCGCCGCCAGCATCTCCAAGATCGCCCGTAGGGCGGGCATCTCCAAGGCGAACATCTACGTTCATTTCGCCAACAAGGACGATATGTTCGAGACGCTCCTTGAGAACCTGATGCGACGCTCCCAGGGCAACTGGAGTCGAATGCAAGACGTGCAGACCGCAGAGGAGTTCGTCGATCGCCTCATCGACTCCGCTTACGATGGCCTGACCGACGACACGATCGCCATTGCCCGGCTTCTCATCACCGAAGGCCACCGAGTGCCACACTTGCTCGCCAAATGGAGTACCGCAAACATGCAGGCGCGCATCGATCGCCAGGCGCTCGTCGATCGGCTTGTCGCAGAAGGAAAGATACAGCCCAGCCCGTTGACCGAGCATTTCAGCTTAGCGATGGCGCCCGTCGTCTATTCAGCCGTTACGCAGATGGTCCTGGACAAGGAGAAGGCGGCAGGAGAAGTGCAGGCCGTAAAAGACGCGCATCGCAAGCTGCTGTCGATGCTTTTACGGCCCGCCTAGACCGCGAGCCGACTGGTGATTCGCGTCCCGGCAAGAGGGGATGGCTCTACTGGCCGATCGTTCAGTAGTAAGATATCATGCCTAATGATCGATCGTTCATTAAGGCTTTTCTGGTTCTCATCAATGCAGGTTCGATGGGACTTGGACGCTACCATGTCCGGTCGGGAGGCGATTTCCTGTGTTCTTCCTCGGATGATGGGACCCCATGACACCACACACCTCTCCGCTCCTGCGCAAGCGTATTCCCACTGCTCTGGCGATCCTTGCCGCCGGCACCTTATCGATGGCCTCTGCGTCGGCACAAACCACCGATGCCGCACCGGACCAGGGCACGGCCAGTGCCGAAAGCAGCGACTCACAGTGGGCCATCGGTCTGGCCGGTGGCATCAACTATCAGGTCTATCGTGATTTCGACGACAGCGTGCGCGGGCTGCCATTGATCACCTATGAGAACCAGTGGATCCACGTGTTCGGACCCGGTATGGATGTGAAGCTTCCATCACTGGGGCCGGTCTCGTTCCGGCTGCGCGGGCGATACATCGGTGAGGGCTACGAATCGGACGACTCACCGTATCTCGAGGGTATGAGCGACCGCGACAGCAGTGTTTGGGTGGGAGGCGTGGCCACTTGGCGTACCGACATCGTCAACTTGTCAGCCGAAGTCCTTGCTGACGTGATGGATAACAGCAAGGGAACACGCACCAAGCTACAGATCGACCGTCGTTTTGCAACGGGAGCCTTCGGCTTTACGCCGAGGCTGGCCGCCGAATGGGTGGACAGCAAATACGTGGATTACTACTACGGGGTGGCACCGGGAGAAGTGCGAACCTGGCGCACCGCCTACGAGGGAGACTCCACGGTCAACGCCGAGGCCGGCCTGCGCATCGACTGGCGGCCGGCGCCCAAGCACGCCGTGTTTCTCGATATGGGTGCTACACGCATGGGCAGCACGATCACGGATAGCCCTCTGGTCGACGAGGACACCCAATACGGCTTCGGCGTCGGTTACTTCTACCGGTTCTAGTCGCGATACTCCTTGGGTAACATAGTGCCGAGCCAGACACGGAAGCCGAGCCATGCCCCCTGCACTGAGCAAGACCAAATCCAGTTTCTATCGTCGTCTCTATGTCGCCCACCTGATCGAACGGGGTATCGCCAGCGTACCGGCCTTGATCGAGGCCACCGGCATGCCACGGCGCACTGCGCAAGACACCATTGCCTCGCTGAGCGAGTTGGATATCCTCTGCGAGTTCGAAAGAGACGACGGTGAACGCCACAATATCGGCCGCTATCGCATCCGCGACTGGGGTGCCATCGATCCACGCTGGGTGGCCAACCACTCCATGCACCTCAAGCGCGCGCTGGGCTACCCCTGATATCTGCTGCTGACACCTGATGATGACCGCGATGACGTTCTCTGGCTGGCTTTGGCTGATCATCCTGCTGGTCGTGCTGACCGGCTGCAGCAGCCGCGCCGCCCTGCAGGCGCCCGGACCAGGCGCCGAGCCACCGCGCCTGGAGGGCAGCCAGGTGACCGCCGAAGACGGCTACCGCCTGCCACTCTGGCACTGGGCCCCGCCAGATGACCCTGCTGAGGCCATCGTCCTCGCGGTTCACGGCTTCAACGACCACGGCGGCAGCTTCGACGTGCTCGCAGAAGCACTGACCGAGCAGAATATCGCGGTGTACGCCTTCGATCAGCGCGGCTTTGGCGTCACCCGCCAGCGCCGGCTATGGCCCGGCCACCAGCGGCTGGTCGACGACATCGACCTGCTCGCCCGGCTGCTGCGTGAGCGCCATCCAGAGACTCCGCTGTACCTGGTCGGCAAAAGCATGGGCGGCGCGCTGGTGCTGCTGACCATGAGCGGCGACGACCCACCGCCGGTGGACGGCAGCGTGCTGATTGCCCCGGCGGTGTGGGGCCAGGTGGCGATGCCCTGGTACCAGCGCGCGGGGCTGTGGCTGGGCGTGCGGCTGATTCCCGACCTGGCCTTTTCGGCACGCGCCGCCGAGCGGCTAGGCATCGAGCCCACCGACGACCCGGAGATCATCGCCAAGCTGGCCAAGGATCCCCGCATCCTGCGCCGCGCGCGGGTCGATACGCTCTACGGCCTGACCCGCACCATGGATCTGGCGCTGGAGGCAGCCGACCGGGTGTCGGGCCCCGCCCTGCTGCTCTACGGTGACAACGACCAGGTGATACCCCCCGAGGCGATGTGCGCCCTGCTCGAACGGCTGCCGACCGCCGTCACGGCGGACTGGCGCCTGGCGCTCTACCCGGACGGCTACCATATGCTGACCCGCTATACCCAGCGCCAGCGTACCGAGGCCGATATCGCCGCCTGGCTCAAGGCATCCTCGGCACCGCTGCCCTCCGGGGCAGAGGTATCCCCGCAGCAGGCCCGGCAGTCACTGTGCTGACCACGCCGCTGTGCAGCAGCATTGATCATACAGTACCGATTCAGTACTATTTAGCGACTAACAATGCGTCGAGCACGCAACCTCGAACGATCCGAGCAGGCGACTCAGCACACCATGACTGCCGACCAACGCGCCACCCGAGGTATTACGCTACTGGCCATCTGGGTCGATGGCCTAGTGGGTATCGTCAAGGTCATCGTTGGTGTGATAGTGGGTTCCACGGCGCTGATCGCCGACGGCATTCACTCCTTTTCCGACCTGGTTACCGACGGTTTCGTGCTGGCCGCTACCCACTACGGCCAGCAGGGGCCGGATCACGATCACCCCTACGGCCACGGCCGCATCGAAACCCTGGCCACGCTGTTCCTGGGCAGCATGCTGATCTTCGTTGCCGGCGCCATCGCCTGGTCGAGCTTCGAGCGGTTATTGTCGAGTGCGGCGATTCCACCACCCGGCTACTGGGCCATCGGTGTAGCGCTGCTCGCGTTGCTGGCCAAGGAAGCCCTCTACCAGGCCACCATGCGCGTAGCACGCCGTACCGGCTCGCGACTGCTCGAGGCCAACGCCTGGCACTCGCGGTCCGACGTGTTCTCCACCGGCGTGGTGATCGTGGCGATGCTCGGCACCCAGTGGGGCTACGGCTGGCTGGACACCCTCGCCGCGGTGATCGTCGGACTGCTGGTCGGCAAGGTCGGCTGGAACCTGCTGTGGGAAGCCGGCCGCGAACTGGTCGACACCGCCCTGCCGGTCAGCACTCAGGAGGCCATGCGCGACGTGGCGCTGAGCGTACCCGGCGTCACCGGCATTCACGACCTGCGCACCCGGCTTTCCGCCGGGCGCACCATGCTCGACCTGCACGTGGTGGTGTCGCCGCGGATCAGTGTCTCCGAAGGTCACGAGATCGGCAATGAGGTCAGCCGGCGGCTGCGCCGATCCTTCCCGGCGCTGACCGACCTCACCTTCCACATCGATCCGGAAGACGACGCCGGTGAGGGCGACCCGAGCCGCTTCCCCGGCCTGCCGCTGCGCCCCAACGTGGAAGCAACCCTGGCCGAGCGCTGGCAGCCGCTCGAGGTATGGCCCGAGATACGCGATATCGAACTGCACTACCTGGAGGGCACCGTCACCGTGGTGGTGTGTCTCGATGAGCAGGCGCCCTTCTCTAGCCCGGAAGTCATCCAGCAGCTCGATGCACGAGCGCAGGATATCGACTGGTTTGCCCGGGTCGAGGTCAAGCGCCTGGCCAGCGCCTAGGCTTGTCAGGCTTTCGATAGTCGGCCAGCACGCTGCCACACGCCTCCACCTCCTGTTCATGCTGTGGGTCGATCCACGGCTCGGCCAGGGCCTCGGCATACCACTGCTGCATGGAGGACAGCGCCAGCAGCCGCTCGACATAGGCCGCGGAGGCCTCGCCCAGCGGCAGCCCGAAGCTCTGCACCCGAAAGGCGACCGGGGCAAAGAAGGCGTCCACGGCGCTGAATGCGGTGCCAGCCAGGAAGGGCCCACCGAAGCGCGTCAGGCCCTGCTGCCATAGCTCATCCAAACGCGCCAGACTGCCGAGCAGGGCATCATCGAGGTGCGCCATGCGTACCCGCACGCCACAGCTCATCGGGCACTGACTGCGCAGCGCCGCGAAGCCAGCATGCATTTCGGCGCTGGCACAGCGCGCCCAGGCCCGCGCCGCGGTATCGGCCGGCCATACGCCTGGGTGACGCTCGGCAAGATATTCGACGATAGCCAACGACTCCCATACCACATGCTGCCCATCTACCAGGCAGGGCACCAGGCCGGTCGGCGAGAAGTCACGAAAACGCGTCCAGCTGGAGTCGGGCTCGAAGGGACTCAACTGCTCTTCGAAGGCAATACCCAGCTCGCGCATCAGCACCCAGGGGCGCAACGACCAGGAGGAGTAGTGCTTGTTGGCGATATGCAGGCGGTACATGGCAGTCCTTGCGAAGGGTAGAGGGGCCTTCAATATAGCCGCCAGGGCAAGCGTCGGGCCAGCTCATCGCTGGGCGCCGGGCCCGCCGCCGGCAGCAGCGTCTCGGGCAGCAGCATCAGCCATTCCTGCTCGCTGAACAATCGCTGCCGGCAGTGCCGGCAACGGCTGCAGGCGCAGCCATCATCAAGCGTCTCGTTCTCCAACGCCTCGAGCCCGCCGCTGACCTGCACCGCCTCGGCATCCAGCACCAGCCAGCCCTGCCCTTGTTCATCGCGGCCCTGCGCCAGTGGCTCCGCGGTGACGATCAGCGTCACCGCACCGCACTCGCAGTCGCCTTGGTAGTAGGGGCCATTACTCATCTTGCCTCCTTATTCGATTGCACTGGCAGTGTAGCGCCCTGCCCGGCACAGCGGTCATCTCCGTGTCGCCCAGCGTTCACCGTTCGGTCATCAATCGGTCATTCGGGATAGCTAATGTGACGGCCAGCGTGGCGCACCGGACGGATGAATACTGCTACCACGCACCGACATCATCCAAGGAGCCTGTCATGTCGCACTTTCCTCTCAAGGCACTGGCCATCGGCGCTGCTGCCGCCAGTCTTTCCTTGCCGGCTCAAGCCGCCACCGAAGTACGCTGGTGGCACGCCATGGGCGGTGAACTCGGCGAAATTCTCGAGGGCATCACCGACGACTTCAATGCCTCCCAGGACGACTATCGCGTACGGCCCAGCTATCGCGGCAACTATACCGAGACCATGACCGGGGCAATCGCCGCCTTCCGGGCTAATGAGCAACCACATATCGTTCAAGTGTTCGAGGTCGGCACCGGCACCATGATGGCCGCCGAAGGCGCCACTTACCCTATCTATCAGTTGATGGAAGATCACGGTCGCGCTTTCGACCGCGAGGCCTTCCTGCCCGCCGTGGTCGGCTATTACACCGACACCGACGGCAACATGCTGTCGTTTCCGTTCAACTCCTCGACGCCGATCATGTACTACAACCGCGACGTCTTCGAAGCCGCCGGACTCGACCCCGACACTCCACCGCAAACCTGGGAGGAGATCGCAGAATTCTCCGCTCAGATTCGTGAAGCCGATGCCGCGCGCTGTGGCTTCACCACCTCCTGGCCGAGTTGGGTGATGCTGGAAAACCTCTCGGCCATGCACGACTCACCACTGGGCACATTGGAGAATGGCTTCGCTGGTTTCGAGACCGAGCTCACGTTCAACAATGCGCTGGTGGCGCGTCACTGGGACAACCTCAAGGCCTGGGAAGACGAGGGCATCTTCCGCTGGGGCGGTCCGGGTCCCGGCGATGACGCTGCTCCGATGTTCTACGCTGGCGACTGCGCCATCTTCTTCGGCTCCTCCGCGGCACGCGCCGGGGTAATGGCCAACACCGACTTCGCCGTCGGCTACGGTATGCTGCCGTACTACTCAGACGTGGAAGGCGCTCCGCAGAACTCGATCATTGGCGGCGCCACTCTATGGACCCTGCGCGGCCACAGTGACGAAGAGTACGAAGCGGTAGCAGCCTTCTTCGAGTACCTCTCCAGCGCCGAGGTCCAGGCCGACTGGCACCAGCGCACCGGCTACCTGCCGATCACCCAGGCCGCCTGGGACCTGAGCGAGGAGCAGGGTTTCTACGCCGAGAACCCCGGTACCGATATCTCCATCGAACAGATGACCCTCAACGAGCCCACCGAGAACTCCAAGGGGTTGCGCTTCGGCAACTTCGTGCAGATCCGCGACATCATCTCCGAGGAGATGGAAGCGGTGATGTCGGGCAGCAAGGACGGCGAGCAGGCCGCCGATGAGGCGGTGCGTCGCGGCAACGCCCTGCTGCGTGATTTCGAAGCCGCCAACCAGTAAGCCTCTCATCAGTAAGCCTGCCGGGCACTGCCGCAGGCGGCAGTGCCCATCGCATTCACTGCGAGGACTCGATGCAGACCAAACGCATGACCTTTCCCGGGCGCTGGCTCCCCTACGCCCTGCTGGCCCCCCAGGTCGTCATCACGCTGATCTTCTTCATTTGGCCGGCGAGTCAGGCACTCTACCAGTCGCTGCTGCGCGAAGATGCTTTTGGCCTGCGCACGACCTTCGTGGGTCTTGAGAACTTCGTCCGACTGTTCGGCGATCCGCTGTATCTCAACTCGATGAAGGTCACGCTGATCTTTTCGCTCGGCACTACGCTGCTGTCGATGTCGCTGGCACTATTGCTGGCAGTCACCGTCAACCGCATGATCCGCTCGCGCAGCAGCTACACCACCCTGCTGGTGTGGCCCTACGCCATCGCCCCTGCAATCGCCGGGGTACTGTGGTGGTTTATTTTCAACCCATCGATCGGCATCGTGCCCTACCTGCTCGACATGCTCGGCTACCGCTGGAACCACCGCACCTCGGGTGGCGATGCCATGCTGCTGGTGATCATTGCTGCCGCCTGGAAGCAGATCTCCTACAACGTCCTGTTCTTCCTCGCTGGCCTGCAATCGATCCCCCAGTCGCTGATCGAAGCTGCTGCCATCGATGGCGCAAGTCCATTGAAACGCTTCTGGACCATTGTCTTTCCGCTGCTGTCGCCCACTACCTTCTTCTTGCTGGTAGTCAATGTGGTCTATGCCATGTTCGATACCTTCGGGGTGATCCATGCCACCACCAGTGGCGGACCGTCGCAAGCCACCAATATTCTCGTCTACAAGGTCTATGCCGATGGCTTCGTCGGCCTCAACCTCGGCTCGTCGGCAGCCCAGTCGGTGATCCTGATGGCAATCGTCATTGCACTGACGGTCGTGCAATTTCGTTTCATCGAACGACGTGTCAACTACTAGCACTCTGGTCAGGATATTCCCATGGTAGAGAACCGCCCCTGGTCGAACCTGTTCGCCCATCTCATCCTGATCGCCGGCGTGGCGCTGGTGCTTTTCCCCGTCTACGTCGCGATCATCGCCTCTACGCAGGGCCCCGGCCAGTTCCTGCGCGGCACCCTGCCACTGCTGCCTGGCGGGCATGCCATCGATAACTACCGTGCCATGCTCGATACCGGCCTGTCGCGAGCCGGAGCCCCACCCGTTGGGCTGATGCTGTGGAACAGCTTCATCATGGCCATGGCCATCACCATCGGCAAGCTGGCGATCTCGCTGCTCTCGGCGTTTGCCATCGTCTATTTCCGCTTTCCTTTTCGGGTGTTCTTCTTCTGGCTGATCTTCATCACCCTGATGCTGCCCGTCGAGGTACGCATCATTCCGACCTTCCAGGTCGTCGCCAATCTCGGCATGCTCAACAGCTTCGCCGGGCTGTCGATCCCGCTGATCGCCTCGGCGACAGCCACCTTTCTATTTCGCCAGTTCTTCATGACCGTCCCCGAAGAACTGTTGGAAGCCGCCCGGGTCGACGGTGCCGGACCGCTCAAGTTCTTCAAGGACATTCTGCTGCCGCTATCGATCACCAACATCGCCGCACTGTTCGTGATCATGTTCATCTACGGTTGGAATCAGTACCTGTGGCCGCTGCTGATCACCACCGATCCCGACTATTACACCGTGGTCATGGGCATTCAGCGCATGACAACCGCTGCCGACGGTGACCCGCTGTGGCACCTGGTGATGGCGGCAGTGGTTATGGCCGCCTTACCGCCGGTGCTGGTGATCCTGTTCATGCAACGACTGTTCGTAAAAGGCCTGACCGAAACGGAGAAATAAGATGGCAAGCATCACCCTGGAAGGCCTGAAGAAGAGCTATGACGGCAAGATTCAGGCGGTCAAGGGCATCGATCTGGAGGTCGCCGATGGCGAGTTCATCGTGCTGGTCGGGCCTTCAGGCTGCGGCAAGTCGACCCTGCTACGCATGGTGGCCGGCCTGGAAACTATCAGCCAAGGCGAACTGCGCATCGGCGAGCGACGAGTCAACGACCTGGAGCCCGCCGAGCGCGATATCGCCATGGTCTTCCAGAACTACGCGCTCTACCCACATATGACGGTGTTCGACAACCTCGCCTATGGCCTCAAGAATCGCGGCTTCAAGCGCCATGACATCGAGCGTCGCGTTGCCGATACGGCGCGGATGCTGGAAATCGAGACGTTCCTTACGCGCAAGCCGCGCCAGCTATCGGGAGGGCAGCGCCAACGAGTGGCCATGGGACGCGCACTGGTGCGCGAGCCGGCCGCTTTCCTGCTCGATGAACCGCTCTCCAACCTCGACGCCAAACTGCGCGTGCAGATGCGCGTGGAAATAAAGCAGCTCCAGCGCCGACTCAAGACCACCAGCCTGTATGTCACCCATGACCAGCTCGAGGCCATGACCCTTGGTGACAGGCTGGTGGTGCTCAACCAGGGGCAAATCGAGCAAGTAGGCACGCCCATGGAGATCTATACCAGACCGGCGACGATGTTCGTTGCCACCTTTATCGGCTCACCGGCCATGAACATGCTTCCCGTCGACTATCTCAAGGAGCGCGGTACCAACGGCGTGCTCGACAACCTTCCTCAAGGCACCGACATCGTTGGCGTGCGTCCCGACGATATGCGCATGCAGGCACCGGCGCAGCCGCACTTGGTCGTGGAGTCGACGCTCGAGTTGCTCGAGGCCGCCGGCGCCGAGAGCCATCTCTATGTACGTCTGGCCGGCAGCGAACAACCCACCGTCATCCGAACCTCTGGGCAACCACCTGTGGCGGAGGGCGAGACGCTTCGTTTCCACGTCATCCGCGACGCACTGCATCCCTTCAATCGTGACACAGGCCAGCGCACAGATTGTTAACACTACATTGTCACCACGACGTCACTGTTAGCGTTCAGGATGGCGCATATCAGCCGCCGTGCCGAGTCCTCGTCCATGAAGATACTGATGCTCTCCGACGTCTACTTCCCGCGCATCAACGGCGTCTCTACGTCTATCGCCAGCTTTCGCGATGCGCTGGAGCGACTCGGCCATTCGGTCACCTTGATCTGCCCTGACTACCCTGTAGGGCAGTTGGATGAACCGAACGTGCTGCGCGTCGTCTCCCGCGGCGTGGCGAACTCTCCCGAGGATCGCATGATGCACTACCGTAAGGTGCTGGCCTTGACGCCACGCCTCGCCGCGGAGGACTTCGACCTGGTGCATATTCACACCCCTTTCGTCGCGCACTATGCCGGCACGGCACTGGCGCGACGGCTGGGTTGCCCTGCCCTGGCGACCTATCACACCCTGTTCGAGGCGTATCTGCCCCTCTACGTACGCGGTATACCCAGCGGCTGGCTGCGCTTTATCGCCCGGCGCCTCTCGGTGCGCCAGTGCCGCCGGCTCGCGGCTCTGGTGGCACCCTCCCATGCCATGCGCGAGACGCTGGAAGGCTATGGCGTCAAGACGCCCATGGCGGTGATCCCCACCGGCCTGGCGCTGGAGCGCTTCCGCCACCCCGCCGAGGAAGAGGATTTTCGCGCCCGCTACGGACTGCCGGAGAACACCCGCCTGCTGCTGTTCGTCGGGCGCCTCGCCTTCGAGAAGAACATCGCGTTCCTGATCGACCTGCTACCACGGATACTCGCCGAGCACCCCGATACGCGCCTGATCATCACCGGCGAGGGGCCGGCCCGGGCCGAACTGGCTCGCCGGGCACGGCAGATCGGCATGGCCTACGCGGTGCGCTTCCTCGGCTACCTGGATCGCCATGGTCAGTTGCAAGCCGCCTATCGCGCCGCCGATCTGTTCGTCTTCGCCTCGCGCACCGAAACCCAAGGACTGGTAGTACTGGAAGCCCTGGCGCTGGGCACCCCGGTGGTATCCACCGCCATCATGGGTACAGGCGACGTGCTGGTGGATGGCGAGGGCTGCCTGATCGCCGAGGAGGATCTCGACGACTTCGCCGCCAAGGTAAATCGGCTGCTGGCAGACGAGGCACTGCGCAGTGAGCTGGCACGCCGTGCCGTAGATTATTCAGGAGGCTGGCACGAGGACACCAAGGGCGCCGAACTGGCCGCACTCTATGCGCAGCTGTGTGCCAAGCAGGCTCCTCAGCCGAATGCCGTTGAGGCAATGCCTAACGAATCGGCAGGAGCACCACCTTCAACGGCACCGGTAGCGCCGCTGACATCTCGAGTGGAAGGCTGAAGCAAATTATGGTGACTCTTAGGCAAGCACGCAGCGCCGATTACCGTCAGCTCTTTGAACTCTACGAGGAACTCAACCCCTTGGATCCCGCTCCTGACACAAGGGAGTGGCTCATCTTTGAGAAGATTCTCAACAATGACGATCTCATACTATTCGTCGCCGAGTCGACTAACCAACTACTGGCGACTTGCTATCTCAATATCATTCCTAACCTTACCCGAGGCGGCTACCCCTACGCACTAATCGAGAATGTCGTAACGCGTGCCTCACATCGTCATCAAGGCATCGGCAAACAGCTTTTGCTATATGCGCAGGCACATGCCTGGTCTCGCGATTGTTACAAAATCATGCTGTTGACAGGCTCGGAAGATGAATCGACCCATGCATTCTATCTTGCCTGCGGATTTTCTGGGGACATGAAGCATGGATACATAATCCGCCGCTAATGAAATACGGAGCTCATATGATCGACAAGCTTGAAACGCTAAGCGACACCCTGCAGCGCGCTGCCAGAGCGGCCGGCGATATCCTGCGTGAAGGCTACCACGCTGCCGGCACCATCGAGTTTGACCGCAAGGGGGCCTCGGACTTCGTCAGCCATTACGACCGGGCGGCGGAACAGGCGATCATCGACACGATACGCCTGGCTCATCCTGAAGTGGGTTTCCTTGGCGAAGAGAGCGGCATCACCCCCGCTGGCGACAGCGACCTCCGCGTGGTCATCGACCCTCTGGACGGTACCAACAATTTTCTTCACAAGGTGCCCCACTTTTCCGTCTCCATCGCCCTAGAGCGCGGTGAAGAGCTGCTGATGGGGGTGGTCTACCAGCCCCTGCTCGATGAAATGCTCTGGGCCGTTCACGGTCGGGGCGCATTCCTGGGTGATCAGCGCTTGCGCCTCCCCCCAGCCAGACCGCTCAACGAAATGCTGGTCGGTACCTGCCTGCCCTACCACGGCAAAGGGGAGTGCCAACTCAGTTGCCGCCAGCTAGCCCATATCATGCCGCAAGTGTCCGGGATCCGCAGTCCCGGCTCGGCTGCGCTAGAAGTCGCCTATGTAGCACTCGGACGTTTCGATGCCTTCTGGTCACAGGGCGCCAAACTGGAGTGGTGGGATATTGCCGCCGGCATCATCATCGCCCGCGAAGCGGGCTGTAAGGTCACCGACCTGAGTGGCAACTCGACGCCACGCGAGTGGCACAGCTTGCTGGTAGCCCACCCTGACCGGCATGGGCCTTTGGCTGAGTGTCTGACGCACTGAGCGCGGCGACTGGCATGCTGCCCCACTTCGGCAGATTACCAGTACACCGCACCCAGGCCCAAGATCGCAACTACCGCGACCAGTAGCCACCGCCTATTCACCGCTGTCCTCGGCCGCCAGGTCGACGATACGCCCTTGCGGCGCATGGCTTACCTCGTCGAGCTCGAGCAGATGGTCGCGCAGCATCTCCCAATCGGTGGTGCCGACGATGGTGCCGCGGCCGTCGTCATAGGCCGCTCCCAGCACGTGATGGCTGTCGCCACCGGCAGCGGTGAAATGGTTGGTGGCGATGGTATAGCGCTGGTCCGGCGCAATCGCATCCAGCGAGCCGTCGACCTCGACCTCCAGGGTCACGACCCGCTCGCCCGGCGCTTCGCGGCTGTCGTATACCAGCTGCGTGCCGTCGGAGACATGCAGGAAGCCACCATTCTCGCCTGGCGCATCGGCCAGGGCGATCTCGAAGGTTTCGATCAGCTCGGCGCCGCTTAGCTCGACCAGCGTCAGGCGGTTGCCGAAGGGCTGCACGGCGATGAGGTCGCCAACGGTAACCTCGCCTGCCGGCAGCGGCTGGCGAATGCCGCCGCCGTTCTGCAGCGCCATCAGCGTGTCGGTTTCCACCCGCCGGGCGGCGGCCAGCTGGCCATCGGCGATCAGGTTGCCCAGCGCCGTCTCGTTGGCGCGCACGCTCTGCTCATCGCCATCGCCGTGGCGCGGGTTGGCCAGGGTCTCCGCCAGCGCCACGCCTACCGTCTCGTCGCGCAGGGACTCGATGGCCGCCGTGTAGGGCGCCAGCATCTCCGCGGCTTGGGGGTCGGGGTCGCTGTTCTCCACCGCCAGCAGCTCGCCGCTGACATCCACCACCATGCCGTCGCCGTCGAAGATCACCTCCATCACGCCGAGATATTCACCGTACTCGCCGGCCTGACCGATGACCGTTGGTGCCATGGTCTCGCCGCGCTGGTTCTCGGTGACCAGGGTCGGCGGGTCGAGCCGGGTATGGCTATGCCCGCCGATGATGATATCGATACCTTCGACCTGCTGGGCCAGCAGCAGGTCATTGCCGACGCTGGGATCACTGTCATAGCCGAGGTGGGTCAAGGCGATGATCTTGTCGATGCCTTCGGCTTCGAAGCGCTCGACCATCGCCTCGGCGGCCTCACGGTAGTCGCTGAAGCTCACGTCACCGGGGCTCGAGATATTCGGCGTGTCTTGGGTATTGAGGCCGAAGATGCCGATGCGCTCACCTTGATGCTCGACCACGATGCCGTCATGGATCGTGCCGCCCTCGGGTGCCTCGGCCAGCGACTCGCCGAGCAGCGCCTCAAACTCGGGTGACGCGGAAAAGTCCATGTTGGCGGCGACGATCGGGAACTCGGCGGCCTCGAAGAAGGCCGCCAGCGCCAGATGCCCCTCCTCCGGGTCGCCAAGATCGAACTCATGGTTACCGGGCACGAAGGCGTCGTAGCCCATCAGGTTCATGAACTCGACGGCGTCCTGGCCGTGGAACTCGGTGAAGTAGAGCGTACCGGAGAAGATGTCGCCGGCATCGAGCAGCAGACCGTCGCCGTGGCGCTCGCGCGCCTTGGCGAGCGTGCTGACCAGCTGCGGATAGGCGTCGGTGCGGCCGTGCAGATCATTGGTATGGAACAGCGTGAGGGTATAGCGCTCATCGGCGGGATCGGCACTCACCAGCCCCGCAACAAGCAGGCCCGCAAGGCCGACCACCAGACACCCTTGTCCATTTCGCATCGTGACGACTCCTTTCGTTGATGAGGCAGGTTCCCCAGGCATGATGAGCTGTCTCCCATCCCTGCCTATATTAGCACTCACCCTCTGGGAGAGCCGACATCTCACTGTCATGTGGTGCTCTTAGGCTAAGCGGACAAGGTGAAGCTCAACGCGACCGCAGGAAGTGGATATGGCAAACAGCAAGCGCCCCCCTCTCAGCGACGAAGAGACCGAAAGTCTGGTGCAACTGGCCAACGGCAACGCCCTGTCCAGGCAGCGCCGCCGTGACCGCGAGGCCGCCCGGCGGCGCCAGCAGCGCCGTCTCGGACGCGACGAATAGCACGCCTCAGTCGAACAGTACGCTGTCCCGCTCGCTGTCAGCGGCGCTGACCACGAACCCCTGACGCACGCCGACGGCAACCTCGCTACCCTCCTCTAGCTCCTGGGCGCTATCGGTACGCACACGCACCAGGCAATCGCCGACCCGCACGTGATACTCCCAGGCGTCGCCGAGGTAGGCGCGGATCTTGATCGTGCCGCGGGCAAGTCCCGGTTGGGCAGCATCGTGCGATGCCGTCAGCTGCACGTGCTCGGGCCGCACGGCGAGGCTCGCGGGCCCCCGCTCGGGGGTATCGAGGTTGACCTCAAGCGTGGCAGTGGCCTCCCCCGCATCGCCCCAGCGAATCGCTACCGTATCACCTTCGCGGTTCAACACGTCGCAGGGCAGGTAGGAGACGGTGCCGATGAAGTCGAGCACGAAGCGGGTCGCCGGCCGGGTATAGACCTCGGTGGGCGTACCGATCTGATGCAGCACCCCGGCCGACATCACGCCAATACGGTCGGACATCGCCAGCGCTTCGTCCTGGTCGTGGGTCACGTAGAGAATCGGCAGGCCGGTATCGCGCTGGACCTGCTTGAGCTCGGCGCGCATCGACTCGCGCAGCTTGGCGTCGAGGTTGGAGAGCGGTTCGTCTAGCAGCAGCAGGCTAGGCTCGATGGCCAGCGCCCGTCCCAGCGCCACGCGCTGCTGCTGGCCGCCGGAGAGCTGGCTCGGCATGCGGGCACCAAGCTCGCCCATGCCGAGCATATCCAGCACCCGCTGGACGCGAGCCTTTATCGCGTCGCGCGGCAGACCGCGGACCTTGAGCGGGTAGCCAATATTTTCGTAAATGTTCATGTGCGGCCACACCGCATAGCTCTGGAAGACCATGCCGATGGGCCGCTTGTTGGGCGGCAGGTCGCGCCGTGTGGCTGCATCGAACACGGTACGGCCGGCCATCTGGATGGCGCCCTGCTGGGCACTCTCGAGCCCCGCCACGCTGCGCAGGGTGGTGGTCTTGCCGCAGCCGCTGGGCCCGATCAGCGAGAAGAACTCGTTGGCGTCGATGGACAGCGAGACGTTGTCCACCGCGGTGACCTGACCGTAGCGCTTGGTCAGGCCGTCGAGGGTCAGAATGGCAGTCATGCGTCAGGTTTCCCCGCGCGTCGCTCGCGGCGCCGCGCTTCGAGTTTGGTAAGCCACTGGGTAAATAGGTAGAGCAGCAGAATCACCGGCAGGGTCAGCACCGCCAGCGCCGCGGCGCGCCCGGTGAAGCCGGAATCCTGCATCAGGAAGATCCATACGCCGATGGTCTCCGCGCCGGTGGTCCAGATCAGCACCGAGACAGTCAGTTCGTTGAATGCCGAGATAAAGATCAGCACCCACCCGGCCAGCATCCCCGGGCGCAGCAGCGGCAGGGTGATGTCACGAATGGTGCGCAACCGGCTGGCGCCGGAGGTCCAGGCCGCCTCTTCCAGCGAATCGTGGATCTGCTGCAGGGTGCTGCGCGTGCTCTGCAGGCCGAAGGCCATGTAGCGCATGATGTAGCCCGCCAGCAGGATCCACAGCGTGCCGTAGAGCGTGGGGCCGAAGGCCGGGTTGCTCCAGGCCAGGATCATCGACACGCCGATCACCGAGCCCGGCAGCGCAAAGGGCACCGTGGCGATGCCGTCGAGCAGGCCGGCGCCGCGCTGGCGCGCCTTGACGTTGAGGTAGGCGATCATCGCCGAGACGATGACGATGATGGTCGCCGCCGCCGGCGCCAGGATCAGGCTGTTGACGATGCCGCGCCGCGCGCCGCTCTGATTGAGCACCGCAATGTAGTGGCGCAGGGTGAAGTTCTCGGCGCTGAGGTCGGCGCCCCAGAAGCGCAGCAGCGAGGTGAGCACCAGCGCGAACACCGGCATCAGCACGATTACCACCAGCGTCAGATAGAGCACCATTAGCACCCAGGGACGCGCCCGCCCCAGGCGAATGACGTTGGGCGTCACCGATTTGCCGGAGATCACTGCATACTGACCGCGACTCCCCTCCAGGCGCCGGAAGGCCACCAGGCAGACGATGGCGACCAGCACCAGCAGCACCGACATGGCCGTGGCCAGCGGCATGTTGGGAATGGTCAGCGCCTCGTAGATGCGCGTGGTCAGCACGTAGAACTGGGCGCGCATGCCCAGCACTGCGGGAATGCCGAAATTGTCGATGGACGACACGAAGGCCAGCAGCGCCCCGCCGAGGATCGCCGGGCGCACCAGCGGCAGGGTGATGTCCTTCATGATGCGCAGCGGCCCCACCCCCGAGGTGCGCGCCGCCTCCTCCAGGCTGCTGTCCATGCGCGCCAGCGCCCCGGCCACGGTGATGAACACGAACGGGTAGTTGGTCACCGCCAGAACAAAGATGATGCCGCCCGGCGAATAGATGTTCCACGGCGGCGGTGCGCCGAACAGCTCGCGCCACCACTGCGTAAACAGCCCCACCGGGCCGGCCAGCTGCACCCAGCCGATCGCCGAGAACAGCGGCGGAATCGCGAACGGCAGTACCAGCAGCACGCTGAGCAGCGCCTTGTGGGGCACATCGGTACGCTGCACCACGAAGGCCGCCAGGGTGCCGATCACCACCGCAAGGCCGGTGGCCGCGACCGAGACCCACAGCGTGTTCCACAGCGCCATGTAGTTGGAGGGGCGCAAAAACACCGCCGAGTAGTTAGCCAGTGACCACTCGCCGTCGACCATCAGGCTGCGCCAGAACACCTGGTAAAGGGGATAGACGATGGTGATGCCGACGAACAACACCAGCAGCATCAGCATCACCCGGCGATAGTCCAACCACCAGCGCAGCAGCGCCAGCGACTCGCTCACCTCATGCGGCGGGGTAACACGTTGCGACATGCACGAACACCATGACGCGGCGCCCGCTGAGGCGCCGCGCTGCGTGGAGGGGTGAAAGCGTCAATCAATACAGCTCGGAGAAGCGCTCGCGTAGCTCATCACCGTTCTCGGCCATCCAGTCGTAGTCGATCTCCAGCGCGACGATCTGGTCGGCAGTGGGCAGCCCCTCGGGCGGGTCGACGTCGGTGCGCACCGGCATGAAGAACTTGTCGACCAGTACCTGCTGGCCCTCCTCGGAAAGAATGAAGTCGAGGAAGGCGCGTGCTGCGACATCGTTTTCCGACTCGGCGGTCACCGCCAGCGGGCTGGGCAGCGCCAGCACGCCATCTTCGGGGAAGCTGAAGGCCACCGGCGCGCCCTCGGCGGCCTGACCGGCCATGATGTAGTCGATACCCTTGATCACCGCGAATTCGCCGCTGACCACGCCGCGGGTGACGTCACCGGTGCCGCGCACCACCTGCATGCCGGCCTCGCGGGCACGCTCGTACCACTCGAAGCCGAGCTCATCGTTCTGGGTGAAGGCGCCCAGCATATTGAAGTTGGTCCCGCTGTGCAGCGGGCTAGCCGAGGCCGCCTGGGGCCCCCACTCGAGGAACTCTTCCCAGGTGCGCGGCACCTCGTCTTCGCTGACCATATTGGTGTTGTAGCCGATGCCCATATGGTGGACGCGGCCGGCGAAGAACATATCGTCCTCGTCGCGCAGGTCCTCGGGGATGGCATGCTTGTGCTCGCTGTCGTGGGCAGCCAGCCAGCCCTGCTCCTTGAGATTGAGGAACAGCGCCGGGTTGGCGGCCCAGATCACGTCGGCGCGCAGCCGGCCGGCCTCGATCTCGGAGAAGATCCGCTGCTCGAGCTCCACGCTGCCGGAGTAGAGCAGGTCAATCTCGATCTCCGGGTGGCGCTCCTCGAAGGCCTCGATGATCGGTTCGACCACATCCAGCTGCATCGATGAGTAGAAGGTCACGGTGCCGGACGGCTCGGCCCAGGCGGTAGATGTGATGCCAGCGGCCAGTGCCGTGACAGCGGCAAGCGAGGTCAAGGTCTTCATGGAGGCGCTCCCGTATGCTTACGTATGTTGTTGTTTTACCCTAGAGGCCATAAATGACGGCTAGGTGACGAAGCAATGACGTTGTTGCCACAGCAGCATAGTCACACTTTTTGTAAGCCACCATGTTCCGCCTTGAACTCAACTTGCCCCCAGGTTACGCAGCATGAAATTCGCCACTCTCGGCCCCGCCGGCAACAACCACGAACTGGTGCTCGAGCGCTACCTCAAGCGCCGCGCCATTCAGGACGCAGCAATAGAGCTGCATGAAGACTTCGATAGCGCCTTTGCGGCGCTGTTGGATGGTGGGGTCGACTTTCTGCTGCAGTGCACCGCCCACCCCAGCCACGCCGAGTGGGTAGGCCGCAGCATGCATCGCGCCTTCCCGGTGGACAGCTTTATCGCACCGAGCAAGCCGCTGGCGATCCTCGCCCGTAGCGACGTAGCGCGCCCCCGGCAACTCGGCCTGCAGCCGGCCACCCGCTACTACGCCGACCTCTCCGACTACGCCGAGCTGGTCGAGGAGCCGACCACCGTCAGCGTCGCCGAGGGGCTGCTGGCGGGGCGCCTCGAGGCGGGCATCTGCGCCCTCGAATACCTCGAGCGCCACCCCGAACGGCTGCGCCTGGTGACCGATCTTGGCCCGGCGCTGGATACCTGGGTGGTGTTTGGCCGCCGGCCACTGGACGGCGACCTGATCCACTGCGCCCCGGTGCCGGCTAGATAGCGAAGATCACCACCGCCCCGGCCACGATCAGTGCCAGCCGCAGCCACCACGCCTTGCGCGCGATCACTCCGAACGAGATGCCGGTGAGGCCCACGGCAATCTTCAGCGCATCGACCAGCGCGCCGACGGGGTTGCTGTCGAGACGGATGATGTCGGGATTGCTGATCATCGCCAGCGGGATGATATACAGCCCGATGCCCAGCGCCATGGCCTTGAGCGCCACCTTGAGCCAGTTTTCGCCGACCATGCCCGCGGCGATGAACACCCCGCCGCACACCGGCGGCGTAATCGTCGAGAGCAGCGCGAACCAGAACACGAACAGGTGCGCCAGCAGCGGCTCCAGGCCCAGCGACGTCAAGGCCGGACCGGCCACCGAGACGCAGATCACATAGGCCGCGGTGGTCGGTACCTCCATGCCCAGGATCAAGCAGGCCAGCGCGGTGAGCAGCAGCGCCGGCCACAGCATGTCATTGGAGAGCGACAGGATCCCCGAGGTGATCTTGACCCCCAGCCCGGTCAGCGACAGCACGCCGATCACCAGCGAGGCGCAGATGATGATCGCGCCGATCACCGCCACCTGGCGCCCGGCAGTCACCGCCGCGTCGGCCAGGCGGGTCAAGAAACCGCGCAGCGAGAAGCTCAGCGTGACGTCAAAGAATAGCAGTGCCATGCCGGCGAAGATCGCGATGCTCGCCGCATACTGCGGGGTATAGCCGCCCAGGAAGATGCGCTCCAGCAGCAGCACGAACGGCACTGCGAAGAACAGCGAGGTGATCAGCACCTCCTTGGGGCTGGGCCGCTCGCTTTCCGCCACCGGCTTGAGGTCGTGGCGGGTGGCGTAGGCGTTGATACCCACCCACACCGTGACGAAGTAGAGAATCGCCGGCAGCAGCGCCGCGGCCATGATCTGGGTGTAGGGGGTGCCGGTCAGCTCGACCATCACAAAGGCGCCGGCGCCCATCAGCGGCGGCATGATCTGCCCGCCCGACGAGGCTACCGCCTCCACCGAGCCGGCCAGCGCCCGCGGGTAGCCCAGCCGCACCATGGAGGGAATGGTGATCGCCCCGGTGGAGGCCACGTTGGCCGAGGCCGAGCCGGAGATCGAGCCCATCAGCGCCGAGGAGATCACCGAGACCTTGGCCGCGCCGCCGGTCAGGCGGCCGGCGAAGGCACTGGCCAGATTCATGAAGCCCTGGCCCGCCTCACCGGCGTTGAGCACCGCGCCGAAGATCACGAAGATCGCCACCACCCCGACGCTGACCCCGGTCAGCGAGCCCCACAGCCCGCTCTCGGCGATGGTCAGGGTGCCCACGTAGCTGGCCATGGGCATGCCCGGGTGGCCGAACACCCCGGGCAGGTACTGCCCAAGGGCACCGTAGGCCAGTGCGGCGAGCGCCACCAGCGGCAGCGGCCAGCCGATGGCGCGCCGCGCCGCCTCCAGGGCCAGGAAGATCAGGAACACCCCGATGAGCATCTGCAGCTGGGTGTCGATAAAGCCGTACTGGTTGGCCAAGGCCCGTTCGTTGAGCGCGATATAGGCGCAGGCAGCAATACCCAAGCCGGTCAGCAACCAGCCGCTGATGCGCTGCCAGGGGGTGCTGGCCATGAAGATCAGCACCCAGGGCAGCGCCAGCGCCATATGCAGCGGCCGGCTGACCAGCGCCGGGGTCAGCCCGTAGAAGATCAGGCCGAGATGGAATACCACCGTGGCCGCGCCCAGCGCCACCCAGGCGGGATGCAGGGGTCGCCCGTCATCGGCATCAGAAGTGAGTAGTAGCGACATCAGGAGAGTTCTGTCAGAAAGTAGCGGCCGCCGCGGCCACCCCGGGGGGTAGCTGCGGCGCATGGATGGGAGGAATCAGCGTCAGAGATTTATTCGCGCAGTGAGTCGGGGACCTCGATATCGGCCTCGTCATAGTAGCGCAGCGCCCCCGGGTGCAGGGTACCGGCGATATTGCCCACCATGTCCGGCTCGATGCTGCCCCACCAGCCCGACTCTTCTTCCATCGCCTCGCGACGCTCCCAGAAGGTCTTGGTCAGTTGGTAGGCGGTCTCGTCATCCATGTTGCTGGTGGTGTAGGCGATTACCGGCAGCGAGGTGGTTTCGACGTCTGCATCGACGCCGGAGTAGGTGCCGGCGGGAATGGTCTGACGGGTCGAACCGGTCTGCTCGATCTCCTCATCACTCATCGACACCAGGCTGATCGACATACTCGCCGCGGTCTCGATCACGTTGGGCGTGGGGAAGGAGCTGGCGGTAACGAAGGCATCCACCTGGCCGTTCTGCAGCGCATCCGGCCCGCTGCCGATGGCAGCATCAGCCACCTCGACCCTGTCCAGCAGATCGAACATCTCCAGGTAACGCTCCGCCTCACGGGCGCCGAAGGTGCCCCGGCCGATCAAAATATGCTTGCCTTCCAGGTCCTGCATGGAGATCACGCCCTCATCGCCAGCGGCCACGAAGTGCATGGTGATGGCGGGGATCGGAAACAACCCGCGGATCTCCTGGAAGCGCGGGCTCTGGCGCTCGGCAAAGGGCCCCTCACCGGCCAATGCCTGCTCTACCAGCCCCGGCGGCGTAGTGAACACATAGTTGCCCTGGCGCGCCATCACCTCCATGACGTTCTGTACCGAGCCCTGGCTCTCTTCCAGGGTCAGCACGATCTCATCGTCGGTGCCGCGACGGATCGCCTCGGACAGCTCGACGCCCATCTGGTAGTAGGCAGTACCGGCCGAGGCCGACTTGTAGGTGACGCGGGTCTCGGCCTGGGCCTGGAAAGCCAGGGTGGTCATGGCGACCGCCGCGGCGGAGGCCAGCAGCGTGGGTGAGAAGTGGCGCATCGAAATCTCCCTAGGGGCGCGTCCAGCGGCAGCGCCCTCAATTCATTGATTATCGACGGTGCGCGGCGGCACCGCTTCGTTATTAGGCAACTACGTAATAGACCATCTCAGTTGCCGCGAGACAACTGCCACCACGCTACCAGGGCAGCGGCTCACCGTTGCTGTGCCAGAAACCGCCGCTGGTGGCGAGTGTCAGCGCCTCGATACGTGCGGCAATGCCAGCCGCCGCCTCATCCGGCGAGATCAGGCCGCCGAAGTTGACCATGCGCGTCTGCACATAACCGGGATGAAGCTGAGCCACGGCGATACCGCGGGGGGCGAGATCCACTGCCAGCGACTTGCCGAAGGCGTTGAGCGCCGCCTTCGAGGCACGGTAACCGTAGCGACCGCCGGAATCATTGTCGGCGATGGAGCCCATGCGACTGGTGATATTGGCCACCTTGCTGCCCTCCCCCAGGCACGTCAGCAGCGCCTCGGTGACACGCAGCGGCGCATAGGCGTTGACCTCCATCTGCTCGCGGATCGAGTCGAAGTCGATCTTGCCGAGCTGCTCGTCGCGCAGCAGGCCAGCGTTGTTGATCAGTAGGTCGAGCCGTGTGCCATGAAGCGCCTCTGCCAAGCCCGCCACATCGGCATCATTGGTTACATCGATACCTTCGATGACCCGTTCGGCGACGTCGGCGAGCTCAGCCGACGCCGACCGGCACACCCCGATCACCTGCCAGCCCTCGCGATGATAGTGCTGAGCCAGCGCCAGACCGACGCCGCGATTGGCGCCGGTGATCAATACCGTGGACGTCATCTCGCCTCCTGACATGGTTAGGGTTCAAACCAAGCCGGGAGGCAAGCGGATGAGGAAGCAAGGGGCTGCTACCCCTCCCACCGCATCTTCTCGCGCCTTGCGACTTCCGCCTGAGTTGGTGGGTCCATGCTGAAGTCGCCTGTTGCCACCTGACCCTCGCGCACATACTTCGCGATCACAATCCCGTTGGGCGATACGCGATGAGCCGCGAGCCGGTAAGCCGCGGCACTCGCAGCGTCGTCAAACAGCCGCTTGCCGTGGCCAAGCACCAGCGGAAAGGTGAAGGTATTGATCTCATCGACGAGGTCGCTGGCAAGCAGCGTCTTGACCAACCCAGAGCTGCCTTGCGTGAGTAGCGCTGGCCCCTCCTCCTGCTTCAGCCTGGCGACATCGGACGCCGCATCGCTCAAGGCCACCGAGCCCTCCCAGTTCAACGTCAGGCCCTTGCGAGTCGCCACGTACTTGTTGATCGAGTTGAAGGTTCTGGCGATAGCATCATCGGGTCCCTGCTCGACGTACGGCCAGTGCGCGGCGAAGATCTCATAGGTCTTGCGTCCCAGAAGCAGGTCGAACGGCTGGCTGAAGAGCTTATCGATCTCCTCGCCGAATACCTCGTCCGCCAGCGGTACGATCCAGCCACCGTAGCGGAATCCGCCGGTCGGGTCCTCCTGGGGCCCACCGGGGGCTTGCATCACGCCGTCGAGCGACAGCATGGCACCAACGATCACCTTGCGCATAAGTTCATCCCTCTGAGTTGCTGTTAGCAATCAGTACTCGAACGAGAGCTCACCGAATCGACAGCCTTGGGCGCTTCGGGTGAAGGCAGTTCAGCAGCCCCGCCTGAATGGCGGCGATCGATGAAGAGGGTGTTGCCTGAGCGACGTTTTGCCTGGGCCTTGAGCTCCGAGAGCTCGGCGGACAGTTGCGGCGGCGCCACCACTTCTCCTGCCGCCACTGGTCGGGCGGCCAGCGACAGGCTGACGAGTGGATGAAAGACCGTCTGCCCCTGGCGATTCTCACCTAACAAGCCGCCGGCGGCACGATGCTCAGGACGATAGAACTCGGGCACCAGGGCTGCAAAATCGGTTAGGATCCTCTCGCACGTTGCGCGCCAATCGTCGCCACTCAGCAGCAGCATGAAATCGTCGCCGCCGACATGGCCGAGAAAGTCATCGGCGCCGCTCAGGCGTGACAGTAGTAGTCGCGACAGCGCCAGGATCATGCGATCCCCCTCAGCGTAACCATAGCCATCATTGTAGGCCTTGAAGTTGTCCAGATCGGCAAACACCGCCACCAGCGAACGCCCCTGTCGCAGCCGCACGGTCAGGGTCTCCTGGATCAGGATATTCCCCGGAAGTCCGGTAAGCGGATTGGCGTTACGCGCCTGACGCACCTGGATGGAGGTGATCTCTCTGAGCAGGTCGACGATATTACCCATGCCCAGATAACAACCCTCTACATCGACGAACACGAAGTCCTCCTGCTGCAGGCCACGAGCATCGGTGATGCGCTGGCTCAGCGCTTCCAGTGGCGTTCCCTCGGGGACGCAGAGCAGCTGGCGGTCGGCAATCTTGGCGACGCAACTACGCGCATGCAGCGCATGGCTATAGGGGTTGGTGAACAGCGTCAGGAACTCGTGGCGGCGCACCACTGCTACCGGCATGCCTGCCTCCACCACCGGCACGCAGCGCAGCGTCGGTTGTGCCCGGAAGCGCTCGGCGAGTGCCAAGACCGGTAACTCCGGCGATACCGGCGCTACCGCTTTGATGATGGCACTGGCACTGCGACGTGGCGTTTGCAGTGACAAGCCGTGGCTAGGCAGTAGATGGGATACTTGGCGTGGCGGTTCGGCGCTGGGCCTAGCAAAATAGTACCCTTGCAGCAGTGCCAGGCTGCGGTCCAGCTCCCATAGGCAGCGATGCTCCTCAGCGGTTTCGATACCCTCGACGATCAATTGACAGCCAAGGTTGCGGGCCACATCCAACAGTGAGCGCAGGAACTCGCGTTTGTCCTGGGAGGTGTCGATACCGCTGACGAAATGGCGATCCAGCTTGACCATGTCGGGGCGCAGCTCGGCCCAGTGACGCAAGCTGGAGTGCCCCGCTCCCAAATCATCCAGGGCAACCAGAAACCCCATTTCCCGATAGTGGGCCATGGCGTGGCGCATCGCCTGGTAGTCGACGATAGGCAGGTGCTCAGTAAGCTCGATTACCACCCGCTCCGGCGACAACCCGGCCCGTTCGAGAATGGCCAGTGTCAGCCCCTCGCGAAAATCACGGTCCAGCAGCGTCGTAGGCATGACGTTCAGGAACAGCTTGCCCTCGAGCCCCAGTGCCACGAAACGCTGTATGGCCAGGCGTCGGCAGAGCAGATCCAGCTCCACCAGGCTGCCGGCCTGCATGGCGGTCTCGAAGAGCCGTTTAGGGGAGTGCAGCGGAGAGTGCTGAGGGCCACGAATCAGTGCCTCATAGCCATGAATGATGCGTTGCTCCATGTCTACGATCGGTTGGAAATAAGGCGTCAGCTGTTCATCAGCGATGATTATTTCCAGTAGATGGTGCTCGCTCAGTGTCATGACCACACTCGTCATCAATGAAAGCTTCAGAGAGTGCGGCAGATCAATGGCAATCGCATGACAGAGGCGTGGAAAGCCGGGATCACGCCATTACACCTCGCCCGCTCACTCACCCACTTCTTGACCACGCCACCACTCGGCATACGAGCTGTTGCGCGGGTGCTTGCCGGTCTCGTCCGTGGCGCCGTCGTCCCACCACACCGGGCCACGCTCGCCGAGGGCGATCTTCGCCGCATCCACCGCCTGGCGAGCTTCGCGCAGGGCATCGTCGTCCTCGGCCTGCTTGGCGTGCTTGACCGCACGGCGGGCCTGCATCAGCGCCTTGACCCGCGCCCGCCGGGTGGCATCGTCGAGGCGCGGATCGGTCTTGCGCCACAGCTTTTCCTTGGCAACGAAGTAGCGGCCATCCGGCGTCTCGGGGTAGTCGGCGCGGCGCTTGCTCATAGCGTTGCCAATACCTCGGCGGTGGTGCGCACCGTGCAGAACTCACCGTGCAGGCTCGCCAGGTTGACGTCGTGCATCTGCTCGGCGCTGTAGTGGGTGCCATCCGGTCCGGTGCGCTCGAAGGTGGCAGTGGCATCGCCAACCAGCGTCACGGAAAAGCCCAGGTTGCCGGCCATGCGAGTGGAGGTGGAGACGCAGTGGTCGGTGGTAAGGCCAACGATCACCAGTTCATCGAGGCCACGTTCGCGCAGATAGGCCTCGAGGGTGGTGCCGATAAAGGCACTGTTGACCGATTTGCAGAACTCCGGCTCGCCGTCGCGGGGCTGGGCCTCGGGCTTGTAGGCATTGCCGGGGGCCTCAGCGCGCAGTGGCGAGCCCGCCTCCAGCGAGCAGTGGCGCACGTGCATTACGGGGCGCTCGGCATTGCGCCACGCCCCCAGCAGCGCGGCGATATTAGCCTCCGCCTCGGGATTGTTGCGTGCGCCGTAAGCGGCATCGTCGAGACCCTGCTGTACATCGATAACCAGTAGTGCGGGCGCTTGCATTGATACCTCCTTGGCAATGTTGTGGTCGCCGCTTGCCTGACAAACCGCGCGTTACCCGGCACCATGATAGGCCACTCATCGCGCTGGAGGTGCCTTTAATGCATGTCGACGATGCCATTCTATCGCGACGCTCGGTACGTCGTTTCCTGCCCACACCGGTACCAAGGGAAACACTGCAGCATTTGCTGCGCGTGGCCAGCCAGGCCCCCAGCGGTAGCAATACCCAGCCGTGGCAGGTGCATGTGGTCAGTGGCACGCCGCTGGCGGCACTGAGTCGCGCGCTACAGGGCGCCTTCGACAACGAGCCGGAGCAGCATCAGGCCGAGTACGTTTACTACCCGCGCGAGTGGTTCGAGCCCTATATCGGTCGGCGCCGGCGCTGTGGCTATGGCCTCTATGCAACGCTCGGCATCCAGCGCGAGGAGCGCGACAAGCGCCAGGCCCAGGCGCGGCGCAACTACGCCTTCTTCGATGCCCCAGTGGCGATGATCCTGACCCTCGACCGGCGCCTGGATACCGGTAGCTTCATGGACTGCGGCATGTTCCTGCAGAGCCTGATGCTGGCCGCTCGTGGCCAGGGCCTGCACAGCTGCGCCCAGGCCGCCATCGCGCCCTACCACCGGGTGATTCGCGAGCAGCTTAGCCTCGATGACAGCGAACTGGTGCTGTGTGCGCTGGCCCTTGGCCATGCCGATCCCGCGGCGCCGGAAAACAGCTTCGTGCCCGAGCGTGATGCGCCCGAGGGCTTTGCACGCTTCTACGGCGACTGACCGCGTAGCTTAGCGAGTCACGATCACGGCAGCCGCAATCGTCACCGCGAACAGGATAACGCCGGCCAGGTTGCCAGCGTAGCGCACGTATTGGTGTAGCATCTTGGCTCTCCTTCATACGATGGCGAAACGGTCGGAGATGATCCGGGTAACCGGCACCCCGAGTTCGATCAGGGCACCCTCGGCGGCATTCATCATCGGTTCCGGCCCGCAGATAAAGTACTCGCGCTGGTCGTCGTCCTCGGGCAGACAGCGCTCCAGCAGTGCCTTGTCGATATAGCCGGTCTCACCCTGCCAGCCTTCGGGTGGGTCGCTGAGCACATGGATTACCTTGAGCGGCAGCTCGGCCTCGAGTTCGGCGAGCTCATCGCGATACGTCACTTCGTCCCAGCTGGGGTTGGCGTAGATCAGCCATAGCGGCAGGCTCACGCCCTGGTCGCGGAAGGTGCGCAGGATGCTCATGATCGGCGTGACGCCGATGCCGCCGGCCATCAGCACTGCCCCGGAGGCGCTACGCACATCGGGGATGAAGGCGCCGTAGGGTCCTTCGATAAAGGCACGGGTACCTGGCGTTATCTCCGGCAGGGTGGCGGTAAAGTCACCGAGGTTCTTGGCGGTGAAGGCGATCCGCCCCGGCCGACAGGCGCTCGTCACCAGCGAGAAGGGATGCTGCTGCAGCGAGAACGGCGAATCGCCGAGGGTGATCCAGAAGAACTGCCCGGCGTTGAAGTCGAGGCGATGCTCGCCCACCGCCTCCAGGGTCAGGGTGGTGGCATCGCCTAGCGCCGGCTGATTGTCGACCACCTGCCAGGGCTGCTTGCGCAGGCGCCAGGGCCGGAGCAGCCGGCTATCGGCCAGCAAGTAAACCGGCACCAATAGCGCGGCGATGAGCAGCCCAGCGGTAAGCCAGCCGGCGGTGTAGTGGCTGGCCATCAGCGCATGGCCGAGCCCGCCAACCACCACGAACAGCGCCAGGCCACCATGCAGCAGCCGCCACCACTCGTAGGAGAGCCCCAGTTGCACCCGCCACAGCGAGCTGACGATCAGCACCACGCTGGCCCCCAGCAGGCCGATCAGCGCCAGTGCGCGCAGGGTGTCCTCGCGGGGGTCGAGAAACTCGAGATAGCTGGGGTCGGCGACGAATATCAGCAGCGGGTGCAACACCACCAGCCACAGTGCCAGGAGCCCGGTCTGGCGGTGAAACTGCAGGATGTTGTCGAAGCCGATACTCTCGGCAAACCAGCGATGGCGCCCGGAAATGACGACCTGCATGCCGAACACACCTAACGCCAATAGGCCGAACATCACACCAATGGCGCCGAGCAGACCGCGGGGTTCTTCGGGGACGGAGAGCAGCGCGATGCCGAGCGGCAGCAGCGACAATAGCAGATACAGGCTGCCCCATAGCAGCCCACGGCGAGTGATGGGTCTCATCGGTCCTCCTTGGCTCGCATCCATGCTTGCCAAGCCAGTGTGGCCGAAGCACAGGTTATATCCAAGTCGAGCCAGCGCCTGCTAGGCTGTTGCCTCGCCACTTGCTCACTGCCATTAAGGAGGATGTCATGAGCCAAGACGCACCCCAGCAGGATCACACCCATCTGTTCGACGATGCCCGCTCGCGCCTTGAGGAGGTGTTCGAGGCGCTGGAGATTGCGCGGGACGCCCGCGAGCGCCTGATGCAGCCGGCGCTGTCGCTGCAGATCAGCGTACCGGTACGCATGGACGATGGCAGCCTCAAGGTGTTTCCCGGCTGGCGGGTGCAGTACGACACCAGCCTTGGCCCGGCCAAGGGCGGCATTCGCTTTCACCCTGCAGTCGACCAGCTCGAGGTCACCACCCTGAGTTTCTGGATGGCGGTGAAGTGCGCAGTGGTCAACCTGCCCTTCGGCGGCGGCAAGGGCGGCGTACAGGTCGACCCCAAGCAGCTCTCGCGGCTCGAGCTAGAGCGCCTGGCGCGCGGGTATATTCGCGGCATTGCCGACGTGATGGGTCCCAACCGCGATATTCCGGCGCCGGACGTCAACACCAACGCCACGGTCATGGGCTGGATGTCGGATGAGTATGATCACCTGGTGCGCGGTCAGACCCCGGCGGCCATCACCGGCAAGCCGCTGACCCTGGGGGGCTCCTTCGGCCGGGTGGCGGCCACCGGCCGCGGCGCGCTCAAGGTGCTGGACATCTGGGCCAAGCGTGAGGGGCGCAAGCCGCAGGACACCACGGTAGCGATACAGGGCTTTGGCAATGCCGCCTACCATTTTGCCAGCCTGGCCCACGCCCAGGGCTACAAGATCGTCGCGGTGTCGGACTCCGGCGGCGCCATCTACTCCGAGGAGGGGTTGGAGCCCGATCCGATCAAGGAGGAGAAGACCCGCCATCAGCAGCTCAAGGGCATGGTCTACTGCGACGACTCTGTGTGCCACGCCAAGGGGGTCGAATCGATCGACCAGGACGAACTGCTGGCACTCGACGTCGACGTGCTGGCCCTGGCGGCACTGGAGAACCAGATCCACGAGGACAATGTCGACGATATACGCGCCGGGCTGATACTCGAGATCGCCAATGGCCCAGTGACCTCAGCCGCAGACGAGGCCCTCGAGATCCGCGGCATCCCGGTACTGCCTGACGTGCTGGCCAACACCGGCGGGGTGATCGTCAGCTACTACGAGTGGGTACAGAACCGTAGCGGCGACCGCTGGACGGAGGAGACCATCAACCAGCGCCTGGATGCGGTGCTTGAACGTGAAGCGGCCACGGTGCTCGACCGCGCCGAAGCGGAGGAGATCTCCTACCGCAAGGCGGCCTATCGGCAGGGCATCGAGCGAATCGCCGAGGCGATCCGCGAACGCGGCAACAACCAGGACGGTGAGTAATGGCGCCGCGGGGGCCTAGTGGCTCCCGCGGCGCAGCGGTCTAGTCGCGGTCGACGCTGCTGGCGCTGTCGCTGCCCTGGCGGATGTAGACCTCGAGTTCGCGGCCGCTCTCATCGTCGCCCTCGATTTCGATCATGCCCTGCTTGTCGATCTGGATCTCCTCGAACTCGACCATGCCTTCGCTGGCGGCGATGTCGAAGACGCTACGCACATCCTCTTCGCTCATGCCCCAGGCACCGTTGACACGCCGCTCGCGCTCCTCCTGCAAGGTCTCGCCATCGCTAAGCGAAAAGCGCACGTCGACATACCACTCGTCGTCGATCCAGCCTTCGATCTCGACGCTATCGCCGCCCTTGGCCTCGATCTCTTCAAAGTGAGTAATACCGTAGTCGTCCGCCGCGGCGAGGATCTCGTCGAGGCGATCCATCGCCAGCCGGTCGGCGTGAGCGACACCCGCCGCCATCAGCAGTGCGGTGACCGGGACGCCTACTAGCGCTTTCAATGGGCTCATGACATTTCCTCCTTGGATTAGACGCAATATCGCGGACTGCAAATCCGTTTTAGCACGCCAATACTTGCCGTAAGCTGACAAGCGCGTTCATCTTGCATTCATCTGCAGACTGGCACCCTTGATGCCATGATCATCCACCGACTCTCGCTTGCCGGCCAGCGCATGGTTTGCGCAGCGCTCCTCGCCCTGGCGCTGGGGGGAGCGCCGTCGACCCCAGCCGACACCCACCAGCCGCTGCACGGCGAGGTTCGCCGCGGCGAGCTGGTACCACTGGAGCAAATTCTCGACTGGCTCGAGGCGCACTATCTGGGCGAGGTACTGGAGGTCGAGCTGGAGCGCGACGATGGTGCGGTGCTCTATGAGATCAAGATGATCGGCCCCCAGGGGCAGATCGTGGAATTCGAGTTCGATGCCCACAGCGGCCAACTGATGGCCATGGAAGGGGTAAACATCAACGCCATGCAGCGAGAGGGGCAATGAAGCTACTGCTGGTAGAGGACGACCAGGCGCTGGCCAGTGCGCTGAGCCAGGCACTGCGCGAGGCCGAGTGGGTGGTGGAGCACGCCGCCAGCGGCAAGGAAGCCGACTTCCTGCTGCGTACCGAGGCCTATGATGCGGTGATTCTCGACCTGGGGCTGCCCGATGGCGACGGTACCCGCTGGCTCAGTGAATGGCGCGAGGCCGCTATTGACCTGCCTGTGCTGATCCTCACTGCCCGCGAGCGCTGGGCCGACAAGGCCGCCGGTTTCTCGGCCGGTGCCGACGACTACGTCACCAAGCCATTCGAGACAGCCGAAGTGCTGTTTCGCCTGCGCGCCCTGGTTCGCCGCAGCCATGGCCATGCCCACCCGGTGTTGAAGGTCGGCGAGCTGGCCTACGACACCCACACCCATCATGTGACCCTGGCCGGGCGGCCGATCTCCCTTACCGCCCAGGAGTGTCGCCTGCTGGGCTACCTGATGCACGCCGCGCCGCGGGTGGTCAGCCGCAGCGAGCTCGCCGAGCACGTCTACGACCGCGACCATGAGCCGGACTCCAACGTCATCGATGTGCAGGTCAGCCGGCTACGCCGCAAGCTCGGCGCAACCCGTATCGTCACACTGCGCGGCCAGGGCTATCGACTGGTCGACGAGGCGGCGCCTTGAGACCGCTGGCACGAGCGTCGATCGCCACCCGGTTGCTGCTCGCCTCGCTGTTGCTGATCCTGATCGCGCTGCCCGTCGCGGGGATGGGGCTTGCCTACCATTTTCGCCACAGCGTCACCGAGGCCTTCGACGAGCGTCTCGACGCGCTGCTCAAGGTGGTGCTGGCCAGCGTCGAATACGATCCCATCGAACGCACACTGAAGTTCGACAGCTCCCTCGGCGATCCGCGCTTCGAGCAGGTGTTTTCCGGCTGGTATTGGCAGATCAGCGATGACCACAGCCAGGTGATCACCTCGCGTTCACTGTGGGACCAGCGGCTGCCGGTAACCAACCAGCGTCAGACCAGCGTGCGCGATGAGAGCGGTCCTCGCGACAGCCGCCTACGGATCATCGAGCGTGATATCCGCCTAGCCGGACTCGACGCGCCGCTACACGTCAGCGTGGCACTGGAGCGTAGCGAGCTGGATGCCGAAATTCGCCGCTTCCAGCAACTGCTGACAGTGGCACTGCTGGGCTTGGGCATGCTGCTGCTGTTGGCATTGGCAGCACAGATCCGCTGGGGGCTGGCACCGCTACGGCGCATGCGCAGCAACCTGCAGCAGGTCGAAGCAGGCCGCGCCGAGCGTCTCGATACGGCACTTCCCGCTGAGCTATCCCAGTTGGCCGGCGCCATGAACGGTGTGCTCGACCGCGACCGACGGTTGATCGAGCGCAGTCGCCATACCGCCGGTAACCTTGCCCATGCGCTGAAGACCCCGCTCAGCGTGATGCGGCTCAAGGTAGCAGGACTGCCCGAGGCGACCAGCGCACCGCTATTGGTCGAGTTGAGTCGCATCGACGCCGCCGTGCGTCATCACCTGGCGCGGGCCTCTGCCGCCGGTGACAGCGGCTGGCTGGGCACGGTCAATGTCGCCCACACCCTGGCGCCGCTGCTCGAGGGGCTGACCCGCCTGGCCGAACGCCGCGGCCTGCTGCTCGAAAGTGACATCCCTGCCTCGTTGGCACTGCCGATGGAGGCCCAGGACCTTCAAGAGCTGGTCGGCAACCTGCTCGATAACGCCCTGCGCTGGGCCGAACGGCGCGTCGTCCTGCGTATCGAAAGGCACGCCGACCAGTCTCGCCTGCAGGTGACCGACGATGGCCCCGGGATGAGTGCCGAACAGCGCAGCGAAGCGCTGACGCGCGGTAGTCGGCTCGACGAACAGCGCTCCGGCTCAGGGCTGGGCCTGTCCATCGTCGCCGACCTGGTGGCGCTGTATGGCGGCCAACTGACCCTGGAGCAGGCCCCTCCCCATGGACTCAGGGTCTCGGTAACGCTGCCCGCAGGGCCACATGGCGTGGGGGGGCCACAATGAATATGGCCATACTCCCCGACGTCCTGGCAGGGCCCCTGCTACGACGCCTAGCCCCCCAGCGCCTGCTGCTGTGGCTGGTGGGCACTCGCCCGCTCTCGTTGGAACTGGTGCTGGAGTCAAACGAAATGCACCCCGCCCAGCGACATGCGCTCGATAACAGTTGCCGAGTCCTACCCGTTGGCCGCAGCTGCTATCTGCACCTGATCGACCTGTCACTCGCCACGCCCCTGCCAACAGGGGTGCGTATCGACTACGACCTGCGCGTTGCTAGTCGAACAGGTCACTGGCAAGCCCTGCCCGAGTGGGCACCTCATCTGCGCCATGAGGACGCGACACTACCTGGCTTCGTGATTGCCGAGCGGCCCCATAGCGTGATGCACGGCTCCTGCCGCAAGCCGCATCACCCTGGGCGCGATGGGCTGGCATGTGCCGATGCCTGGCTGGCCAAGCACTACTCGGCCCCAGATGCCTGGCCTGCCTGGCTGCTGATGACAGGCGACCAGGTCTACGCAGATGATGTAGCGGGTCCGATGCTCGCCGCGATTCATGCCTTGATCGACCGACTCGGCCTGTTCGACGAGATCCTGGAGGGCGCCACGGTCGATGACAGCCAAGCGCTGTATGCCGCCCGCGACGGTTACTACCATCGTGAGGCACTACTGCCGGACGTGACCAGTAATGCAGCGTTGCGCGAGCGCTTTTTCGGGGGTGTGAAAAAGCCCGTCTTCACGTCTGCCAACGCTCATAACCACCTGATCGGTTTCGCCGAAGTGATGGCAATGTATCTGTTGGTGTGGTCGCCGGTGCCCTGGAAACTAATCGCACCGAGGCGCCCATCATTGGATGACGACGACCGTGATCACTTTCAGCGTGAACGGGCCATTATCGATGATTTCGCTGCCGACCTTCCCGCCGCGGCACGCCTGATGGCGCATCTACCAACGCTGATGATATTCGATGACCATGATATTACCGACGACTGGAACCTCACCGCCGACTGGGAGACCTGCGCCTACGGGCATCCCTTTTCGCGGCGCATCATCGGCAACGCGCTGATCGCTTACCTGCTGTGCCAGGCTTGGGGCAATGATCCCGATCGTGTGGCAATTCCCGTTGAGGCGGTGGGCCGCTGGCTCGATCAGGCCAGTGGGACCGGCTGGCTGGCGCCGTCTGAGCAGGATTCGATCATCGACCAGTTGCTGGCCTTCGAGGGCTGGGAGTTCCACGTCGAGGGGACGCCACGCCTCGTGGTCCTGGATACGCGCACACGGCGTTGGCGTAGCGAGCGAAGCCCCTTGCGACCGTCCGGGCTGATGGACTGGGAAGCACTGACCGAGTTCCAGCAGCAGCTGCTCGATGCGCCTTGTGCGATCATCGTATCCCCCGCTCCCATATTCGGCGTAAAGCTGATCGAGAGCGTGCAACGGCTTTTTACGCTGGTAGGCAAGCCACTCATGGTCGATGCCGAAAACTGGATGGCACATCCTGGTGCCGCCAACGTATTGCTCAACATCTTCCGGCACTCGCGTACGCCGGGCAACTATGTGGTGCTCTCGGGGGATGTTCACTACTCCTTCACCTATGATGTCGTGGTGCGCCATCGCGATGCCGGCCCACACCTATGGCAGATCACCTCCAGCGGTATCAAGAATGCCTTCCCGGCGACTCTGCTCGACTGGTTCGATCGCCTCAACCGTTGGTTGTTCGCGCCCTGGTCGCCACTAAACTGGTTCACCAAGCGCCGCCCGCTGACCATCTATCCCCGCACTCCCGACCGTGCCAGCGCTGGTGAACGACTCTGGAACGGCAGCGGTATCGGCCTGGTGCGACTCGACGATACGGGCCGCCCAATAGAGATTCGCCAGCTCGACGCGCGCGGTTTCGAGGTATTGTTCCCAGCCCCCGAGGCGCTATCCGCTCACTCGAAGACGATGCGCGGTAGATAGAAGCTCACCACCCAATTGGGCGCATCGACGATCTCGCTGATACGCAGGTCGCCACACACCGAGCACAGCATGTAGGCCTGCTCGGCGGGCAGGTTGCGCGTCTTGACCAGCCACTCGATGGCGCCCTCCAGCGCCTGGCGCGCACCGCTCATCAAGTCGGGGCCGATCCCGGTGAAGACCTCGTAGCCGGCGCCATCGAGATGTCGCGTCACCGGCCCGGGGGTCGAGAAGCGCGGCATGGCCAGCGGCGTATCCTTGATCAGCTCGAGGGTGACGCTGACGTCCATGGCGCTCTCGATGGCGGTGCCGCAAACCTCGCCGTCGCCCTGGGCGGCGTGGGTATCGCCGATCGAGAACAGCGCGCCCTCCACTTCCACCGGCAGATAGAGCACGCTGCCGGCACCCAGGTCGCGGATATCCAGGTTACCGCCGACCCGCCGCGGCGGCACGATGGAGTGGTTGCCAGGGTCAGCCGGGGCCAGCCCGATGGTGCCGGCAAACGGCTTGAGCGGTATCCGCGCATGCTGGCCGAAGACCGCCGGGCTAAGGGCATGGCGGTCGTAGTCCCATAGCGTCAGCGCCGGCTCGGGGAACTGGTCGGCGAGCAAACCGAAGCCGGGAATATTGGCGGTCCAGCCAAAGCCCGACGGCGTAAAGTCGTTGAGGGTGATCTTGAGCACGTCACCTGGCGCTGCGCCGTCGACGTGGATCGGCCCGGTCACCGGGTTGATGCGCTCGAAGGGCATGCTGGTCACCGCCTCGACCCCGGCGTCGCGGGTGAAGTGACCGCCCGCGGCATCGTGGCAGACCACATTCAGGGTAGTGCCCGGCGCCACCCGCTCTACCGCGGCGATGCTGTTGTCCCAGCCGTGGTGGCAGTGGTGGCCGTGAATGGTCTTGATCGGTAGCGCCTGGCTCATGCGGGCTCCTCCACTCTCATCAGGGTACGGGCAATCCGCAGCAGTCGCTGGTCCTGCCAGCGGTCGGCCACCAGCTGTACGCCCACCGGCATACCCGCCGTGCCGTGGCTGAGCGGCAGGTTGAGACACGGCACGCCTAGCAGCGTCCAGGCGCGGCAATAGAGCGGATCGCCGGTGACCTCGATGCCTTCTGGCGCCACCCCGGCGGCGCTGGCGGCGAGGATCACGTCGACCTGCTCATCGAACACGCGGCTCAGCGCCTGCTGCATAGCGTTGGTGGCACGCCTCGCCTCGAGGTAGCGGGCGTGGCTGATGGTCCTGCCCTCCTCAAGCAACTCGACCAGCTTGGGGCCCATCTGCTCGGCGAAGCGCGCGTACTCGCTGGCCAGGGTCTGGGCGGCCTCGTAGGCCATCACCACTTTCTGGTGCTCGATCAGCGCCTCATAGCGCGCATCGAGCTCCAGCGGCACCAGTTCAGCGCCAGCCCGCTCGAGCAATCCCTGGGCATGGCTCAGCGCCTGCTCGACATCGTCATCCGGCGCGACATCGCCCGGCAGGCTGCGCACGCCGACCCGCACCCCGGCGAGACTCTCCAGCGGTGTGATCCACGGCGCACGGGTCAGTGCCGAGTAGGTGGTGCAGATATCCTCGATATGCCGTGCGAACCAGCCCAAGGTATCCAGCGACGGCGCAAAGGACTTGACCCCCGCGGCGCTCACGCTGTCGAAGGTCGGCTTGAACCCGAACACCCCGCAGAAGCTGGCCGGGCGGATCATGCTGCCGGCGGTCTGGGTACCGAAGGCCAGCGGCACCATGCCATCCGCCACCGCCGCCGCCGAGCCGCTCGACGACCCGCCCGGGGTGCGAGTGAGATCGCGGGGGTTGTGGGTCTTGCCGGGCGTGAAGTAGGCGAACTCGGTGGAGACCGTCTTGCCCATGATCAGCGCGCCCTGCTCCTTGAGCAGCGTGACCAGGGCGGCATCGATCAGCGATGAGCGGGCCTCCAGATAACCGCGGGTGCCCCAACGAGTGGGAAAATCGACGGTGTCGATCAGATCCTTGAGCCCCACGGGCACCCCGTAGAGCGGCTGCTCGGCCAACCGCTCATCCAGCGCCGGCGGCCTGTCGGCCAGGGCCTCCCAGGCCTGCACCTCGGATTCGCGCTGGTCGATGCGCAAGGTGCAGGCATGCCACCAGTCGAGTGGCTTGGCGCGGCCCTCGGCCAGAGCGACCTGGTAGTCGTCGATAGTCATGTCTTTATTCACGAGGCGTCTCTCCTTGGGTGCAAGGGCCGGATAGCCCGCTCAGAGGATCAGGGTCAGGCCGACCAACAGCATCAACAGCGCAAACAGACGCTTCAGAAGCCGCGGCGGCAAGTGATGCGCGAGCCGTACGCCGAGCCTGGCACAAGGCACGCTGAATAGCGCAATACCGGCGAACGCCGGCCAGTAGAGATACCCTGTCGCGTATGTCGGCAGGCTAGCCTGGCCTTGGCCGGTGAGCATGAAGGTCGCCGCCCCCACCGCGGCAATCGGCAGGCCACAGGCCGCCGAGGTGCCGATGGCACGCGCCAGGCTGGCGCCGTTGCGTGCCAGCCAGGGAACGCTGAGCACCCCGCCGCCAACGCCGAACAGCGCCGAAAAGGTACCGATCAGGGTACTCACGGTGAACATCACCGGTAGGCCCGCAGCCCGTCGGCCAGCCTTGGGTGGTCCCGATAACAGCATGCGCAGTGCCAGCAGCAGCATGAATACGCCGAAGTAGCGCTCCAGCAGTTCGGCGCGCAGCTGGTCGGCAATCAGGCCTCCCAGTACCGCTCCGAGTACCAGGCCGGGCAGCATGCGCTTGAGCAGGTCGACCAACACTGCGCCCTTTCGCCAGTGCCCAAGCGCCGAGGAGGCACCGGTCACGGTGATGATCGCTAGCGAGGTACCGATGGCCAGATGAATCACTACAGAGGGGTCGACGCCCTGCTGATTGAGAGCGACGATCAGCGCCGGCACGATCACCACACCCCCACCAATACCGAACAACCCGGCGATCATGCCGGCGAAGGCGCCCACCAGGCAGAAGAACAGCAGCGCTGTCAGCATCCAGGCTCGCTCCAGAACAGTGATGGGTGTGCCTAATAGAATTCCATTCGAGGATACACGGTATTTCCCTCTGAGATGACGTGCGGGCCTGGCTGGCGTAGGCTTTGACCTCCTTCGTCCATCACCAGGAGCCACCATGAGCGACCGCCAGGCGCGCCATCAGACGTCGATGCAAAAACTCAAGAACCACGTCGATGACAAGGTGGCCCAGGCCACCGAGCAGCGCGGCCAGCTGCTGGTGTTCACCGGTAACGGCAAGGGCAAGACCACCGCTGCCTGGGGCACGGTGACCCGCGCGCTGGGCTATGGCTACAAGGTCGGCGTGGTGCAGTTCATCAAGGGGCTATGGGAGTGCGGCGAACGCCAGCGGCTGGAGGAGGATGCCAACCTCGAGGTGGCGATCATGGCCACCGGCTTCACCTGGGAGACCCAGAACCGCGAGCTGGATACCCAGGCATGCCAGGTGGTGTGGCGGGATGCGGAGCGCATGCTGGCCGACCCACAGGTGTATCTGGTGGTACTCGACGAGATCACCTATATGCTCAAGTTCGGCTACCTCGATATCGCCAGCGTTCGCGCGGCGCTGGAGAATCGCCCGCGGGAGCAGACGGTGATCGTCACCGGACGCAATGCGCATCGCGAGCTGCTAGCGATGGCCGATACCATCACCGAAATGCAGGAGACCCGGCACGCCTTCAATAGTGGGCTGCAGGCGCGCCGCGGCATCGACTACTGATCAATCGCGGAAGTTATCGTACTGCAGCGCCAGATCGGGTCCCTGCTCGCCCTTGAGCAGGGCGATGACCTGCTGAAGGTCATCGCGCTTCTTGCCGGTCACGCGCACCTTGTCGCCCTGGATCTGGGTCTGGACCTTGAGCTTGCTGTCCTTGATCTGTTTGATGATCGCCTTGCTGTCGGCCTGTTCGAGCCCCTGCTTGAGCTTGACGTCCTGGCGAGCCTTGACGCCGGACAGTACCGGGTCCTGCTCCTCCATGCAGCGCGCATCAATGCCACGGGCGATCAGCTTGTTGCGCAGCACGTCGAGCATCTGCTTGAGCTGGAAGTCGACATCGGCCTGCAGCGAGACCACTTCGCCGTTGAGCTCGAAGCTGGCGTCCACGCCCTTGAAGTCGAAGCGCGTCTGGATCTCGCGGTTGGCCTGGTCGACGGCGTTGCTGGCTTCGTGCTTGTCGAACTCGGAGACGATATCGAAAGAGGGCATTGGCGTGGGCTCCTTGGAAAACTGGCGACGATTCTATGCCAGGCCCGCGAGCATTGCACCCGCTGCCCAGTGCCTAGCGCAGATAGCCACACGGCTCGAGACGGATCGGCCGGCTCTACTCTACCCCGCCTCGCGTGCCTCGCTCTCGAGGCGCTTCTGCATCTGCCAGGCGGCGCAGCCGTCGACGTAGTAGTCGTCGAGCCAGCGCACCAGCTGAAAGCCGGCGCGGCGGTAGAGCCCTAGGGCGACGCGGTTGTCGGCGCGTACTTCCAAGGTTATGGCCGCCAGTTCGCGGTGGCGCGCCTCGGCCACCAGCGCATCGAGCAGGCGCCGCCCCAGGCCGCCGCCGCGGGCCTCGGGGCGTACGCAGAACGAATAGAGCCGCGCCTGGCGGCTGTTGCGCCGCAGCAGCAGGGTGCCGTAGCCGAGCAGCGCGCCGGTGTCGGCTACCGCCAGCAGGGTCACCGCGTTGGCGCCCTTGAGCAGGTGGGCCAGCTGACGTCGGCTGAAGCGGTCGCCGTCGAAGCAGTCGTGCTCCAGCTGGCAGAGGGCGTCGAGATCGGAGGGGTGCGCCGGGCGCAGTTGCGTGGTCATGGTCGCGTATCGTGGCGTTTGCGCGGATTGTCGCTGTACTGCCAACGCATGTCAGCGTCTGGCAAGATGAAATTATTTCACCATGATGCGCTATTGTTCCTGCGCCACCTTGGTCGCATGCTAGCGCCGAATCTCCCCTGCCCCGGAGCCCATGACATGTGTCCGCTGCGAATCGTCGTCGACCAGCCCGCCGACTGGCGCCCCTACTACCCCAGCGACGACCTGATCAGCGCTGCGGACTTTCTTGCCGATGAGCGGCTGTCGCCACAGCACGACGCCGCGACGCATGTCATCAACCTGTGCGCCGGGCTCGACTACCTCGACACCGGCTACTATGTGTCGCTGCTCGCCCAGGCCCGTGGCCAGCGCGTGCTGCCCAGCGTCGAGACCCTCAACCAGCTGTCGCGCAAGGCGCTGATCGACCTGCAGTTGGAGAGCCTCGCCCCGCTGCTCGGCGACCTGTCACGGCGTGGCGCCCTGAGCGGCGATGAACTGACCCTGCGGGTGATGTTCGGCGAGTGCCAGGAGGCAGCGCTGGCCAAGCTGGCCCGCCGACTGTTCGAGCGACTGCCCTGCCCGCTGCTCGAGGCGCGCTTCAGCCATCGCGGTGACGGCTGGCGGCTGAGCCGGCTCAAGCCGCTGCCGCTGACCTCGCTGGCCCCGGACGAGCAGGATCTGTTCGCCAGTGCACTCAACCGCCACTCGCGCAAGGTATGGCGCACGCCCAAGGCGCGGCGCCGCTATCGCTTCGACCTGGCGATCCTGGTCGACCCCCAGGAGGCGCTGCCGCCGAGCAACAAGAGCGCGCTGAAGCAGTTCATCCGCGCCGGTCGCCGGCTGGGTATCGATGTATCGCTGATCACCCGCCGCGATGCCGGTCGCCTGGCCGAGTTCGATGCGCTGTTCATACGCGAGACTACTGCGCTCGACCATCACACCTACCGCATGGCGCGCCGCGCCGAGCATGAGGGACTGGTGGTGATCGACGACCCGCGTTCGATCCTGCGCTGCACCAACAAGGTCTACCTGCATGCGCTGCTGCGCGCCAAGCACATCGCCTGCCCCGACGGCCTGCTGCTGCATCGCGACGACCTCACCGCGCTGCCCGGCAAGGTTGCCGACCTGACCTACCCCATGGTGCTCAAGGTGCCCGATGGCGCCTTCTCCCGCGGCATCGTCAAGATCGAGTCCCACGCACAGCTGGTCGAGGAGGCGCGCCGGCTGTTCGACAGCTCGGCGCTGCTGCTGCTGCAGGAGTGGCTGCCCACCGAGTACGACTGGCGCATCGGCGTGCTCGACGGCCAGGTGCTGTTTGCCAGCCGCTACTACATGGCGCGCGGCCACTGGCAGATCTACCAGCACGCCAACGGCAAGGTGAAGAGCGGCGGCTTCAGTACCCACCCACCCCACGAGGTGCCGCCGGCGGTGCTCAAGTCCGCCCTCAAGGCCACCCGGCTGATCGGCGATGGCCTGTACGGCGTCGACCTCAAGCAGATCGGCGAGCGGGTGGTGGTGATCGAGATCAACGACAACCCCAACGTCGACGCCGGCATCGAGGATGCGGTGATGGGCGCCCGACTCTACGAGCGCATCATGGCGGTGTTTCTGGAACGGATGGAGGCACGCCGCCGCTTGCAGCGCTGAGCCGCTCTACGTCAGGCCACGCGGACCTCGTAGCCGGTGAACTTGCGCAGGTTGATCACGCCCGTATCGAGCAGCAGGTACTGGCCCTTGAGGCCCAGCAGGGTACCGGCGACCTCGGGCTGCTTGTCGAAGTTGTGCGAGACGATCTTTTGCGGATGCTCGAGCACCGGATAGTCGAAGTGCAGCGCTGCGGCATCCAGCGGGCGCAGGCTATCGGCGCCGAAACGCTCGCGCAGGCCGGCCAGGCCGCTGTCGAGGCTGGCCATCAGGCGGTCGCGCTCGGCGATCAGGTCAAGCGGCTCGACCTCGCCCTTGAGCATCGCCCGCCAGTTGGTGCGGTCGGCGACCTGCTCCTTGAACAGCATCTCGACGAACCCCGACTGCTGGCGGGTGTCGACCTCCATGATCGGCAGCGCCTGGATCGCCCCCTGGTCGAGCCAGCGGGTCGGCATCTGGGTGGCGCGGGTAATGCCCACCTTGAGCCCCGAGGAGTTGGCCAGGTAGACCACATGCGGCTGGAAGCAGTGGCGTTCGGCCCACTCCGGCTCGCGGCAGGTGCCGGCATCGAAGTGGCAGGTCTCGGGCTTGACGATACAGGTATCGCACTGCGCCAGCTTCTTGAAGCACGGGTAGCAGTAGCCCTGGGCAAAACTCTTCTTGGTAGCCCGCCCGCAGTGGGTGCAGGCGATGGCACCGGTGTGCCGCAGCGCCAGCGACTGGCCGAGACGCGCATTGAGGTCGAGGCGCGCCTCGCCGGCGCGCAGCGTGTACTGGGCCGGCGCATCGCCACTGCCCGGGACGATCGCCATCTTGGTCAGACAGCCCTGCACGGCGGTGTCGATCAGTTCACCCACTTGATGCTGTCCTCGCCGTCGCTGCTGCAGCTGGTGCGTTCCAGGTAGCCAACGCGCTCCTCGGCGGGCACCTTGTGCTCGGCTTCGTACTTGATCACCGCCTCCAGGCACAGCTCGACCTGCTCGGCACTGAGCACCCGCCCATCGGGCCACTTGCGCAGCGCCACCGCCTGCTTGAGGCTTGCATAGATCGCCGGCGACATCTGCTCCACCATGCGATCGAAGGTCATCTCACTCATTGCTCTCTCCTGTTCGCGTCACGCGGCTCAGCGGCGCCGCGCACGCTCGCTATAGTACCAGCCCAGCACCAGACCCACCGCCAGTCCGCCGACGTGGGCCTCGTTGGCCACATTGCCGAAACCGACCATGCCGGCAAAGCCGGTCATGGTGAAGACCATCCAGCCGAGCATGAACACCACCAGCATCTGCGGCACGAAGAAACCGCTGTGTGGTGCACGCCGCGACATCAGCCAGACGTAGCCGAGCAGCGCATAGTCGACCCCCGACATGCCGCCGAACAGCACCGTGCCGGTAGCGTACTGGGCCAGGTTGGCGCCGATGCCGCTGACCAGCACCAGCATCAGTATCTGCCGTGAGCCCTGCAGCGCCTCGATCTGGCGGCCGAAATACCACAGCCACAGCATGTTGAAGATCAGGTGCATCCAGCCGAAGTGCAGAAACGCCGGCGACAGCAGCCGCCATACCTGCCCCGACGCCAGCGCTTCGCCCAGCGGCATCGCCACCAGGCTGCCGTTGGATACCCCCAGCGGTACGATCGCCAGCATCGCAATGACCATATCGCCGAACAGCGCCATCAGCCCGAACACCGCGAGGCTCAAGGCGACGCAGCCGGCGGTGATCGGCGCCAGGTAAAACGGGGTGACCAGCGAGGCGGTCCCGCCGCCGCTGGCGGCGCGGCGTTTGCCCTCGGGCATGAGCGCCTCGCCGTTGCGCCAGCGCTCGAGCAGTTGCATCAACGCCTCGCGCTGTTCGAGGTCGGCCAGCCACAGGGTGTAGCCGTGCTCGTTCTCGGTGAAGCGGTGGCCGATGCGATGCGCCCACAGCGCCTCGCGCAGCGGGCGGGTGTCGGTATCGCGGGGCAGTTCAAGCACCTTGTACATGGCGTCTTCCTTTCTCGACGGCGCCTATCGGCCAATCTCTGGCGCACATGATACCCGACGCACAGAAAAAATCCGGCGGAGGGGGCCGCCGGATCTAAAGCAAGGGATCATTCAAGGGAACACTTACTCTGATAGGCCCAGCGGCCATGAGTTCAGCCGCCGGCATAAAAAATTGTGTAACGATTTGTTTCATCCTAGTCGAAGTCGATTTCCCAAGGCTGCGGCCGTGCCTGCTCTTCACGGGGCACGCTGACCCACACGAAATGATTGGCATCCAGGCGCTGCTCGCCGCTCCAGCGATAGGCCACCAGTCGGCCGTATTTCACCGCGCTGTAGTCGAGGCAGGCGATGTTGGGTGCCGGCAGCGCCGGGATGCCCTCGCACCAGTAGTGACCGATGAACAGCGGCGGCTGCTCCGGGCCGTAGTAGCTGAGGCGCTGGCGCTCGGCGTCGCTCAGCGGGCGCAGTTCGAGATCGTCAGGCAGGTTGTCGGGCTGGAAGACCACGTCACCATAGAACTGCGGATCGCGCGCCCAGAAATGGGTGCGAAAGGTCTTGCGGGTAAAGCCGTCGCCGGAGTGAATCTCGGTGCCTTCGGGAAGCGGCAGGTGGCTGCCGCGGGTCAGCCTGTCGAGGGCACGAAAGGCCAGGGTGTCGGGATCCACCGAGGCCTCGAGCATGGCCCGGTCGAGGCGCGCGTCGGGACATTCGCGGCGCAGCGCGTCAATCAGCGCCTGATCCCAGCAGGCGTGCACCACGCGCAGCTCGCCGAGGTCGAGGAACAGCGGAATCTGCATGAACCAGGCCAGCACGTCGTCCCACTCGCCGGGGTGGTCGCGGTACTGCTCGAGGGTATTCATGATGATGCGATTGTGGCGTGGCGTATGCGGGCGCAGCCAACCGTGGTCGCCGAGGCGATGACAGTAGGCCAGGGCGTTGTACTCGTGATTGCCCATGACGATCTGCGCCTCGCCCTCCTCCACCATGCGCCGCGCGATATTGACCGCGAGGCGAATCCGCGGCCCGCGATCGATCAGGTCGCCGAGGAAGATGACCTTGCGCCGTGGATGGCGATAGACGCCACCACGCTGGTGGTAGCCGAGCTTCTCGAGCAGCGCGGCCAGGGTCGCCCCGCAGCCGTGCACGTCGCCGATCAGATCATAGCCTTCGATAGTGGACGCCAGGGTCACCTCAATCTCCCAACCGGCTGCTCCAGCCGAGCTTGCTGCGACATACTTCGTAGTAGTTGTAGCCGTGGGGATGCAGCAGCGTCAGGCGCTGCGGCTTGCGCCGCACGTGGAGAATGTCGTCCGGCTTGGAGACCACCTTGGTCTGGCCGTCGCAGCTGACGTGGGGATAGGCCTCGTTGGTCTCACCGATATGGATGCGGATCTCGGACGCCGCGTCGACCACGATCGGCCGGCTCGACAGGGTATGCGGGAACATCGGCACCAGGGTAATGGCGTCGAGCTTGGGATGCATGATCGGCCCGCCGCCGGACAGCGCATAGGCGGTGGAGCCGGTTGGGGTGGCGATAATCAGGCCGTCGCTGCGCTGGCTATAGACGAAGTGGCCGTCGATGAACAGCTCGAACTCGATCATCCGTACCGCCTTGCCGGGGTGCATGACCACGTCGTTGAGGGCATCGGCGGCGCCCACCAGCACCTCGCCACGATACACCTCGGCGTCGAGCAGGAAGCGCTCTTCGACCTCGTAGTGGCCAGCCAGCACTTCGCCGACGCGCTCCTCCAGCTCGTTGGGCGAAATATCGGTCAAGAACCCTAGCCGTCCACGATTGACGCCGAGCACCGGGGTACCGCTGCGGCACATCGCCCGGCCTGCGCCGAGCAGGCTGCCATCGCCACCCACCACGATCGCCAGGTCGCAGATCTCGCCGAGGGTCTCGCGGCTCGCCTCGCGGTGGCCGTGGTCGAGCAGCACCGTGGCAGTTCGATCCTCGATCACCAGCGCATAGCCGTGGCCGTCGAGAAAGCGGATCAGCCGCTTGAGGGTGTCCACCACCTTGGCGCTGCCCAGCCGGCCAATCAGGCCGATGGTCTTGAAAGTCGTCATGTTATCGCCCTTGTGCCGAGGCCGATCATTATGCGGCGTGCCCTCGGCCCGGGCAAACGCCCCCGTTGCTGCGAGTATGCTTCAGGCCTGGCGATAGGCGTGCAGCGCCTTGCGGCGCTTGACCCACCACTCGTTGATCAGCAACGCAGCGAGGATGATGCCGCCGCCCAGCGCCAGCCGAAGCAGGTCGGCATCGCGGTTCCAGATCACCAGATTGACCAGCAGACCAGCGGGGATCAGGGCGTTGTTCATGATCGCCAGCGCCCCGGCATCGACCAGCGTCGCGCCCTTGTTCCACAGGAAGTACCCCACTCCCGAGGCCGCCAGGCCCAGCCACAGCAGCACGCCCCACTGCAGCCCCGTGGTGGGCAGCATGCTGCGGTTGCCGAGCAGCAGATAGGCCACCGCCGCCAGGCACAGCGCACCCAGGTAGAACCAGCCGAACACGCCCAGCTGCGGCAACTCCGCGGGCAGTCGCGCGGCCAGATGGCGGTAGGCGACCTGGCCGAAGGCGAAGCACAGGTTGGCGCCCTGCACGACCAGGAAACCCTGCCAGAAGCCGCTGTCGATGCCGTCATAGCGAATCACCGCCGCGCCGAGCACGGCAAGCAGCGCGGTGAGCAGGTAGAATGGCGAGAAGCGGCGCGCCATGGCATCGTCGAGCAGGGTCACGTAGAGCGGCGTGAAGATGGTGAACAGCAGCACCTCGGGCACCGACAGCAGCAGGAAGGACTGGTAGAAGAACACGTACATCAGCCCCAGCTGTATCGCCCCGATGCCCATCAGCGCCAGCTTGTGGCGATGTGCCAGCAGCCGCGGCTTGAGAAACGGCACGAACAGCAGCGCCGCCAGGGCGATCCGGGTCAATACCGCGAAATAGCTGTCGACCTGGCCCGACAGGTAGACGCCGATCAGTGAGAACGAGAAGGCCCACAGCGCCGTGATGCCGATCAGATAACTCATTAGTGAACCCTTGAGAATTGGAAAGTTGACGGACATTATACGCGTCACTCAGCGACTGGCCAGCATCGCACGGGTCAGCTTCACTTCCTGTTCCGGCGAGCGCTCGCAGTGCGCCTGGAGCGGCAGCGGCCAGGGTAGCGTGAGGATCGCCCGCGACCCCGACGGCCTACGCTTCCACGAACAGGGCCGCTTCAGGCTCGACCGCGGCGACGCCGAGGTAGCCTTTCGCAACGTCTATCGCTGGGCGCTGCACGACGAGCATATCGGTCTCTATCACGAGCGCCGCGGCAAGGCGCATGCGGTATGGCTGTTCGATCTGGTGACCAGCGCCGAGGAGGGCGTCCTGGTCGCCCGCGATGCCCACCTGTGCGGCGACGATCGGTACAGCGCGCGGCTGACCCTGCGCGACGATGGCGTCGACCTCGACTGGCGGATCAGTGGCCCACGCAAGGACGAACGGCTCTACTACCGCTACCGCCAGGCATAAAAAAGCCCCGCCGGCGCTGAGCCGTGCGGGGCAATGGAGGCTAGTTGCCGATCAACGGGTACCGGCGGCCATCCACTCTTCCATCATCTGGTCGTAGGGGATCGTGGTGCCCTGCGGCATCTCGTCGTCGAGCTTGGGCTTGGGTGCACCATCCTGCTCGAACCAGTACTCCGCATCCTGCTCGTCATTGAGCACCGGCGCATAGGTCTCGAAGACGTTGGCCCGTGCCAGGCGCGCCATGATGTCGTCCATCGCCCCTGCCAGGTTGTCGAGACCTTCCTGGGGTGTGACTTCACCGCTCATCACCGGCGCCAGGTTCTGCCACCACAGCGGGGCCATGCGCGGATAGTCGGGCACGTTGGTGCCAGTCGGCGTCCAGTTGGACTCGTTGGGGCTGCGATAGAACTCCACCAGGCCGCCCAGCTTGGGCGCCAGCTCGGTCATCTGATCGGAGAAGATGTCCGACTCGCGGATCGGCGTCAGGCCGTGCATCAGCTTCTCAAGCGACACCGACTTGGAGACGGTGAACTGGCCGAACAGCCAGGCCGCCGTGCGGCGGTCCTCCGGGGTGGAGTCGAAGAAGGTCCAGGAGCCCACGTCCTGATAGCCGACCTTCATGCCCTCTTCCCAGTACGGCCCCACCGGAGACGGTGCCATGCGCCACTTGGGATTGCCCTCGTCGTCGGTGACCGGCACGCTGGGGTCGGTCATGTCGGCGGTGAAGGCGGTATACCAGAAGATCTGCTGGGCGATCTGGCCCTGGGCTGGCACCGGGCCGGCTTCACCGAAGGTCATGCCCTGGGCCTCTTCCGGGGCGTAGGCGTTGAGCCAGTCCACGGCTTTCTGCATGGCGAACACCGAGGCCGGCGCATTGGTGCCGCCGCCGCGGGTCACGCTGGCGCCCACCGGACGGCTCTCTTCGTCGACGCGAATGCCCCAGTCATCCACCGGGTTACCAAACGGCACCCCGGGACTGCCCATGCCGGCCATGGAGAGCCAGGAGTCGTGGAAACGCCAGCCCAGCGACGGGTCACGGCGACCGTAGTCCATGTGACCGTAGACGCGCTGGCCGTCAATTTCACCAACGTGCTCGGTGAAGAACTCGGCGATCTCCTCGTAGGCGGTCCAGTTGGTGGGCACGCCCAGGTCGTAGCCGTAGATGTCGCGGAACTGCTCCTGCAGGTCTTCGCGCTCGAACCAGTCATAGCGGAACCAGTAGAGGTTGGCGAACTGCTGGGCCGGCAGCTGGTAGATACTGCCGTCCGGACCGGTGGTGTACTGGATGCCAATGAAGTCGTCGAGATCCAGCGTTGGCGAGGTAAAGTCCGCCCACTCGTTCTCCATGGCCTCGGAAAGGTTGATGGTGGTGCCGTAACGGATATGCGTGCCGATGGCGTCGGAGTCGTTGATGAAGCCGTCGTAGATGCTGTTGCCCGACTGCATCTGGTTCTGCATGGTATCGACCAGATCACCCTCGTTGATGATGTTGTGGGTGACCTCGATACCGGTCAGCTCTGTGAAGGCCTCGGCCAGCACATCACGCTCGTACTCGTGCGTCGCAAGCCCCTCGGCGACGGTGCTGATCGACATGCCGCGGAACGGCTCCGCCGCCTCGGCAAACCACAGCAGCTCCTCGATCTGCTCCTCGCGGGACAGCGTCGAATTCTGGAAGTGTTCATCCACCAGCCTTTCGGCGATGGCCCTGGCATCGTGGTTGTCAGCGTGGAGCGCCGCCGAGGCGAGCATCAGGCTGCTGGCGAGCACCGTCAGTTTCATCCTGGTATGTTTCATGATGACCTCGTTATTGCTTATTGTTGTCTTCCTTGACGCGAAATCCATCCGTGTACTTCGTCTCACCCCCAGCGCATCAGTATCAGTAGCCAAACCACTGACACGGCCAGGGCGAACCAGATCGTGATGTCGGTAAAGCCCACCACGATCAGATGAATGTAGGCCGCGCTGAGCAGCCCGATGAACAAGCGATCACCGCGGGTGGTGGCAATCGGCAGAAAGCCCTTGCGCTCCACCGTGGGTGAGATCACCTCCCAGGCGGTCATGCCGGCGAGAATCGCGGCAATCGTCGAGAAGAACACCGCCGTGGGTAGGGTCCAGACCATCCAAGCCATCTGCGTATCCCCTCAGGTACGGCCCAGGGCAAAGCCCTTGGCGATATGATTGCGAACGAAATAGACCACCACGATACCGGGCAGAATGGTCAGCACCCCTGCCGCAGCCAGCGTGCCCCAGTCGATCCCCGAAGCGGTCGAGGTGCGGGTCATGATCATGCCTATCGGCTGGGCATTGGTGGCTGTCAGCGTCCTGGCCAACAGCAGCTCCACCCACGAGAACATGAACAGGAAGAACAGCGTCACGCCGATCCCCGAGCGGATCATCGGAATGAAGATCTTGACGAAGAAGCGCGGGAAGCTGTAGCCGTCGATATAGGCGGTCTCATCCACTTCCTTGGGCACGCTGCTCATGAACCCCTCGAGAATCCAGATCGCCAGCGGGATGTTGAACAGGCAGTGCGCCAGGGCCACGGCAATATGGGTATCGAAGAGTCCCACCGAGTAGTAGAGCTGGAAGTAGGGCAGCAGAAACACCGCCGGCGGCGCCATCAGGTTGGTCAACAGCCAGAAGAACAGGTGCTTGTCGCCGATGAAGCGAAAGCGACTGAAGGCGTAGGCCGCCGGCAAGGCCACCGAGATACTGATCAGCATGTTCATCAGCACGTAGCCGATGGAGTTGACGTAGCCCATGTACCAGGAGGAATCGGTGAAGATGCCCGTATAGTTGGCCGTGGTAAAGTTCTGCGGCCACAGCGAGAAGGAGCCAAGAATCTCGCTGTTGGTCTGGAAGGACATGTTCAGCAGCCAGTAGATCGGCAGCAGGATGAATATCAGGTAGAGCCCCAGCAGGGTCCGCGGGCGCAGCCGTGAGCGACCGCGCTTGCTCGCCTCGGCACGCTGGAATGTTTCACTTTCCGTCCCTTGCGAGGCGCTCGCCTGCTCGACGTGGGTGTCGATTCGCTGGTTCATATCAGACGCCTCCCCGTTCGGCCTTGTCTTTCTGCATGTTCATGATCGCGGTATAGAACACCCAGCAGACCAGCAGGATGATCAGGAAATAGATCAGCGAGAATGCCGCCGATGGCCCCAGGTCCTGCTGGCCGATGGCCATGGTGGTCAGCGACTGGCTGAGGAAGGTGGTACTGCTCCCCGGCCCGCCGCCGGTCAACACGAAGGGCTCGGCGTAGATCATGAAGGAGTGCATGAAGCGCAACAGCACGCCGATGACCAGCACGTTGGTCAGCTTGGGCAACTGGATATAGCGGAACACCGCCCACTTGGAGGCCCGATCGATGCGCGCCGCCTGATAGTAGGCCTCGGGGATCGAGCGCAGGCCGCTGTAGCAGAGCAGCGCAATCAGCGGCGTCCAGTGCCAGACGTCCATCAGGATGATCGTCGCCCAGGCATCCACCGGATCGCGGGTAATGTTGTAGCCGTAGCCCAGGCCGCGCAGCCCGGCCCCCATCAGGCCGATATCACCGCGGGTGAAGATCTGCCAGATGCTGCCGACCACGTTCCATGGAATCAGCAGCGGCAGGGTGATGAGGATCAGCACCGCCGAAGCCTGCCAGCCGCGCTTGGGCATCAACAGTGCAATCCCGATGCCCAGCGGCACCTGGATCGCCAGCACGGTGAACGAGAAGGCGAACTGACGCAGCAGCGCCGCCTGAAGGCCGGCGTTATTCAGAGTACGCTCGAACCACTCGACCCCCGTAAAGAAGCGGGTGTTGGCGTCGAACACGTCCTGCACCGAGTAGTTGACCACCGTCATCAGCGGAATGATCGCCGAGAACGCCACCAGCACCAGCATCGGCAGCACCAGCAGCCAGGCTCTATTGTTATATACCTTATTAACCATGCTCCATCTCCACTCGGTATTCGTCGGCGTAGAGCCCCAGCCAGCGCTCGGGGAAACGCAGATAGGCGACCTCGTGCGGCACCGGCTGATCTTCGTTCAAGCGCACCTTGAACAGCTCGTCTCCCAGGTAGCAGGACATGATGCGGTAGGTGCCCAGGTCCTGGACGTCCTTGACGCTGACCGCGAGCGCCTGGTCATCGGGCGCATCGGCCACCTCGATGAATTCGGGGCGAATCCCCAGCTTGAGGTTGTCGGTGCCACAGTCCCGCGCGCGGTCGACAAGATGCTGGCTCACCGGGATCGCGAGGTCGCCGTACATTAGCGAACCCGAGGTGGCGCTAACGGGAATGAAGTTCATGCCGGGGCTACCAATGAAGTAGCCGACGAAGGTGTGCGCGGGCGCTTCGAACAGCTCGGTAGGCGTACCGAACTGCACCACCTGCCCTTCGTACATCACCGCGATCTTGTCTGCGAAGGTCGAGGCCTCGAGCTGATCGTGGGTGACGTAGATCATGGTGATATTGAACTGCTCGTGGATCTCCTTGAGCTTGCGGCGCAGTTTCCACTTGAGCTGTGGATCGATCACCGTCAGCGGCTCATCGAACAGGATCGCCGAGACGTCGTCGCGCACCAGGCCGCGTCCCATGGAGACCTTCTGCTTCTCATCGGCGGTAAGGTTCTTGGCCTTGCGGGTGAGCTGCGCCGACAGGTCGAGGATATCGGCGATCTCCCTGACCCGCGGCTCGACCTTGCTTTCCGGGGTACCGATATTGCGTAGCGGAAACGCCAGGTTGTCGAATACAGTCATGGTGTCGTAGACCACCGGGAACTGGAACACCTGGGCGATGTTGCGCTCCTCTGGAGGGAGGTCGTTGACGATCTGCTTGTCAAAGACCACCTCACCCTCGGACGGCGTGAGCAGTCCAGAGATGATGTTGAGCAGCGTCGACTTGCCACAGCCAGACGGCCCCAGCAGCGCATAGGCGCCTCCCTGGTGCCAGGTATGGCTCATCTCGCGGATGGCATAGTCCTCGGGGCCGCTCGGGCTCGCCGAGTAGCTGTGGGCCAGCGACTTGAGAATGATCTCGGCCATGTCAGTGCCCTCCCCGGTGGCTTGGCACATGCACGATGGCGCCATGCTGGTCGAAGGCGTACATCTTGTGAGTAGGCAGGTAAATCTTGATGCGCTGGTCGGTGTCGAAGCGATGCACACCGCCCAGGTGCAGTACCAGAGAGAAGATATCGTTGCGCACGTGCAGGAAGGTTTCCGACCCGCTGATCTCAGCCAGCTCGACGCTCACCTCGACTTCCAGGTCGCTCGGGTGGTGGCGCGACAGGCTGATATGCGAGGCGCGCACGCCGAAGTGGTAGCTACCCGGGTCCAGCCGCGAGAACACCTCATCGGCGGAGAAATAGAGCGTCTCGTCGAAGGACACCTCACTACCGGAGACCAGCCCGGGCACCACGTTGATGGGCGGCTCGGAAAACATCTCGGCGGTGAGAATATCGCGCGGACGGTGGTAGACGTCCTCGGTACGCCCATACTGCAGCAGCCGCCCCTCATGCAGTACCGCGGTGTGGCCACCGAGCGCCAGCGCTTCGTTGGGTTCGGTGGTGGCATAGACGGCGATACAGTTCTTGGCCTTGAACAGTTCGCGCAGCTCGTCGCGAAACTCTTCACGCAGCTTGTAATCGAGGTTGACCAGCGGCTCGTCGAACAGGATCAGGTCGGCATCCTTGACCAGGGCCCGCCCCATCGCCGTGCGCTGCTGCTGCCCCCCGGAGAGCTCGAGCGGATAGCGGTCGAGGAGATGCTCGATGTGCAGCATCTCGGCGGTCTCGTGCACCCGGCGGCGGATCTCCTGCTTGTCGACCCGCGCCAGCTGCAGCGGCGAGGCGATATTGTCGAAGACATTGAGGGTGGGGTAGTTGATGAACTGCTGGTAGACCATCGATACATTGCGCTTACGCACCGGCACCCCGGTGACATCGCGACCATGCATCTTTACCTTGCCCCGGGTTGGCGCTTCGAGCCCCGCCATCAAGCGCATCAACGTAGTCTTGCCGGCCAAGGTGCGTCCCAGCAGTACGTTGAACGAACCGGGCGCCAGCTCCAGGCTGACGCCCTCGATGTGGGTGCTGGCGCCGACTACATGATCGATATTTTCTAATATCAAAGACATGCCGAACTCATCATGTTTGTTGTATGGGTGACGACGTCACTCGTGTTCTCGAACCCTAGTGCACTTTCGTTCGAACATACAATCATGAAATTCCGAACACCCTGCGAAGCGCCGCCCCTGCGCCGATCTTTACTCACAACCCTCTGTTATTATTGATTATTTTATCGCATTATACTTTTGACTAAGCCGCTATCGCTTGTGGCGATCGCTTCCATAGTGCCTTGCGGCGGCCTCAAAACCCATTTAACGCCTTGATAAGTATTATTTTTTTCCGAAACCACAAGCTCTGAAGAATACCTGTCAATCTCGCCAGAAATGCAAATTTTTACTTCAATATCAATGTTTTGACACCCTAACATGGATGATTCACGACCGCGCTTGATGTTCGTAAGAATTTATTCTATGTTCGTTTTCAAACACACAACTCCTGATCTGTCACCATGTGGCAACCCAGCGACGACACAGGTGGAATAGCGCCATGCCCTCACCTTCAGCGACACCGTGTATGGACCTCTTCGTGATTGGCGGGGGGATCAATGGCACCGGCATTGCCAACGATGCCGCAGGACGCGGCCTCTCGGTCGGCCTGTGCGAACAGGCCGACCTGGCCAGCGCCACCTCATCGGCAAGCAGTAAGTTGATACATGGTGGGCTGCGCTATCTGGAACACCGCGAGTTTCGTCTGGTCCGAGAGGCGCTCAAGGAGCGTGAAGTGCTGTTGCGAAAAGCGCCTCACATCGTCTGGCCGCTACGCTTCATCCTCCCTCACCAACCGCACCTGCGGCCGGCCTGGATGATCCGCGCTGGGCTATTCCTGTATGACCACCTCGGCAAGCGCGACAGCCTGCCCGGCTCGCGGCGGGTACGCTTCGATGCCGAGAGCCCGCTGCACCCCGACATCGTGCAGGGCTTCGAATATTCCGACTGCTGGGTCGATGATGCGCGCCTGGTGGTGCTCAACGCACTCCAGGCGCAGCACAACGGCGCCGAGATCATGGTGCGCACGCGCTGTATCGATGCGCGGGAGGAGCAGGGGCGCTGGGTCATCAGCCTGGAGAACACCCTGACCGGCGAGCGCCTGACACGCCACGCCAAGGTGCTGGTCAACGCCGCGGGGCCCTGGGTCGAGAGCTTCATTCGCCACAGCGCTCATCGCCAGTCACGCTACGGCATTCGCATGATCCAGGGCAGCCATCTGGTGGTACCGCGCCTCAACCATGATGACCGCGCCTATATCCTGCAGAACAAGGATGGTCGCATCGTCTTCGTGCTGCCCTACCACCAGGACTTCAGCCTGATCGGCACCACCGACCGGCGCTATGAGGGCGATCCATCGCGGGTATCGGTCAGCGACGAGGAGACCGACTATATCCTCGAGGTGGTCAACGCCCACTTCAAGCAGCAGTTGAGCCGCGACGATGTGCTGAGCAGCTTCTCTGGGGTAAGGCCGCTATGCGACGACGAGTCCACCGACCCTTCGGCGATGACCCGCGACTACACCCTCGATCTGGACAGTCACGGCGCGCCGATGTTGTCGATCTTCGGCGGCAAGATCACCACCTACCGCAAGCTATCCGAGGCGGCACTGCGTGAGGTCGAAGAGCTATTGCCGCAGATGGGCAGCAGCTGGACGGCCGATGCACTGCTGCCGGGTGGCGATATACGCTCGCAGAGCGAGTTCAGCGCACGTTTGATGCGTGACTACCCGTTCCTCGGCGAGGCCAGGGCAAGGCGCTTTGCCTCGAGCTACGGCAGCCTGTGCCTGGGCTTCCTGGCCGAGTGCACTCGCGAGGAGGATCTTGGCGAGCACTTTGGCGCCGGCCTCAGCCAGCGCGAGGTGGATTACTTGATAGGCCATGAATGGGCGCACTGCGTGGACGACATTCTATGGCGGCGCACCAAGCTCGGCTTGTTGATCGGCGCCGAGCAGCGACACAGCCTCGAGGCCTATCTTGCCTCCCGACTGATGGTGAACTCGGCCTGAGGCACTCTCAGTCGTCTTGCGGAGCGGGCCTGGGCTGCAATAGCGGCGAGCGCTGACGCTCCTCCGCCTCTTCTTTTTTCACGAAGTGAAGATGCGCCTGGGGATTGATCTTCTGCCCCAACTCATCGGCGCCGTCCGCCAGCGTATCGTGATAGCGCTCCCAATCCTCCCAGTCGTGCGGTGTACCGCTTTTCGGGCGATGCTGGCCAGCCTCGCGCGCCCTTGACCAGGCCAGTTCCTCCAGGGTGTTGGGCTTGTCGTCGTCCTTGTCGAGTATCACGCCCTTCTTGGCCAGGTACTGACGTGCATCCATGGTACTTCCCCTGCAACTATATAGGTGGGGGCAGCCCCATGATGGGCCTGCCGCTAGTTCTTCGAGTCGCAAGCCCCGGCCCGGGTTCCTCCCGAAAGCGTTGGTAAGGCGTGTTAATACCCGCCACCCTGCACCCTGGCGGACTCGGCTATGCTGTTAGCGCGAGACACGCTTGCCCTTGAGGCAGCTCGTACCGGCACAAGGAGGATCGCTCATGCCCAACAAGGCCCCTACTACCGTTCGCGAGATCATGTCACGTGACTGCTATCGGGTCAGCGCCACCACCTCGGTGAACACCCTGGTCGAAGGCTTGGCCCTGCACCGCTTGCCCGGGGTGCCGGTGGTCGATCAGCGCGATCATCTGATCGGCTTCATTTCCGAGCAGGACGTGCTCGGCAAGGTACTCGAGAGTGCCTACCTCAACGACGAGCCGCCGCTGGTCAACGAGCTGATGCGCCACGAGGTGCTCTCGGTGACGCCCAACAAGAGCATCACGGACCTCGCCCAGGAGATGCTCGGCACCAAGCCCAAGGTGTTTCCGGTGGTCGAGCAGGAGCGGCTGGTAGGCATCGTCACTCGCCGCGACGTGCTGATGGCCATCCTGCGCATGCGCAGAAAGCACTGACACGCCATCGCTGACGCCAGACGCCGCCACCAGGCGGTGTCTGCACTGGCTTGGGTCGTATCACACGCAAAGAAAAGCCGCCACGCGCGAACGTGGCGGCAAGATCGAAAGTAAGCATAAGCACGAGGTTCGCGACTGCTATCAACGAATTGTGCTCATACTACTGCGACCACCGCCCAGCGAAATGATTCACCCCGAAGAGAATTTTTTTGCAACCCGCCCCACGCCTTGCATGGCTAAGCACTTGGATTTACTATCCAAAGCGCCCTGCGGGTGTAGCTCAATGGTAGAGCAGAAGCTTCCCAAGCTTAAGACGAGGGTTCGATTCCCTTCACCCGCTCCAGGCAATTCCTTCCCCAAGCTCCCCATATCCCCCTGCGGTTCAGCGCCTGCTTCACAGTGTGAAGGCCCTCTGGCCAAGGTCTCTGACGTCACATCACACGGCTGTAATCGTCATCCAGCTACGTTTATTGCTTATGCTGGTTGATGGTCGCCGTTACCCGCGAAGTGGCAGCCATAAAATCGCACTATCGGACTGGTGTAAAAAAACAAATCCTACCTATCGAGGGGTTTGTTATACCTTGATATGCAGCGGCATCGAGAGCGTATGCCGGCGCCCCAGGCTACGACTTTGGTAGATGCGATAGTGACATGGGGCCAGGATTCAGGCGTACGCTGTGTGTACTCGGTGTCGAAAACTGACATCGCCAGCACGGGCATTTGCCCTGCTTTAGCACCGAATAGTGCCATCAACGCAGTACCATCAAAAACGATGTGGAGAGTGATATGGGCGGAAACGACAGCAACACCGCGGGCAAGTGCCCGGTCATGCACGGTGGCAACACCAGTGCCACTACCGGCACCACCAATACGGATTGGTGGCCGGAAGCCCTGAATCTGGACATCCTCCATCAACACGACAGCAAGTCCGACCCGATGGGTGAGGATTTCGATTACCGGGAAGAGGTCAAGAAGCTCGACCATGAGGCACTCGAGGCCGACATGCGCGCGCTGATGACCGACAGCCAGGATTGGTGGCCAGCCGACTGGGGGCACTATGGCGGCCTGATGATCCGCATGGCGTGGCACGCAGCGGGCACCTATCGTCTCGCCGATGGCCGTGGCGGCGGTGGCACCGGCAACCAGCGCTTCGCACCGCTGAACTCCTGGCCCGATAACGGCAACCTGGACAAGGCGCGTCGCTTGCTGTGGCCGATCAAGAAGAAGTATGGCAACAAGATCAGCTGGGCCGACCTTTTCATCCTGGCCGGCAACGTTGCCTATGAAACCATGGGCCTGAAGACCTTCGGTTTCTCCTATGGTCGTGCGGACATCTGGCACCCCGAGAAGGATATCTACTGGGGCGCCGAGAAGGAGTGGCTGGAGCCGTCCGATAGCCGCTACGAGGACGTCGAAAATCCCAGCACCATGGAGAACCCGCTGGCCGCGGTACAGATGGGTCTGATCTACGTGAATCCGGAAGGCGTCAACGGCCAGTCCGACCCTCTGAAAACTGCCGAGCAGGTGCGCGAGACCTTCGCCCGCATGGCGATGAACGACGAAGAGACCGCCGCCCTGACCGCCGGTGGCCACACCGTCGGCAAGACCCACGGCAACGGCGATGCCGAGGCGCTCGGGCCGGAGCCCGAAGCAGCCGACGTCGAGTCGCAGGGTTTTGGTTGGATGAACCCCAACCTGCAGGGCAAGGCCGCCAATGCGGTGACGTCCGGCCTGGAAGGTGCCTGGACCACCAATCCCACCCAATTCGACATGGGATACTTCGAGCTGCTGTTTGGCTACGAGTGGGAGCTGAAAAAGAGCCCCGCCGGTGCCAGCCAGTGGGAGCCCGTCGACATCAAGGAAGAGCACAAGCCGGTCGATGCCAGCGACCCGTCCGTGCGCCGCAATCCGATGATGACCGATGCCGACATGGCAATGAAGATGGACCCGAAATACCGGGCGATCTGCGAGAAGTTCATGGCAGACCCCGAGTACTTCAAGGACTGCTTCGCGCGCGCCTGGTTCAAGCTGACCCACCGCGATATGGGCCCCAAGTCACGCTACATCGGCCCGGAAGTGCCGGACGAAGATCTGATCTGGCAGGACCCGGTACCCCAGGGTGAGACCAACTACATCGAAGAGGTGGTCAAGGAGAAGATCGCCGCGAGTGGTTTGAGCCTCAACGAGCTTGTCTGCACCGCCTGGGACAGCGCACGCACCTACCGCAGCTCCGACATGCGCGGCGGTGCCAACGGCGCGCGTATCCGCCTGGCCCCGCAGAAGGACTGGGAAGGCAACGAGCCGGATCGTCTGGCCAAGGTGCTGAAGGTCTATGAGCAGATCTCAGCCGAGACCGGTGCCAGCATCGCCGACGTGATCGTACTGGGCGGCAACCTGGGCGTCGAACAGGCGGCAAAAGCCGCCGGCTACGAGGTTCGCGTACCGTTCCACAAGGGCCGCGGTGACGCCACCGACGAGATGACCGACGCCGAGTCCTTCGAGCCGCTGGAGCCGCTGGCCGATGGCTTCCGTAACTGGCAGAAGAAGGAGTACGTGGTCAAGCCGGAAGAGATGTTGCTGGACCGTGCCCAGCTGATGGGGCTGACCGCGCCTGAAATGACCGTCCTGCTGGGTGGCATGCGGGTGCTCGGCACCAACTACGGCGGCACTCAGCACGGTGTCTTCACACACCGCGTTGGCCAGCTGACCAACGACTTCTTCGTCAACCTGACCGACATGGGCAACCGCTGGGAGCCCAAGGGCAAGAACGCCTACGACATCGTGGATCGCAAGAGCGGCAGCACCAAGTTCACCGCGACCCGCGTCGATCTGGTGTTCGGCTCCAACTCCATCCTGCGCGCCTATGCCGAGCTGTACGCCCAGGACGACAACGACGAGAAGTTCGTCAAGGACTTCGTCGCCGCCTGGACCAAGGTGATGAACGCCGATCGCTTCGATCTGGCCTGATAGTCACGGCAAGTCCCTCGAACGCCCCCACATGGGGGCGTTCGTGTTTCTGCACGCTATTTCCCCGTCACACGCTGCCCTACAGCAGCGTGCCACGAGCATGTAAGATGTTGGGCAGGCAACACTAAGGAGCCGCCCATGGCCCTCTATCTGCTCGTCCTCGGCGTTTGCATCCTGATCTTCGGCAGCATGATCGGCATCCTGCTGATGTCGCGCACGCCGCGCTATCGCACCGAGCCCGAGCACCTGCTGGAGATATTCGACAAGACCCTCGACGGCAAGGCCAGCGAGACGGAGTGGAACGTCGTGGTCGGCTATCCGGTGCGCCATGACGACTATCTCGAGAGTGTCCGCCGCCGTGCCCAGCGATTGATGGACGAGCATGGACGGCCATGGCAGGCCGCCCGGGGCCAACCGCTGCTGTCCAAGGATGGCTGCGAGGAACTTGCCGCACTGCGTGAGCACCTGGCCTCACACACCGCGCTACGCGACAAGCAGCACTTCGACGCCTGATTGCCTGAAAATCCCCTTCGCGCGGGGTACAATGGGCGACGTGTGACGCGCAGTCCCCCACCCGGAGGTGACGCCATGCCCAGTGCCATCCGCTTGATGCCGCTAGACAACACCATCAGGCACCACGCCCACGACTACCACCAGATGGTGATTGGTCTATCGGGCCATGCCGAATTCGAGATCGAGGGCATGGGCGGCTCGATTGCCGCGCTTTCTGGCTGCATCGTCCCAGCCAACCATGTTCACTATTACGAAGGCGTCGGCCACAACCAGCAGCTGATTCTCGACCTGCCGCTGGATGCACCGTCGCTGAGTGGACCACATCGCGAACTGATGCGACTGTTCGACGTGCCGCGTTTCTTTGCCCTCGACGAGCCGCTGCGCCAATACCTGGCCTTTCTCACCCAGGAGCTCTCCCAGCCCTATCAGCGCCAGCAGCCTCAGGGCAGCCCCCAGGGCGACCTGCTGGCCGCCACCCTGCTGGGTTGTCTGCATGCCCGCCTACACCCTGAACTGCCGGGCCAGAAGCAGCCCCAGCGCATCGACATTCAACTCATCGACCGCTTCATCCAGCACCACCTCAGCGAGCGTCTCAGCGTTGCCGACATGGCCGCCGAAGCCTGCCTCAGCGAGGCGCACTTCAGTGCCTGCTTTCGCGAGCAGACCGGGCTGACCCCCTACCAGTATCTGCTTCGCCAGCGCCTGGGAGCGGCTCGCCAGCTGCTCACCTCGACCCGACTGCCTCTCTCGCATATCGCCGAGCGTACCGGCTTCGCCAATCAGAGCGCACTCTCCCATGCCTTCCGCCGCGCCTTCGGCCACCCCCCCAGCCAGCTGCGCCAGCGCGGCGCCGCCGAAGTCATCCACCGCGACACCCATACGACCAAGGTCTAAGCTCTTACACGCCTGTCGTCAGCTTCCCCGTTTTTGACAAATCCTGCCGGGAAATTGGCAAGACGCTGACCGCTGGCCCGCCCTACATTGACGACATACCGTTCACGTCGGGGTACACCCCTGGTCGAGACAGGCGGCCACGCCCGCCGGTACTCGTCGGTGCCAGGCCCTGCCCGACCACTAACCGCAGGGAGTTCGTCATGCTCAACGCCAACAATATGCTGGATGCCACGACCTGGCAGCAGGATCTCGAGGCGCTGTTCACGCGCATCAGTGACCACTATATCGTCGACGAAAATGCCTTCGTCGACGAGCTGGTCAAGCGCCTCAGCGCCGACAAGGACGACTTCCGCCGCATCGCCGAGAAGACCGCCGAGCTGGTCCGCGAAGTGCGCGAGATGGATACCGCCGTGGACTCCATCGACGAGCTGCTCCAGCAGTACAGCCTCGACACCCACGAAGGGCTGATGCTGATGTGCCTGGCCGAGGCGATGCTGCGCATTCCCGACAAGGCCACCGCCGATGCACTGATCGAAGACAAGCTGGGTCCCGCCGACTGGAAGTCACACCTCGGCCAGAGCGAGTCGTGGTTCGTCAATGCCTCGACCTGGGGCCTGCTGATGACCGGCCGGGTAATCAATCTCGACCATCCCCGCGACGGCCAGCCGGCCAACTTCATCAACAAGCTGGTCAATCGCATGGGCGAACCGGTGATCCGCAGCGCCATGTACCAGGCGATGAAGATCATGGGCAAGCAGTTCGTCCTGGGGCGTGATATCGACGAGGCACTCAAGCGCTCCAAGCCGCTGTTCGACAAGGGCTACACCTACTCTTACGATATGCTCGGCGAGGCCGCGCGCACGCGTCGCGATGCCGCCAAGTACTTCGACGATTACGCCCGCGCCATCAAGCAGGTCGGTAAAACCAGCAAGGCGCTGCCGAGCAAGACGCCGGCGCCATCAATCTCGATCAAGCTCTCGGCGCTGCATCCGCGCTACGAGTTCGGACGTCGCCAGCAGGTGCTCGAGGAGCTGGTCGGTAGCGTCCGCGAGCTCGCCGCCATGGCTCGCGAGCGCGACGTGGCGATCACCATCGACGCCGAGGAGGTCGACCGCCTGGAGCTGTCGCTGGAGGTGTTCCGCGCCGTGTTCGAGAGCGACACCTGCCGCGGCTGGGGGCACTTTGGGCTGGTGGTCCAAGCCTACTCCAAGCGCGCCCTGCCGACCCTGCACTACCTCAACCGTCTGGCCGACCGCCAGGGCGACGAGATCCCCATTCGCCTGGTCAAGGGCGCCTACTGGGATAGCGAGATCAAGGAGTCCCAGCAGCTCGGCGTCGATGGCTATCCGGTCTTCACCCGCAAGGCGTCCACCGACGTCGCCTACCTGGTATGCGCGCAGTTCCTGCTCTCCGACCATACCCGAGGGCGCATCTTCCCGCAGTTTGCCACCCACAATGCCCACACCATCAGCGCCATCCTCGAGCAGGCCAACGACGTCAATCGTGCCTTCGAATTCCAGCGCCTGCACGGCATGGGCGAGGCGCTCTACGACGCCGCCCTGAGCCGCGCCCCCAAGGGCACCTACTGCCGCATCTATGCCCCGGTGGGCGCCCACAAGGACCTGCTGCCCTACCTGGTGCGTCGGCTACTGGAGAACGGCGCCAACTCATCGTTCGTCCACCAGCTGGTCGACCCCAAGGTGCCGGTGGCGTCGCTGTGCGTGCACCCGGTGGAGACCCTCGAGCAGTACTCGAGCTACGCCAACCCCAGGATCGTGCTGCCACGGGATATCTTCGGCACCGGTCGCAAGAATTCGCAGGGAGTGAACTTGAACATCCGCAGTCAGTATCAGCCGCTCATGGACCAGATGGCCGGCTTCATGGACAAACGGCATGACGTCAAACCGCTGCTGGCGGTCGAGGTCGCCGACGACCCGGCCAACACCCATGCCGTCTACTCGCCCTACGACCGCCGCCAGACGGTCGGCAGCGTACAGTGGACCAGCGCCGAGCAGGCCCGCCAGGCCGTCGACGCCGCCTGGGCCGCCTTCCCGCGCTGGGACGCCACCCCGGTGGCCGAGCGCGCCGCGATCATTCGCCGCCTCGGCGATCTGATGGAAACTCATATGGCCGAGCTGATGACGCTGTGCTCGCGGGAGGGCGGCAAGCTGCTCACCGACGGCGTCGACGAGATCAAGGAGGCAGTGGATTTCTGTCGCTACTATGCGATGCGTGCCGAGCAGCTGTTTGCCGAGCCCACCGCCCTGCCCGGCCCCACCGGCGAGTCCAATCACCTGCAACTGGGCGGCAAGGGCGTGTTCGCCGCCATCAGCCCGTGGAACTTCCCGGTAGCAATCTTCTGCGGCCAGGTAGTGGCCGCCGCAGTGGCCGGCAACACCGTGCTGGCCAAGCCCGCCGAGCAGACCTCGATCGTCGCCCACCGCGTCATCGAGCTGCTGCACGAGGCCGGCATGCCCCGCGACGTGGTGCAGCTGCTACCCGGCGACGGCCCCACCGTGGGCAGCGTGCTGTCCAGCGATCCGCGCATCACCGGCGTGGTGTTCACCGGCGGCACCGACACCGCCCAGATCATCAACCGCGCCCTGGCAGCCCGCGAGGGCGCCCCGCTGCCCACCCTGATCGCCGAGACCGGCGGCATGAACGCCATGATCGTCGACTCTACCGCACTGCCCGAGCAGGTGGTCGCCGACGTGATCCAGTCGGCCTTCCAGAGCGCCGGCCAGCGCTGCAGCGCACTGCGCGTGCTTTACCTGCAGGACGACGTGGCCGACCGCGTGCTGGAGATCCTCGATGGCGCCATGGCCGAGCTACGCGTCGGCGACCCCCGCGACCTGGGCACCGACGTCGGCCCGGTGATCGACGAGGACGCGCGCCACGGGCTGAATGCGCATATCGAGCGTCTCAAGGGCGAGAAGCGCCTGCTCGCCGAGACGCCGCTGGAGCCCGCGCGCACCGCCGAAGGCACCTTCGTGGCCCCCATGGCATTCCAGATCGACGGCATCGAGGCGCTGGAGCGCGAGCAGTTCGGACCGATCCTGCACGTGGTGCGCTACAAGGCCAGCGAGCTGGACCGCGTTATCGCGTCGATCAACGGTCGCGGCTATGGCCTGACCTTCGGCGTACATAGCCGCAACGAATCCTTCGCCAACGCCATCGCGGAGAAAATTCGGGTTGGCAATGTGTACATCAACCGCAATATCATCGGCGCAGTGGTCGGCGTACAGCCGTTTGGCGGACAAGGCCTCTCCGGCACCGGCCCCAAGGCGGGTGGGCCTAACTACCTGCTGCGTTTCGCCACCGAGAAGACCGTCACGGTGAACACCGCCGCCCTGGGCGGCAATGCGTCACTGCTGGCACTCGGCGACGAGTAGTGCATCACAGCGTCCCCGGGTCACTCGGCCCGGGGACGCACATGCGTATATATCACCCCACAACATCAACAGGATACGCTCATGACTCCCGGTATCTTCTTTGGCCTGATCGGCCTCCCCGGCCTGCTGATTGCGGCCTCGATCGCCTGCTACGTAATCCAGGGCAAGCGCGACCAGCAGCGCAAGGCGTGACCCCCCTACCTCCAGCCAAATAACAACGCATGTAATGCAAGGATACTGACATGACGGCGGAACCCGTTACCCTAATCGTATTTGGCGCCTATCTGGTGTTCCTGGTCATCATCGGCCTGGCCAGCTCCAAGAAAAGCGCCGGCGGCCTCGAGGACTTCTTCCTCGCCGGACGCAATCTCAACAAGTGGACCGTGGCCTTGAGTGCTGTCAGCTCAGGGCGCAGCGGCTGGCTGATTCTCGGCGTCACCGGCATGGCCTTCATGTCCGGTTTCCAGGCCATCTGGGCGATCGCTGGCTATATCACAGCCGAAATCGTGATGTTCTTCTTCGTCGCCCGGCGCTTTCGCGAATACAGCCAAGCCACCGGCAGCCTGACCATCCCCGACCTGCTCGAGTCACGCTTCCCCGGCGGCAGCAAGGCGCTGCGCGTGGTCAGTTCCCTGATCGTGGTGTTCTTCATGATCGCCTACGTCGGCAGCCAGGTGGTGGCCGGTGGCACCGCCTTCTCCAGCACCATGGGGCTGTCGCAGAGCGGCGGCATGTGGCTGACGGCCGTCATACTGCTGTTCTACGTGATGATTGGCGGCTTCCACGCGGTCAGCAAGACCGATGTGCTGCAAGCCGGCTTCATGTTCGCCTCGCTGGTTATCCTGCCGATCATCGCGATCATCAATCTTGGTGGCTTCGGGCCGATCCTCGAGGCGATGCAGGCCCAGGGCGCCGGCTTCGTCGATCCCTTCGCCTTCTCCGCCGGGGCAATTCTCGGCCTGCTCGGCATCGGCTTCGGTAGCCCCGGCAACCCGCATATCCTGGTGCGCTACATGTCGCTGAAGAACGTCAGCGAGATGCGCCAGGCGGCACTGATCTCGTCACTCTGGAACGTGATCATGGGCTGGGGCGCGGTGATGATCGGCATCATCGGCCGCGTCTATTTTCCGGAAATCGACATGCTGCCCGACGGCAATCATGAGGCGGTGTTCACCAGCCTCGGCCAGGAGCTGCTCAGTCCGCTGCTGATGGGCGTTCTGCTGGTGGCGATCCTGGCGGCCATCATGTCCTCCGCCGACAGTCAGCTGCTGGTTGGCGCCAGCGCCTTGATTCGCGATATCTACGACAAGCTGCTGCATCGCGGTGAAGAGATCTCGCAGGCGCGCCTGGTGGCCTACAGCCGTCTGGCCACGGCCACGATCATGCTGCTCGCCGTATTGCTGGCATTCTCCGCCGAAACCTTCGTGTTCTGGCTGGTGCTGTTCGCCTGGGGCGGTCTTGGCGCCTGCTTTGGCCCGGTACTGCTGCTGACCCTGTACTGGAAGAAGCTGACCCGCCAGGGCAGCCTGTGGGGCATGCTCGCCGGCCTCATTGCGGTACTGATGGGCTCCCAGCAGCCGGCCTGGACCTACGCCTTCCTGCCGGATATCAACAATCTTTTCGCCACCATTCTGTTCGGTATCACCAATGCCGCGGTGCCCGGCTTCCTGATCTCGGCGCTTGTCGCGGTGGTGGTCAGTCAGCTGACCTACCGTGAAACAAGTGCTCAGGCCAGCACCGAGCGCTGAACCGCCAACGACGCCGCCGCGAGCGGCGTCGAGCAGCGAAATGACCCCGTATCAGGAGCGAGAGAGTTATGCACAAGACGATTGCTTTCATCGGCGCCGGCAACATGGCCAGCGCGATCTTCGGCGGCATGATCGACGGCGGCTACCCGGCCGATGCGATCATCGCCACTTCTCCCGATGACACCATGCTGGCGCCGCTGCGCGAGCGCTACGGCATCCGCACCCAGACCGACAACGCCACCGCGGTAAGCGACGCCGACGTGGTGGTGCTGGCGGTCAAGCCGCAGATCATGCGCCAGGTCTGCGAGCCGCTGCGTGACGCGGTCCAGGATCGCAAGCCGCTGATCGTGTCGGTCGCCGCCGGCCTCGAGGCCGCCACCCTGGAGGGCTGGCTGGGCGGCGAGCTGGCCGTGATCCGCTGCATGCCCAACACCCCGTCGCTGGTGGGTGCCGGCGCCTCGGGACTGTATGCCAACCCGCGGGTCAACGCCGAGCAGCGCGACCTGGCCGCCGAGCTGCTGAGCGCCGTTGGCCTGGTCGAGTGGGTCGACGACGAGCCCCTGCTGAATGCGGTCACCGCGGTATCGGGCAGCGGCCCGGCCTACTTCTTCCTGTTCTTCGAGGCCATGGAAGAGGCCGGCGTCAACCTCGGCCTGCCCCGCGAGACAGCCCGCCGCCTGGCGCTGCAGACCGGCTTTGGCGCGGCCAGCATGGCGCTCAAGAGCGAGCATGACCCCGCCCAGTTGAAACGCAACGTTATGTCGCCCCAGGGCGCCACGGAACGCGCCATCCAGCACTTCGAGGACGCCGAGCTGCGCCAGATCGTCGAGGGTGCCATGCAGGCCTGCGCCGCACGCGCCCAGGAGATGGCCAAGGATTTCGGTAAGTAAGCATTCACGGCGCGCCTCTGCGCGCCATTTCGCCCCAAGAGGACAACCCAGTGGTACAAAACAACATCACCATCGGTCTGACGTTCGGCGTCTATCTGCTGGTCATGCTCGGCATCGGCATCGTCGCCTATCGGCGCACCACCAACCTCTCCGACTACATTCTCGGCGGCCGCTCGCTGGGCCCCTGGACCTCGGCGATCTCCGCCGGCGCCTCGGACATGTCCGGCTGGCTGCTGCTGGGCCTGCCCGGCGCGGCCTACGTCAGCGGCATCTCGGCCAGCTGGATCGCCATCGGCCTGCTGATCGGCACCTGGCTCAACTGGCTGATCGTCGCGCGTCGCCTGCGTATCTATAGCTTCCGCGCCAGCGACTCGCTGACGCTACCCGACTTCTTCGCCAACCGTTTCAACGACAACACCCAGCTGCTACGGGTAATCTCGGCGATCTTCATCCTGGTGTTCTTCCTGTTCTACACCAGCTCCGGACTGGTCGCCGGTGGGCGGCTGTTCGAGACGGTGTTCGGCTTCGACTACACCATTGCCGTCACCGTCGGCACCCTGGCGATCATCTTCTATACCTTCTTCGGCGGCTTCCTGGCAGTGTCGTGGACCGACCTTATCCAGGGCCTGATGATGGCAGCGGCCCTGGCCATCGTGCCGATCATCGCCTTCAGCGACCTGGGCGGTGCCAGCGGTGCCGGCGCGGCGCTGGCTGCCGAGAGCGAGCACATGCTGGCGTGGTTCCGCGATGCCTCCACCGGCGAGGCGCTGACCGCCATGAGCATCATCAGCTCGCTGGCCTGGGGCCTGGGCTACTTCGGCCAGCCGCACATCCTGGCGCGCTTCGCCGCCATCCGCAGCGAAGACGACATCCCCACCGCGCGGCGCATCGCCGTCAGCTGGTCAGCGCTGTGCCTGGTAGCCGCCGTGGCCGTCGGCCTGCTCGGGGTCGGTTTCGTGTCGCGCGAGCTCGGCGACGGCGAGACGGTATTCATGGTCATGGTCAACCTGATCTTCCATCCGGTGATTGCCGGCATCCTGCTCGCCGCCATCCTGGCCGCGGTGATGTCCACCGCCGACTCCCAACTGCTGGTCTCCTCCTCGGCGCTCACCGACGACTTCTACAAGGCGCTGTTCCGCAAGGATGCCTCACAGTCGGAGCTGGTATGGGTCGGCCGCTTCGCGGTGATCGGCATCGCCGTCCTGGCCTATCTGCTGGCACTCAATCCCGACGCCACCGTGCTCGACCTGGTCTCCTACGCCTGGGCCGGCTTCGGTGCCGCCTTCGGCCCGGCACTGATCATGTCGCTGTTCTGGCGGCGCATGAACCAGTGGGGCGCGCTGGCCGGGATCATCGTCGGTGGCATCACCGTGGTGGTCTGGGCAGAGCTCTCCGGCGGCCTGTTCGACCTCTACGAGATCGTCCCCGGCGTGGTTTTCGCCTATCTCGCCATCGTCGCCGTCAGCCTGGCAACCGACGAGCCAGCTTCCAGCGTGACCGCCGAGTTCGACGCCATCGACCGCGGCTAATCGTCACACCCTGAACGCAAGGAGCCGCCGATGGGCGGCTCCTTGCGCTGTGGCTCGTGGCCGCCGGCGCGCAATTCAGCCACTGCCCCACAGCCCCCTCGCCACGACCACCAGCGAGAAGGCGCCCAGCAGCCACCAGCATAGCGGCGGCCCCAACAGCAGTCGCAGCAGACCCCGTTCGGGTACCAGTCCAGCGCCTAGGCTGAAGCCTGACCCCAGCGCCCAGATGCCCAGTACGATCAGCGGCAGCCGCCAGCCCATCGCCAGTGCGCTCAGCAGCTCCGGGCTCCACAGCAGCCACAGCGCCAGCAGCGTCGAAATACCCATCGCCACCAGCGGCGCCTGGGGCAGTCCGGCGAGACGTGTCGCGAAACTCGGCATGCATTTCTCCCAGCGATCCATTCCGCTTCAGTAAAGATGATAATTGCCGTCATGGCGAGGTCTCCAAGCGACGGAGCCGTGGCGATTGCGCAGCGCAGCCAAAGATAAACAAAAGTGATACATGAATTGTTTTGCGTATAACTTGGCCTCCGCTATACTCTGACTACGACCTCAGCAATACCTTGGTTTTATCGGCCCTATTGCGCTGATTGCAATTTTCAACCAGACTTAGGAAACAGCGTTTCTTATACTAGGTTGTCAAACACGGTTTGGAACGCCATTGCCATCCGGCAAGGCATTGATGTGACGAAGCAAGGCTTCAAGGAGAACACCCATGAAAACTACCAAACTGATTACCGCCGCCGCCATCGCTGGTTGCAGCCTGTTTGCCGCCCAGTCCGCCCTGGCCTACAGCGCCGGTGACTTCTTCGTGCGCGGTGGCGTGGCCAAGACCGACACCCGCTCCGACAACGGTAACGTTGGCGATGCCGACCTGGGCATCAGCAGCGCAGAGCGCGGCTTCTCCTACGGCCTCGGCTACCTGTTCCACGACAATATCGGCGTCGAGCTCTCCGGTACTGAAAAGTTCGAGCACGATCTGACGGTTGACGGCGCCGCAGCTGGCACCGTGGATCGCATGCCGATCAACCTGATGGTCAACTATTACCCGCTGGGCGGCCTCGACTCGCGCGTGCAGCCCTACGTTGGCGCTGGCCTCAACTACACTCGCTTCTCCGGTGAGTCACTTGAAGGTCTCGACGTGCGTCGCTCTTATGGCGCCATTGGCCAGGTGGGTATCGATCTGGCGGTCACCGACAACGTGATGCTCAACGGCTTCGCCAACTATGCCGATGTCGATAGTGATATCCGCATCGACGGCACCGAAGTGGGCACCGCCAAGGTCGATCCGCTGACCATCGGCGGTGGCGTGACCTTCCGCTTCTGATCGGTTGATGCGGCGGCATTGGTCGCCACATCGAAAACCAGACGCCGGGGCCATGGCCCCGGCGTTTTCGTATGCATGACTGTTTTGGCGTGCAGGGCTAGAGAGGCGCTCGCGCAAGCGTGCGCCAACCGGGCAGCATCAGCCTGCGGTGGTGGCATGCAGCCCCAGCACCGCCAGGGTCGCGGCATCCAATCCCTCCACCGCTTCCACCTCGCGCAGGCGAGCGTGATAGTCGGCGCTCAGGAAGGCCTCGCCGGCCAGCAGATGGGTGAGGTACTCCCGGGCCGGCTTGAGCGAACCGCGAGTCCGCTCGGGAACCGCGATATACACCCAGGCCTCGATCACGCCATGGTGGGTAATGATCTCGCGGCGCTGGCGCTGGTAATCGTGGGGCACGCCCTCGAAGGGGTCCATCAGCTCGATCTGCTGCGGCGTCATCAGCTCGAACAGCGCGCCTTCGACCCGCGCCCCGGGCTGGCTGGCGACGTTGGCGTGGGCGATCCCCGGGATTCGCGAGGCCTTGTCGAAACGCAGCGCGTGGTCGGCCAGTGTGCCCGGCAGCGCGCGCCGGGTAGCGCCGATGCGCGCCTCGACGCGTGCCGGGTTCATGTTGCTGCCGTAGGCAAAGTAGTACGCCATGCTCAGTTCTCCGTGACCACGAGATCGACGCGCTCTATCGCCTTGACCACCAGCAGCAGGTGGTGCGCCGGCACGCCCACCTGGCGTAGATAGACCTCGGCGGCCGGCGCCACGCTGCAGCTGGACGGCAGCGGTGCCTGGGCCTCGACCAGCGCATCAAGCCTGGCGACGAAGACATAGCGCAGCCACTGCGGCAGTTCCATACTGTCGACGCAGAACGGCTGTTGGCTGGCCAGCGCCTTGGCCGAGGGCTGCTCGACCCGCCACAGGTCGGCCGCCTTGAGGGTGGCTTCCAGTTCGCGCAGGGCCTGGTCGAGTCGTTGGTGCGGATTCATGATTTCTCCCTTGGACATGTCGCCATTATCCCGTGCCGATCCAGGCCTGGCCACCCCACTGCTGTGAGGGAATTCACAGATTCACTGCAAGAGCCTGTGGATAACCCTTTGACAACTGTCGTATGCCCACCCCTCATGGGCACTCGCGCAAACTGATCAATTTATGACCAGCGAGCCTGATGGCGTGCTTCGACCAAGCGTTGATGCTGCTGACAAGCAGCCCGGCCTCGCGGTACAGTGCGCGGCTCGACCCAGGGAAAGTGCCATGCAGCCGATTGCGACACTAAGCGACTTCTTCGACCGCAGTGGGGCCGAGGTGCGGCTCTATCATATGGGCCGTCGCGTTGCCCCCTGCCCGCCCGCCACCCTCGCCGAGTTCGAGCAGGGCACTCAGCCGTGGCCGGCGCACTGGCAGGGCGAGGCGCGCCTGGCCTGCGTGTTTCGCCTACGCCCCGAACAGGAGCCGATGATCTGGTTCCTGGCCCTGCCGCTGGACGAACAGGCCCGGCTCAGCGCCGCGCCGCGTGACGCTTTCATCCAGCGCCTGCTGGAGACCCTGGGGCGCAGCGCCGAGCACCTCGAGTCGCCGTCCCAAGCCAGCCACATCGACAATCTGATGAAGGACAACCCGTTGGCCTTCACACCGACGCTGCCGCTGCAGGCCATGCTCCACGCGCGCGCCAGTGCCGACCTCGACGCCCCCGCCAGCCAGCACCACGAACTCGCCGAGGAGTACCTCACCGGCGAACACCAGCACGAATGGCAGGCGCTGGGACTACAGGGCCTGGCCGACGTCGCGGTGCGCCACGACGCCGCCCAGGCTGAGCGCATCGCCGCCCGCTTCGACGCACTACCCGATCAAGTGCTGCAACCGCTGTGCTACTGCCTCGAGCACCTGCCGCTGGCGCCATGCCTGGCGGCGGCGCTACGCCGGCGCGGTGAGCGTGCCGCCGGCGAGGGCGACCTCGAGACCCTGTGCGCCTGCGTGCGTGGAGTGGGTGCCAGCGACTCGGTGGCCGCGGCCTGGTACAGCGAGCTGCTCGACGACCCGGCCGCCTGCGGCCCCGATCTACTCGCCGCCATGGCCGCACGCGGCTGGGAGCACCTCGAGGACGACGAGCGCCTGCCGCGCTTCCTGACCCGCCTGGCCGAGCATCCCCAGGCCGAGTTCAGCGCCCTGGCCCGCGACCTGGCGTTGATTCCCCGGCTGCGGCTGCCGGTGCTGATGACCCTGCGCCAGGCCGCCCCGGGCTCGGCCATCGGCCAGCGCCTGAGCGGCCTGACACCCACGCGTTGAGCGAGGTACACCCCATGAAGTCGCTGCCCTACCACGCCCAGGCGGTCATCGGTCGCCGTGAAATGGTTACCCTTCCCGAGCTCGGCCTGAGCCTGTGCGCCAAGGCCGATACCGGCGCGCGCACCTCGTCGCTGCACGCCGAGGATATCGAATCCTTCGAGGAGCACGGCCATGTCTGGGTGAGCTTCGTCACTCGTGCCGGCGGGCCAGGCAGCCCGGCTCATCCGTTCAAGCTGCACCTCCATGACCGCCGCCGAGTCACCAGCTCCAACGGCCACGCCGAGTGGCGCTACGTGATCCGCACGCGCCTCGAACTCGGCAGCTTGCATTTCGACACCGAACTGACCCTGGCCGACCGCAGCAACCTGCGCCACCCGATGCTGCTAGGCCGGCGCACCATGCGTCGATTGCTGATTGCGCCCGGGGAAGCCTTCCTGCACGGTGAGCCCTGAGACGCGGCTAGCATGCCGCCTATACCGATGACATTCGCTAAGGGATTGATCCATGCACATTGCCCTGCTGTCGCGTAACCGCAACCTCTATTCAACGCGTCGGCTGATCGAAGCCGCCGAGACGCGCGGCCACGGCGTACGCGTGGTCGACACCCTGCGCTGCTACATGAACATTGCATCCCACCGCCCCTCGATCCACTACAAGGGCGCGGAGATCGAGCATTTCGATGCGGTGGTCCCACGCATCGGCGCCTCGGTGACCTTCTACGGCTGTGCGGTATTGCGTCAGTTCGAGATGATGGGCACCTATGTGCTCAACGACTCGGTGTCCATCACCCGCTCCCGCGACAAGCTGCGCTCGCTGCAGCTGCTATCACGCAAGGGGCTGGGCTTGCCGATCACCGGCTTCGCTCACTCCCCGGATGACATCCCCGACCTGATCACCATGGTCAAGGGCGCCCCCTTGGTGATCAAGCTGCTCGAGGGTACCCAGGGCATCGGCGTGGTGCTGGCCGAGACCAATCAGGCCGCGGAGAGCGTGATCCAGGCGTTCATGGGCATGAAGGCCAACATCATGGTTCAGGAGTACATCAAGGAGGCCAAGGGCGCCGATATCCGCTGCTTCGTGATCGGCGACAAGGTGGTGGCGTCGATGAAGCGCCAGGCCGCAGAGGGTGAGTTTCGCTCCAACCTCCATCGTGGCGGCAGCGCCAGCGTGATTCGCATCACCCCGGAGGAGCGCTCCACGGCGATTCGTGCCGCCAAGGCCATGGGCCTGCGCGTGGCCGGCGTCGACCTGCTGCGCTCGAACCATGGCCCGGTGATCATGGAGGTCAACTCCTCCCCCGGCCTGCAGGGTATCGAGACCGCGACCGGCAAGGACATCGCCGGGCTGATCATCGAGCATATCGAGAAGCACGCCGCCCCCTCACACAAGGCGCCACCCAAGCCCAAGGGCTGACCACAGGCAAGCTAAGCCCCGAATAACGGATAAAAGTGTGCAAACGCGAAAATTATTCGCAACGGGGCTAGCAAAACACTGTTTCCACCCGCACAATTTGGGTCACCGGAGGAGGTGACCGCTCATGTTTCTTGACAATCGCCAGGTGGCGATGGATAGCCTGCTGGAAGCGCTGGCCGACAGTCTCGATTATTTTCAGGACAATCTCGAACGCCTGCGCCCTTCCCTGCGCGAAACGCTCAAGCCTCACTATGACGAGCGCGATGCGGCCATGCATGAGCTGCAGACGCTGGCCAAGAAGCATCTGCGCCTGTTGCCACGCGACGCCGACGTCGAGCGCGACGACTACCTGTGGCTGTGGAGTCGCCTCAAGAGCTTCGTCGGCAACGACAGCCAGGTACTGATCGGCGAGCTGCTGGAGCAGGAGCGCGTGCTGATGCAGGCGCTGGCCACGGTCCATACCCACCCCCTGCCGGATGCCATCGAGCCGGTCATCGAGCGCTGCTGGAAGAACTGCCGGGCACTGATCCGCGAGCTCTATCGCATCCAGAAGCAGCGCCGCTAAGCCCGAGGCGCGATCTCCAGCGGCTCCAATGGTCCCAGGAAATAGGGCCGCCGCTCCCACAGATAGAGATCGCCCAGGGTCGCCACCCGCGCCACCCACTCGCGCATCTGTAGCCGCCACACACCGGCCACCGGCTGTGCCGGCGCCGCACAGCCGGTGGCCTCGAGCCCCAGCGCATCGGCGATGAACAGTGCCCGCGGCAGGTGCCACGACTGAGTGACCAATAGCGCCCGCTCGACGCCGAACACATCGCGCGCCCGGGACAGGGTATCGAAGGTACTGAAGCCGGCGTAGTCGAGGGTCATGTCGACGTCGCGCACCTGGCGGGCGCGCAGGTCGCGCCACATGGTCACCGGCTCATTGTAGAACCGCGTGCGGTTGTCGCCGGAGAGCAGTAGATGCTGGACTCGACGCATGCGCATCAGCCGCGAGGCGGCGCTCATGCGCGCCTCGAAGTGAGGGTTGCGGCCGCCGGCGCGGGTCCAGTGGGAAGTACCGAAGACGATCGCCACCGGCTGCGCGCTGCAGATCGGCAGGTCGTGCTCGATGCGCGCCTGGGTCTTGGCCAGCACCCAGGCATTGGCGGCCACGAACAGCAGCACCGCCACCAGCAGCGCGGCGCCAAGCACCATCAGCACGGCCCTGAAAGGCTTCCACAGCGACATCATTATCGGCATCGAGCTCCCCGGTTGGCGGCAACCGCGCCCCATTGACGCGGCAAGCCGCGGCCGGGCGCCGGCTCAGAACATGCCCAGTTCCAGCTTGGCCTCGTCGCTCATCATCTCACGACTCCAGGGCGGATCGAAGACGATCTCGGTATGCACCTGGCTGATCTGCGGCGCACCGAGGATCTTGTTGCGCGCGTCGGCGGCAATCACGTCGCCCATGCCGCAGCCGGGTGCGGTCAGCGTCATGCGAATGGTGACGATGCGCTCACCGCTCAGCAAGCGCTCGATACGACAGCCGTAAACCAGCCCCAGCTCGACGATATCCACCGGAATCTCCGGGTCGAAGCAGGTACGCAGCTGATCCCACACGAACTGCTCGATCTCCTCGTCGCTGGCATCTTCTTGCAGCGTCGGACGCGGCAGCGCCTCCAGGCCCAGGGCGTCGAGATTGGCGCCCTCGACCAGGTAGAGGCGACCTTCGAAGGCGACGCTGACGCTGCTGCCCTTGGCCTGCATCACCGAGACGATGCTGTCCTCGGGCAGGGTAATAGTCTTGCCGAAGGGGATCGAGATCACCGCCACGTCGCGCTGCAGCGGCAGGCTCTGGCCCTTCTGGAGGCTGGCAATCTGCTCGATATCGCTCATTCGACTCCTTATCTCACCATGCCAATGACCCGCTCCAGGGCGGCGGCGAAGATCTCGACTTCCTCGAGGGTGTTATAGGCCGCAAAGGAGGCACGGCAGGTGGCATCGACACCGAACTGCGCCAGCAGCGGCTGGGCACAGTGGTGCCCGGTGCGAATCGCCACGCCGAGCTGGTCGATCAGCAGGCCGATATCCTGGGCATGCGCGCCGTCGACCACGAACGACAGCACGCTGGCCTTGCGCGGCGCGGTGCCGAGGATACGCAGGCCGTCGATACGCAGCACCCGCTGGGTGGCGACCTCCAGCAGTTGCGCTTCCCAGGCACCGATGGCCTCGACGCCAACGCCCTCGAGCCAGCGCAGCGCCTCGCCGAGGGCGATGACCTCGGCAATCGCCGGAGTGCCGGCCTCGAACTTGTGGGGAATCGCGGCGAAGGTGGTAGGCGCCTCGAACGACACCGTCTGGATCATCTCGCCGCCACCCTGCCACGGAGGCATGGCCTCGAGCAGCGCCGCCTTGCCGTACAGCACGCCGACCCCGGTGGGCCCGTAGACCTTGTGCCCCGAGAAGGCGTAGAAATCGGCATCGATATCGCGCACGTCCACCACCTGATGCGGCGCCGCCTGGGCGCCATCGATCAGGATCAGCGCGCCGTGGGCGTGGGCGATGCTCGCCATCTCCTTCACCGGGTTGACGGTACCGAAGGCGTTGGAGACGTGGTTAACCGCCACCAGCCGGGTGCGCTCACTGAACAGCCCGCGGTAGGCGTCGAGGTCGAGCACCCCGCGAGTGTCCACCGGAATCACCTTGACCACGATGCCCAGCTGGCTGGCCAGCAGCTGCCAGGGAACGATGTTGGAGTGGTGCTCGAGGCGCGACACCAGCACTTCGTCGCCGGGGCGAAGATTGTCGCGCCCCCAGGCGTTGGCGACCAGGTTGATCGCCTCGGTGGTGCCGCGGGTAAAGATGATCTCGCGGCTGTCGCCGGCATTGAGGAAGCCGCGCACCGTTTCACGAGTACCCTCGAAGGCCGCCGTGGCTTCATCGGCCAGGGTATGCAGCCCGCGATGGATATTGGCGTTGTAGCCCGCGTAGTAGTTGCTGAACGCTTCGATCACCCGCCGCGGCGTCTGGCTGGTGGCGGCGTTATCGAGGTAGACCAGCGGCTTGCCGTGCACCTCGCGGGCCAGGATCGGAAACTCCTCGCGCAGCGCGGCGACATCCAGCGCTGGCGTATCGAGTCGGGTGGCAAGTTCGGTCATGTCACTCTCCTGAGGGGCGCGCCGCTCATTGCTCATCCAGCGCCGCAGCGGCCTCGACCAGTCCGGCCAGGTTGAAGCGCTCGGGCAGCTTGCCGGCCACCGCCAGCTCGACGCGTTCGGCGATGGCGTCGAGTTTGACCTGATCGAGCACCTCGCCGGCGAAGGCCAGGGTCAGCAGGCCGCGCGCGGTCTGCTGGTCGATGCCGCGGGTGCGCAGGGCAAAGATCGCCTCTTCATCGAGTTGGCCGGTGGTGGTGCCGTGGGAGCACTTGACGTCATCGGCGTAGATCTCGAGCTCCGGCTTGGCGTCGATCTCGGCGCGATCCGAGAGCAGCAGGTTGGCGTTGCTCTGGAAGCCTTCGATCTTCTGGCTGTCGCGCTTGACCACCACACGGCCGTTGAACACGCCGCGGGCACGGTCGTCGAGAATGCCCTTGTAGTTCTCGTTGGAGAAGGTCAGCGGCGCATTGTGGTTGGCGACGGTGTGGTTATCGATGTGCTGGCGGCCCTGGCCGTAGAACAGCCCGTAGAAGTTGGCCACCGCGCCCTGACCGTTGAGGTCGCTGATCAGGTCGTTGCGCACCAGGCCGCCGCCCAGGTTCAGGTTATACGAGGTGTAGCGGCTGTCGCGGGCCTGTTCGGCGTGGATGCTGGCCACGTGCAGGTCGCCCAGCGGCGCTTCCTGCAGCTTGTAGTGATCGAGAATCGCCCCGCGCTCGAGGATCAGCTCGGCGACCAGGTTGGTGAAATTGGCCGCGTCCTCCTCGCCGATATGATGTTCGATCAGCGTCGCCTGGCTGCGCGCGCCGGCCTCGACCAGCAGCCGCGGATGGCACATTACCGGCTGGGCGCCGCTTCTGGAGAGAAACTGCACCACCAGCGGCTTGTCGACCACGCAACCCGGCGCCAGACGCAGCACCGCGCCCTCCTCCATGAAGGCGGTATTGAGTGCCGAGAACGGCGAGAACTCGACGCCGGTCAAGCGACCCAGCGGCCCGCCCACGGCCTCGTGATTGTCGGCCAGGGCCTGCGACAGCGGCACCAGCTGCACGCCCTGGGGCAAGCCTTCTAGCTGCGACAGCGCCGGGGCATAAACGCCGTCGACGAAGGTCAGCCGGTAGGCGTCGATGGGCAGCGTCAGGGTAGCAGCGACGGTCTGCGAGAAATCGGCGTCCTCGGCCAGCGCGAACTCACCGTTGGCGATAGCGCGTACATCGGTGTACTTCCAGGCTTCATCGCGGCGGGTCGGGAAACCCAGCGCCTCGAAGCGTGCCGCACCGGCCTGGCGGCGTGCGGCAATCCAGGACGGCTCGGGGCCGTGCCGGTCGCGCTTGGCGCTGCGCCGGGCGAGGCTGTCGAGAAAGGTCTGTTCGCTCATGCCGCCGTCTCCTCGACCACCCAGTCGTAGCCGCGCGATTCGAGCTGCTTGGCGAGCTCGGCATCACCGCTCTTGGCGATGCGTCCGTCGACCAGCACGTGGACCCGGTCCGGCACGATATAGTCGAGCAGGCGCTGGTAGTGGGTCACAAGCAGGATGCCGCGATCTTCGGCACGCAGACTATTGACGCCGTCGGCGACGACCTTCATGGCATCGATATCGAGCCCCGAGTCGATCTCGTCGAGCATCGCCAGCTTGGGCTGCAGCACCAGCATCTGCAGGATCTCGTTGCGCTTCTTCTCACCGCCGGAGAAGCCCTCATTGACCGCGCGCTGCAGGAAGCTGGCGTCCATCTTCATTTCGCCGAGCTTGTCCTTGACCAGCTTCATGAACTCCGGTGCCGGCACTTCTTCCTGGCCACGCGCAGCACGCTGGGCATTGAGGGCAGCCTTGAGCAGGTAGATGTTCTTGACCCCAGGGATCTCCACCGGGTACTGGAAGCCGAGCAGCAGGCCGGCTTGGGCACGCTCCTCGATCTCCATCTCGAGCACGTCCTGGCCCTGGAAGGTGATCGAGCCCTGGGTGACTTCGTAGCCGTCCTTGCCGGCGATCACCGCCGACAGCGTCGACTTGCCAGCCCCGTTGGGGCCCATGATAGCGTGGACTTCACCGGCCTTGATGGTCAGGCTGAGGCCCTTGAGGATGGTCTGGCCTTCCACCGTAACGTGCAGATCCTTGACTTCGAGCATTGCGATTACCTTTTTCGATTCTGACGAGCCGCCGCGGCGACCCGCAACATTAACAGTATTTCTAGACGCCCTAGGCGCGTCATGAGCGATGGTCAATCAAGGCGGAGGCCCGACGAGTGCAGCGGAGTTGACTGCTGCTCAATGAGCATGCCGAGGAGGGCCTCCAACACAGAGTGACCGAGCGCAATAGCGCCTAGCCTACGGCGCCTTCCAGGGTCACGCTCAACAGCGCCTCGGCCTCGACGGCGAACTCCATCGGCAGCTCCTGGAAGACGTCCTTGCAGAAGCCGTTGACGATCATGCTCACCGCGTCCTCCTCAGAGATGCCGCGGCTCTGGCAGTAGAACAGCTGGTCCTCACCGATCTTGGAGGTGGTCGCCTCGTGCTCGATGGTGGCGGTGCTGTTACCAATCTCCTGGTAGGGGAAGGTATGCGCGCCGCACTGGTCGCCGATCAGCAGCGAGTCGCACTGGGTGAAGTTGCGCGCTCCCTTGGCCCTAGGGCCGATCTTGACCAGCCCGCGGTAGGACTGGTTGCTGCGCCCGGCGGAGATGCCCTTGGAGACGATGTAGGAGCGGGTACCCTCGCCGATATGGATCATCTTGGTGCCGGTATCGGCCTGCTGGCGGCCGTTGGTCACCGCCACCGAGTAGAACTCGCCGATGCTGTCCTTGCCGCGCAGCACGCAGGAGGGATACTTCCAGGTGATCGCCGAGCCGGTCTCGACCTGGGTCCAGCTGATCCGCGAGCGGGCACCGCGGCAGTCGCCGCGCTTGGTGACGAAGTTGTAGATGCCGCCCTTGCCGTCCTCGTCGCCGGGATACCAGTTCTGCACCGTGGAGTACTTGATGTAGGCGTCGTCCAGCGCCACCAGCTCGACCACCGCGGCGTGCAGCTGGTTCTCGTCACGCTGCGGCGCGGTGCAGCCCTCCAGGTACGAGACCTGGGCGCGGCTCTCGCAGATGATCAGGGTGCGCTCGAACTGGCCGGTATTGGCGGCGTTGATGCGGAAGTAGGTGGAGAGCTCCATCGGGCAGGTCACGCCTTCCGGCACGAACACGAAGGAGCCGTCGGTGAACACCGCCGAGTTGAGCGCGGCGAAGTAGTTGTCGGCCACCGGCACCACCGTGCCCAGGTACTGCTTGATCAGCTCCGGGTAGTCGCGGATCGCCTCGGAGATCGAGCAGAAGATCACGCCCGCCTCGCCCAGCTTCTCCTTGAAGGTGGTGGTCACCGACACCGAGTCGAACACCGCATCCACCGCCACGCCGGCCAGCGCCGCGCGCTCGTGGAGCGGGATGCCCAGCTTCTCGTAGGTCTCGAGCAGCTTGGGGTCGACCTCATCGAGGCTCTGGGGGCGATCCTCGTCGCGCTTGGGGGCGCTGAAGTAGGAGATCGCCTGATAGTCGATGGGCGGATAGTCGAGATGCGCCCAGGAGGGCGGTGTCATCTTCAGCCACTGGCGGTAGGCGTCGAGACGCCAGTCGAGCATCCACTGCGGCTCGCCCTTCTTGTTGGAGATGAACGCAATGGTGCTCTCATCCAGGCCGGGCGGTATGGTGTCGCTCTCGATATCGGTCACGAAACCTTCTTTGTAGTCGCGACGAACGAGCTGTTCCATTTCCTCGGTTGCCATGTTCAATCCCCTCCCGGGCGTTACCGTCGAGCGCCGGGCTCGACATGTGCGTAATTGGGTTTAGCGGCTGGCACCGGCGGCCAGCGTGACGGTCTGGATCGGCAGCTGCACCGGCAGCTTGATCGGCGTGGTCTGGGCCAGGTGCGCCAGGGTCACGCTGTCGAGCAGGGTGCGCACGGCCAATGAAACGCGCTGCCAGTTGTCGGCCACCCCGCAGGTGGCGACCAGGTCGCAGTCACCGTCGGCATGGCTACATTCGGTCATCGCCACCGGACCTTCGATGGCCGCGATGATATCGCTGGCGGAGATCTCGCTCGCTTCCCTCGCCAGCCGGTAACCGCCCTGGGCGCCGCGCTGCGAAACCAGCAGTCCAGCGCGCACCAGCGACTTGAGCGTCTTGCTCACCGTGGGGTGCGGCAGGTGAACGGCATCGGCCAACTCTGCAGCCGCATGCGGCTGCTGCGGGTGACGCGCAATATGCGCCATCACCACGGCGGCATAGTCGGTCATGCGTGAGAGCTTGAGCATGCGGCACATCCTCGCGGGTCGTGGCCAGGTAGCGGCTCGTATTGGGGACCATTTTAGTCCTGTATAACCCCGATGTGAAGCGTGCACGGCATTTCTCGCTCTTCTGACGCAACATGCCGGCATGATCGCCACAGATGGCATCAATAATGACAATTATTCCCATTATCTATTGCTATCGTATCAGCCTCCCACGAGCCATCGCGACACTCGGGTGTCCCTACGTAGAGACAGCGCCAATCGGCTGTTTTAGGCGTTATTTTCCTACCCCAACCGGCTTGGCGTTGCCAGGCAACGACAGTCAGCGCCTGATCTGGCCAATGTAAGTACGCGCCAATGGCAACAGGAATTCCAATAAATTACTGTTATAAAAGAGATAAAAAAACACCTGGCACGATTTACGCAGGACCCTAGGGGTTTCGCACAGATCTCGGCAGTCTCGAACTCCCCATGGATGAGAGGGAGTGCGGCCGCCCAGATGGTTGTATCACTACGTCTTCCGCTCACAGCACGCACGCCATGGAAGCGTCACCAGCAAGGAGCGTCACTCATGCGGATCACCATTTTTGGCTCAGGTTACGTGGGCCTGGTCACCGGGGCCTGCCTGGCCGACGTTGGCCACGACGTCATCTGCGTCGATATCGACAGCGACAAGGTCGCCGCCCTCAATGACGGCCAGGTGCCGATTCACGAGCCGGGCCTGGAAATCATCATTCGTCATAATCTGGATGCCGGCCGACTGCGCTTCACCACCGACGCGGCCCGCGCAGTGGAGTTCGGCCTGCTGCAGTTCATCGCCGTGGGCACGCCCCCCGACGAAGACGGCAGCGCCGACCTGCAGTACGTGCTGCAGGTGGCCCGCACCATCGCCACCCATATGCGCGAATACAAGGTCATCGTCGACAAGTCGACGGTACCGGTGGGCACCGCCGAGAAGGTCAGCGCCTGCGTCGCCGAGACCCTTGCCGAGCGCGGTGCGACGCTGGCCTTCGATGTCTGCTCGAATCCGGAGTTTCTCAAGGAAGGCGCGGCCATCGAGGACTTCTCGCGCGGTGCGCGGATCGTCGTCGGCACCGACAGCGACCGCGTGCGCCAGGCCATGCGCGAATGCTACGCCCCCTACAGCCGGCTCCACGACAAGCTGATCTTCATGGACGTACGCAGCGCCGAGCTGACCAAGTACGCCGCCAATGCGATGCTCGCCACCAAGATCAGCTTCATCAACGAGATCGCCAACCTGGCCGAGAAGCTGGGGGCCGACATCGAGCATGTACGTCATGGCATCGGCAGCGATCCGCGCATCGGCCACCACTTCATCTATCCCGGCTGCGGCTACGGCGGTTCGTGTTTTCCCAAGGACGTCCAGGCGCTGGCGCGCACCGCCCATCAGGTCGGCCACCCGCCGCAACTCCTCGAGGCGGTGGAGTCGATCAACCTGCGCCAGAAGGATCAGCTGTTCGCCAAGCTGGAAGGCGCCTTTAACGGCGACCTGGCGGGCAAGACCATTGCCCTGTGGGGGCTGTCCTTCAAGCCCAATACCGACGACATGCGCGAAGCCCCGAGCCGCGCGCTGATGGAGTCGCTATGGGCCGCCGGCGCCCGGGTCCAGGCGTTCGATCCGGAGGCCCAGGACGAGTGCCGACGCATCTACGGCGAGCGTGCCGACCTGTCGCTGTGTAAGCGCCGCGACGAGGCATTGGAGGGTGCCGACGCGCTGGTCATCTGCACCGAGTGGAAGGCCTTCCGCAGCGTCGACTTCGCCATGCTCAAGCAGGCGCTGGCCAGCCCCATCGTCATCGATGGCCGCAACCTGTTCGAACCGGCCAGCGTCAAGCAGGCCGGCCTCGATTACTACGCCATCGGGCGCGGCGACTCACTGCAGGCCGTCCTAGCCTAGGAGTCGGTATGCAACCCTCTACCCCGCAACCCTCCTTCGCCAGCTGGGCGACGGAGGTCACCGTGCTGCTGTTCGGGCTGGCACTGCTGGTGGTGCTGATCAGCGAGCTGCCCCGCGACATCTTCTCGCCGGAGTCGCAGAGCTTCTTCTTCGTGATCGGTGCCATCGGCATGTGGCGCTACTCGTGGTGGTTCGTCCAGGCCGCGCGTTCGGTGTGGTACAACCGCCAGGTCTTTCCCCAGCTGCGCGCCGAGGCCGACGCCCTGGGCGACGCCGCCAAGCCCAGCGAGCTGTACGTGCTGTGCACCTCCTACCGCATCGAGCCGGAGGTCAACTTCGCGGTCTACGACGCGCTGATCGGCGAGGCCCGCGACTATGGCGTGCCGACGCTGGTCTTCGCGGCGATCTCCGACCGCAGCGATGTCGACGTGATCGAGCATGTGCTCGACGAGCACGGCTGGCCGGCCAATATCGAGGTGCGCTACATGTTCCAGAAGGGCGATGGCAAGCGCTCGGCGATGGCCGAGGTGCTGCGTGCCATCTCGCGCTGCTCGCCGGCGCCGGACGCCCTGCTGGTGTCGATGGACGGCGATATCCGCCTCGAGCCCGGCACCCTGTCACGCTCGCTGTCGTTCTTCGCCCTGCAGGACGACCTCGGCGCCTTGACCACCAACAACAACGCCATCGTCACCGGCGACGACGCCACCAAGGAGTGGTACGACCTGCGCTACGCCCAGCGCCATCTGGTGATGAGCTCGATGTCGCTATCCCAGCGCCTGCTGGTACTGACCGGCCGCTACAGTGCCTTTCGCGCCGAGCTGGCGACCCAGCCCAGCTTCATCGAGCTGGTCGAGAACGACCACGTCGAGCACTGGCGCTTCGGTAACTTCAAGTTCCTCTCCGGCGACGACAAGTCGACCTGGTACTGGCTGCTGCAGCGTGGCTGGAAGATGCGCTATCTGCCCGACGTCTACGTCTCGGGGTTCGAGGAACTGCCCGATCGCCGACGCTTCTTCGCCTCGACCCTCGACCTGATGCGTCGCTGGTACGGCAATATGCTGCGCACCAGCGACCGAGCCATCGCCCTGGGACCACGCCCGATGGGACTGTTTACCTGGTGGAGCCTGGTCGACCAGCGCTTGTCGATGTGGACCACCTTGGTGGGTCCCACGGTAGCCATCCTGGTCACCGCCTTCGTGCGTCCGTCGTTCATCTTCGCCTATCTGCTGTGGATCCTGTTCACGCGCAGCATCGCAGCGCTGATCCTGGCCTGGCAGCGCGGCCGCTTCAGCCTGCTGTGGGTGCCGCTGCTCTACTACAACCAGATCGGCGGGGCACTGCTCAAGACCTACGTCAGCTTCCGCTTCAATCGTCAGAAATGGTCACGCCAGGGCATCTCTGCCGGCGAGCCGACGAACCAGCGCGCGGTGCGCCGCCAGCGCCGCATGGGCCACTTCATGCACGGCGTCTACCTGGCCAGCCTGCTGTTCGTACTGGTGCTGGCCACCGGTGTGCTAGCCCCGCCGGATAGCGTGTCGCTGAACATCTTCCACGACAGCGGTGGCCTCAACGGCCGCTGATGTCTGCCCCGACTCGCGTTTGCAAGGAGCCTGTCACATGGACCCACGATATCCCGGTCGCCATGATCGAAGTGAACCCACCCTCGGCGCTCGACGTCGCTACCTGGACGACGGCCCGACCAGGCGCAATGGCTACCATGCCGCCGAGCATCACGCTCCGCCCCAGGAGACGCACGACTACCGCGAGGCGCCGCGCGCCGCGGACAGGCTGCGCCACGAGCGCCGCGACGAGCGCCAGCACGTGCGCATCTCGCCGCCGTTTCGCGTCGAGCTGGCCGACGGCCGGCGCCTCAACGGGCTGGACCTGTCGCTGGGCGGTTTCGCCGCCCATGCCGACACTGCCCTGGCCATCGACAGCCTGGTCGACGCCAGTCTGCTGGTCGAGGCCGGCGGCGCCGAGCTGATCATTCCGCTGCAGGCGCGCTGCCTGCGCTGCCACCCGTTCGAGGCTCACGGCGAGCATAAGCTGGCGTTCCAGATCACCGCCATCGACCCGCCCCACCTCGAGCTGCTGCGCCAGGTGGTGCGCGCCTACCTCAGCGGCCGGCATGCCAGCATCGAGCGGCTGGTCAGCGAGGAGGATCCACAAACGCCGCGCAAGCGCCAGCAGACCAGCGGCCCGACCCCGCCGGGGCGAACGCCCAAGCCGTGGGGACGCTACGCGCTGCTGTTTGCCGCCGCCGGGGTGCTGGTGGTGGCCGCGGCCGCCACCGCCTACCGCAACTTCATGCTCATCGAACCGAGCTTCGCGGCGGTCACCGCGCCGCGTATCGACATCCGCGCCCCCGGGGCGGGGATCCTCCGCGAGCACCAGTGGGAGGCCGGCGACCGCGTCGAGCGCGACGAGTACCTGACCGGGGTCAACAACAGCGACCTCGAGTCCGACCTGATCCTGGCCCAGGCCTCGCATCGCTACAACTCACAGCTGATCGACAATCTCCAGGCCAGCCTCGACGACCCCAATGCCCAGCAGGTCAGCCTGGTCAACTCGACCCAGCCGGCCAGCGGCGACACCGTCAACTACGAGACCGCCTCGCCGGAGATCGCCCAGGCCCGGGTCGAGCAGTTCGAGACCACCCGCGACTACGAGAGCTCGCGGATCAGCGCCCTGCAGTCGCGCATGTCGATGAACGAGATCACCAGCCCCTGCGACTGCCTAGTGGCCTGGGCGCTTTCCAGCGCCGACGGCACCTACATCAACGAGAGCGAGCGCATCATGACGCTGATTCGCACCGGCGAGGACGACGTGATGGTCGAGGCGCTGGTGCACATGAGCGATATCGCGCGCATCGAACCCGAGCAGGTCGCCTATGTCGCCCTGCCCCACGCCTCGGAGCCGATTCGCGCCCAGGTGCGCAGCGTGGCGCTGGACGTCGAGCGCCAGCCACGCGCCGGCTTCCCGGACTGGGTGCGCCAGCAGCAGAACGTGGCCAGCGTGCTGCTGGTGCCCGAGACCGACCTGCCGGCGGATGCCGTGGGCCAGCCGGTCGACGTGCGCTTCGCCGAGCAGCCGGTGCTGGCCGCCGGGGCCGAATGGGTCTGGCAGGGCGGCCGCGCCATGGCGCAGTTCGTCGAGCGCCTCTATCAGGCGGCCCAGGGCGGCGCCGACGATGCCCCCGAGCAAGCCCAGGAGAGCTGATGATGCCACTGCTTACGATTCATCCGATCCCCGCCGGCGCGGCGCTGACCGCGAGCGCGCTGCTCGCGGCGCTGCCACTGGCCGCCGACGACAGCGACGCCGCCCTGACCACCCCGGAGCCACAGGGCTGCTCGGCGCGCTACAGCGAGGTCGTCCATCACCGTCCGGCAAGCGATGCGGCGACCCCCAAGCAGGCGGTGCGTCGCGGCTTCGACACCCAGCGCGACTGGGGCACCGAGCACAACGTCGAAGTGCTGGCCGCACACGACGGCGGCCTCGACCAGCCGGTGCTGCGCGTGCACTACCCGGCCGGCACCTCCTCCCCCGGCGACGACGGCAACGGCCGCGGCCGGGGCGGCGCCGGCTTCTATACCCAAGACGCTGCCCTGGCCGGCGCCGACCGCGTCTGCCTGCGCTATCAGGTACGCTTCGCCGAGGATTTCGACTTCGTGCGCGGCGGCAAGCTGCCGGGACTCTACGGCGGCGAGGGGCCCAGCGGTGGCGAAGCCGCCGACGGCGACAACGGCTTCTCGATGCGCTTCATGTGGCGCGAACAGGGCCAGGGCGAGCTCTATGAGTACGTCGTCAACCAGGACGAGGACCACGGCGCCTCGGTGGGCCGCGGCCTGTGGCACTTCCCCACCGGCCACTGGATCAGCGTCGAGCAGGAGGTGGTGCTCAATCACCCCGACCGCGACGATGGCGTCGCCCGGGTATGGATCGACGGCGAGCCAGTGCTCGAACAGCATGGCATCGTCTATCGCACCAGCCAGGACGTCGACATCGAGGGGGTGATGTTCTCCACCTTCTTCGGCGGCCACGGCGAAGGCTGGCGCACGCCACGCGACCAGCATGCCGACTTCGGTGACTTCCGGCTCTACACCCCAGGATCATGATGCCCATGCCGTCGACACACGCCCTATCAACCTCCTGCCGGCGCCCGGCCCTGCTTGGGCCGGTTGCCGCGCTGCTGCTCGGCATCGCTTCCAGCGCCAGCGCCTTGACCACCGCCGAGCGCGAGGCGCTGGATCTATCCGACTACACCGTCACCGACCCTGACGCCGGCTACTTCGACGTCGAGGCGCGCATGGCGCTGCTCGATGGCACCTCCAACGCGCTGCTGCTGCAGGAGCTCGACGAACTCGCCACCGGTACCAGCTGCCGGCAGTTGCTGAGCATTCCGCCGATCACCACCCGGCTGCGGGTCCCGGGCTACTACCCCAACCCCGAGGAGTGGCAACTCGCCTCGGAGCCACTGTTCCAGTTCGAGGACAGCGTCTCGCTACTGGCCGGCAGCTTCGTCGCCACTGGCGACGACTACTACGCCGACTGTCTGGTGCGCTTCCTCGAGCGCTGGGCGGTCAACGATGCGCTGCTGGACTTCCACTACGAATCGATGGAACCCCAGGCGTGGTTCGCCACCGAGTCGATGATCTTCGCCGCGGCCATGGCCTACTCGGTGGTGCGCCCTTACATCAACGGCCGCGGGCAGGAGCAGGCCGATGTCGAGGAGTGGCTCAAGCGGCTCAGCGAGCGGCATATCAGCATCCCCGGCGAGGAGGGCAACAGCTGCTGTAACAACCACTTCTACCGCCGTGCGCTCTACGCGGCGATGGTCGGTGTGCTGCTGGAGGACGACGCGCTGTTCCAGATCGGCGTCAGCGCCGTCTACTCGGCGCTCCACGACCTCACCGAGGAGGGCGCGCTGCCGCTGGAAGTGGCCCGCGGTCGCCGCGCCACCCACTACCAGAACTACGCCCTGCTCTACCTGATTCCAATCATGGAGATCGTCGCCCGCCAGGGCTATGACATCCATGACCTCGAGATCGACGGCCGCAGTATCCACGACGCCGTGGACTTCGCCATGCAGGCCATCGCCGACCCGGCCAACCTCGGCGAGGACGTGCCCCTCGAGCAGTACGGCGGTTTTCTTCAGGATCCACAGTACTTCGCCTGGATGGAGCTCTACCAGACACGCTTCGATGACCCGCGCATCGCCGACTTCCTGCCCCGCCTGCGTCCCATCTACAACCGTAGTGCCGGCGGCTATATGACCCTCTACGTGATGCCGCCCGAGACGCAGCAGCAGGTCATCCTCGACGACGACGCACCAACCACCCAAGGCTTCGATGGCCTCGCGGCAAACTGAGCGTCGCGCACTCCCACGGGAAGAAAAGCACCATGCAACGACCACACCACCTACGCCCCCTCGTCACTTCCTGGCGCCAACTGCCCGCCTGTGCCGGGCTGGCCCTACTGGTCGGATGCGCCAGCTCCGGCGGCACACCGCCGGGGGAGAACCACGCCACCGCCCTGCCCGCACAGTACAGCCACTGGTTCGAAGGTAACGTCGAGGCCGACATGAGCGGCGACGACTGGAGCCGCGTCAACTACGCCCAGCAGCTCATCGAAGAGGGCGACTATACCCGCGCCCAGGATCAGCTGCGCCAGATGATCAACCTCGGCTTTCCGCCGGCGTCCTACCACATGGGGCGGATGTACGAGAACGGCCTCGGCGTCGAACGCGACCCCGCCGAGGCAGCACGCCACTACGCCGAGGCACTGGCGCTGCCGTCCTCCTCCCGCGGCCACGCCTCGCTCAACCTGGCCAAGCTCTATCTCGAGGGCGACGGAGTGGCGCGCAACGACGCCCTGGCCTACTACCTGCTGTGGCAGGCCATCGACGAAGAGGTCGAGCGCGATGCCGAGATCACCCTGGCGGAACTGATGGTCGAGGGCGGTGACGGCGTCCAGGCCGACCCGCGCCTGGCACACCGCCTCTATCGGCGCGCCGCCGAGCGCGGCGACTCACGCGCCCAACTGGCCCTGGCCGAGGCCTATCGCGCCGACGGTTGGCTGGTCGACGACCCCGAGCGCTCCCGGCAATACGCCGAGCAGGCCGCCGCCGGGCTGCAGGCCGAGGCCGAAGCCGGCGACACCGGCGCCATGCAGCGCCTGGCACGCCTCTACGGCGACGACGGCCTGCTCGATGGTGATTCGCAGCAGCGCCTCGACTGGCTGCTGGCGGCGGCGGAGTCCGGCGAACCCGGCGCCCAGACCCAGGCCGCACGCCTGCTGCTGGAAAGCGGCGATGAGGCCCAGGCCATCAGTCTGCTGGAGACCGCCGCCGGCCACGGTGACATCGACGCCATGGCGCTGCTTGGCGACCATCTGCTGCAGCGCTCTGCCCACGACGGCCAGGGCATCGCCTGGCTCGAGCGCGCCGCTGAGCGGGGCTCGGCCGACGCCGCGGTCAGCCTGGCCCGCGCCTACCTCGACGGCAACGGCATCGCCGGTGACCCGCAGCAGGCCATCGCTCTGCTCGAGCAGGCCGCCGAGCAGGACGACGGCTTCGCCCTGGCGCTGCTCGGCGAGCTCTACCTCAGCGACGAGCACCTGCCCTCGCAGCCGCTGCAGGCCGTCGACTACCTGCAGCGCGGCCACGAACTCGGCCACCCCTACGCCACCATGCAGCTCGGCGAGGTCTATCTCGAGGGCCGCGGCATGGCCGGCAACCCGCGTCAGGCCGAGACCTTGCTACGCGAGGCGGCACGCCAGGGCCAGGCCAGCGCCAAGCGCCTGCTCGGCGAGGCCTACCTGGAGGGCGAGACCCTCGACTATCACCCATCGCGCGGCGAGCGCCTGCTGCGCGAGGCAATCGAGGCCGGCGACACCACCGCCATGACGGTGCTCGGCGAAGCCTACCTGCAAGGCATTGAAGGCGAGCTGCAGCCCGAGTGGGGCATCGACCTGCTCGAGGACGCCGCCCGCCAGAGTGACGACTACGCCATGCTGGTGATGGGCCGCGCCTATCGTCACGGTGACGGCGTCGAGCGCGACCTGCAGCGCTCCGCCTACTGGTTACGCCAGGCCGAGGATGCCGGCCACGAGTCGGCCGGCGATGCGCTGATGTACACCCAGCGCGATCTCGGCGCGGCGGGAAATATCGAAGCGCTGGTCAGCGCCGCCGAAGATGGCCACCCCGGCGCCATGGCCGATCTGGGTCGCGCCTATCTCGAGGGCCAGGGGGTCGCCGCCAACGCCGACCAGGCCCGCGCCTGGCTGCAACGCGCCGACCGCGCCGGTCATCCCGGTGCCGCGGCGAGCCTCGGCCGCCTGCAGCTCGAGGCCGGCGACGAAGCCGCCGCCCGCGACTACCTGGAACGTGCCGTGGCCGGTGGCCATGGCGGTGCCCAGGCCGACCTCGGCGAGCTGCTGATCGACTCGGGCGACGATCCCGAGCGCGGCATGCAGCTGCTTACGCAAGCGGCCCACGCCGGCCATAGCGGCGCGCGCCTGCACCTTGGCCAGGCCTACCTGCACGGCGACGAGGGCCTGCCCCAGGACACCCAGCGCGGCCTCGACTACCTGCAGGAGGCGGTGGACAACGGCCACCCCGGCGCCCAGGCGGTGCTGGGCCGCGAGTACCTGCGCGGTGAGGTGCTGGAGTACGACGCCACGCGCGGCAGCGACCTGCTGTTGGCCGCCGCAGAGCAGGGCCATGCTAGCGCACGCCTGGCGCTGGCCGAGGCCTACCTGGCGGCCAACGGCCTGGAGAGCGCCAACAACGAGCAGGCGCTGATCTGGCTGGAGGGCGTGATCGAGGGCGACAGCCAGCTGGCCTCACAGACCCTGCGCCAGCTGCTCACCGAAGATAGCGCCCGCGACGCCATCGGCAGCCGCGATCTCTCGGCGGCACTGGAGTAACCAGGCCCCCAATAACAACAACGAGCCGCCCCTTGGGGCGGCTCGTTGCATTTCAGGCGACCCGCAGGCCGCGGCCATCAGCCGTCGAAGGGATTGCGCAGCACGATGGTCTCGTTGCGGTCCGGCCCGGTGGAGATGATATCGATGCTGGTGCCTACCTGCTCTTCGAGGAAGCTGATATAGGCACGGGCGTTGGCCGGCAGCTCCTCGACCCGCTTGACGCCCAGGGTCGATTCGCTCCAGCCCGGCAGGTCATGATACAGCGGCTCGATGGCTTCATAGCCTTCGGAATCCACCGGGGTATCGAGCACGTCACCGTCCTTGCTGCGATAGCCGATGCAGACACGGATGTTCTCCAGCCCGTCGAGCACATCGAGCTTGGTCAGGCAGATGCCCGACACCGAGTTGATCTGCACCGCGTGGCGCAGCGCCACGGCGTCGAACCAGCCACAGCGACGTGCGCGACCAGTGGTGGCGCCGAACTCATGGCCGCGCTCGGCCAGGTGGCGGCCGTGGGCATCGAACAGCTCGGTGGGGAACGGCCCCGAGCCGACCCGCGTAGTGTAGGCCTTGGTGATGCCCAGCACGTAATCGAGATATAGCGGCCCCACGCCGGAACCGGTGGCGGTGCCACCGGCGGTGGTGTTGGAGCTGGTGACGAACGGATAGGTGCCGTGGTCGATGTCGAGCAGCGAGCCCTGGGCACCCTCGAACAGGATGTTCTCGCCGGCCTTGCGCAGGTCGTGGACCAGACCCACGGTATCGCAGACCATCGGACGCAGCTCCTCGGCCATCTCCATGGCCTCGTCGAGCACCTGCTGGAAGTCCACCGCCGGCTCGCCGTGGTACTGGGTCAGCACGAAGTTGTGGTAGTCGAGCACCTCGCCGAGCTTGGAGGCGAACCGCTCACGGTGCAGCATGTCGCCCAGGCGCAGGCCGCGACGCGCCACCTTGTCTTCATAGGCAGGGCCGATGCCGCGTCCGGTGGTACCGATCTTGGCCACGCCGCGGGCCTTCTCACGCGCCTGGTCGAGGCGCACGTGGTAGGAGAGGATCAGCGGGCAGGCCGGCGACAGCCTCAGGCGCTTGCGTACCGGTACGCCCTTGGCCTCGAGCTCGCGGATCTCCTTGATCAGCGCCTCCGGCGACAGCACCACGCCATTGCCGATCACGCAGGTCTTGTCGTCGCGCAGCACGCCGGAGGGGATCAGGTGCAGGACGGTCTTCTCGCCGTCGATGACCAGCGTATGGCCGGCGTTGTGCCCGCCCTGGAAGCGCACCACGGCGCTCGCCGATTCGGTCAGCAGGTCGACGACCTTGCCCTTGCCTTCGTCACCCCACTGGGTGCCCAGTACGACTACATTCTTGCCCATTGCTTTGGTCTCTTGATCGAAGAATCCGCGCGATGCCGCCCCGGCCATCAGCCCAGGGGGGACACCTGCCAGTCGTCGCCGCTGCGGGTCAGCTGACGGTTGCAGCGATGCACCTCGGGGCCGGTGCGCTGCCCCGGCAGTGCCACCACCACCCGCTCGCCGGCGTCGCGCAGCGCAGCGATGGTCGCCGCCTGCTGCTCGGCGTCGTCGGCCGCTACCCAGATGCCATCACACGCCGGCGGCTGCAGCGCCAGCGAGGCCAGCAGCTTGAGGTCCATGGAGAACCCGGTGGCCGGCCGCGCACGCCCGAAGGCGCGCCCGGTATCATCGTAGCGTCCGCCCTTGGCCAGCGCCTGGCCGTAGCCCGGCACGTAGGCGGCAAACATCATGCCGGTGTGGTACTGATAGCCGCGCAGCTCGGCGAGGTCGAAGTATAGCTCGACCTCGGGATACTCGGCGCGTACCCCGGCGTTCAGCGCCAGCAGCTGATCGAGGGCCGCATTGACCGCGGCCGGCGCCTCGGCGAAGGCGCCGCGCGCCGCCTCGAGCACCTCGTCACCGCCGTGCAGCTCGGCCAGGGCCAGGAACATCTCGGCCAGGGTCGGATCGCTGACGTACTCCGCCACTCGTGCGGCGAGATCCCCCGGCGACTTGAGATCCAGCGCTTCATACAGCGCCCGCTCCTGGGTCGCATCGAGTTCGGCGGCCTGCACCAGACTACGGTAGATGCCGATATGCCCGAGTGCCAGGTGGATTTCACCGGCGCCGGCCACGGACAGGCTCGACAGCGCCAGGCGCAGGATTTCGAGATCGGCCTCCAGACCGGCATGGCCGAACAGCTCGACGCCGACCTGCACCGGGCTGCGACCGCCCTGATGCTGGTCGGCCTTGGCGCGCAGCACGTTGGTGCAGTAGCACAGCCGCACCGGCCCCTGGCGACGCAGCGAGTGGGCGTCCATGCGCGCCACCTGGGGGGTGACGTCGGCGCTGACGCCCATCATCCGCCCGGTCAGCTGGTCGGTGAGCTTGAAGGTCTGCAGGTCGAGATCGGTGCCGGTACCGGTCAGCAGCGAATCGAGAAACTCCACCGGCGGCGGCATCACCTGGTCGTACCCCCAGCGGTAATAGAGGTCGAGCAGCGCACGGCGCAGCTCTTCCATGCGCGCCGCCTGGGGCGGCAGCACCTCGTCCATGCCGTCGGGAAGCAGCCAGCGGTCAGCGATGGTCATGTGTCCTGTCCTGCCAGAAATGCACAAAAAAACCGGGCCACGCCCGGTTCGAGGATTCTACCACGTTTGGCCCCGGGGTGAACCCCGGGGCCGTGCCGCTTACTCCTCGTCGACGCCCATCGGATTGGGGCTGTTGAGGTAGCGGAAGAAGTCGCTGGTCGGTTCCAGCACCAGCATGTTGCCTTCACCCTCGAAGCTCTCGCGGTAGGCGTTGAGGCTGCGATAGAAGGTGAAGAACTCCATATCCTGCTCGTAGGCCTGGGAGAAGATCGCCGCGGCCTCGGCGTCACCCTCACCGCGCAGCGTCTCGGCGCGCTCGGTGGCCTGGGCCAGCAGTACCTGGCGGCGGCGGTCGGCGTTGGCGCGAATCCGCTCGGCCTCCTCCTGACCCTGGGCACGCCATTCGCGGGCCTCGCGCTCACGCTCGGAGCGCATGCGGTCGAAGACCGCGGCCGAGACGTCTTCGGGCAGGTCGATACGCTTGATGCGGATATCACGGATCGATACCCCCAGCTCTTCGCGCATCAGCGAGTCGAGGTCCTCGGCGGGACCGATCATCAGGTCATCGCGGCGCTCGGCGATGATCTCCTGCAGATCGAGACGACCGAACTCGTTACGCAGGCTCTCGTCGACCCGCGGCTGAATCAGGCGTACCGCCTGCATCTCGTCGCCGGACGTCGCCTCGTAGTAGCGGGTCGGATTGACCACCTGCCACTTGACGTAGGAGTCGACGATCACCGCCTTCTGCTCGAGGGTCAGGTAGCGGCTGGTATCGGTATCCAGCGTCAACACCCGGGTATCGAACTTGCGGATCGTTTGGGTGATGGGGATCTTGACGTGCAGACCCGGCTGGATGTTCTCTTCGATGACCTCACCGAAGCGCAGCTTGACCGCGCGCTCGGTCTCGTCGACCACGTAGAGGCTGTTGCTGGCCAGCCAGGCGGCGGCCGCCAGGCCACCCACGATGAGCAATGACTTGTTGTTGATCATTGGCGGCCCTCCCGACGGATACCACTGTTGCCGCTACCGCTGCCGCTCTGCTGCTGGCGGAGACGCTCGATGACCTGCGGGTCGACGTTATCGCCGCTCGACTCGCCGGAACGTTGGCCGCCCTGGCCACTGCCGCCTGAGCGCAGCTGGTCGAGCGGCAGGTACATCAGCGGACTGCTGTCGCTGACATCGATCAGCACCTTGTTGGTCTGGCCGAACACTTCGCTGATGGCATCCAGGTAGAGACGCTCACGCATGATCTGCGGCGAGGTCTGGTATTCGCCAAGCAGCGAGTTGAAGCGGTTGGCCTGACCCTGGGCCTCGGCCACCACCGACTCGCGATACCCCTGGCCCTGCTCGATCAGGCGCTGGGCCTGGCCCTGGGCGGCCGGGATGATGGCGTTGGCGTAGGCCATGCCTTCGTTGATCGTACGCTGACGATCCTCGCGGGCGCGGATCACGTCATCGAAGGCGTCGATGACCGGCTGCGGGGCCGAGGTCGACTCGATGTTGATGGTCTGCAGACTGATGCCGGTGCCGTAGCTGTCGAGATAGGACTGCAGACGACTGGACACCGAGCTACCGAGGATCTCACGACCCGAGGTCAGGATATCGATCATGTCGGTACCACCGACCACGTGACGCAGCGCCGAGTCCAGGGCGTTCTCGATGGACAGTTCCGGGCTGCGCACGTTGAGTACGAAGTCGCGCGGGCTGGCGACCTGGTACTGCGCCGATATCTCGACCTCGACGATGTTCTCGTCGCGGGTCAGCATCGACTGGGTCTGGGTCAGCGAGCGCACGCGGGTCACGTTGACCATGCGCACGTCGTCGATCAGCGGCGGGTTCCAGTGCAGGCCCGGCGTGACCACTTCCTGGTACTCGCCGAAGCGCAGCACCACGCCACGCTCGGACTGGTCGACCAGGTAGAACCCCGAGGCGGCCCAGATCGCCAGCGCCACCACTATCAGCAGGCCCGGCAGGGCGAAGGTGTTGCGCGGCTTGCCGCCACCCTTCTTGCCCCCACCGTCGCCGCCGCGCTTGCCGCGGCCACCGCCGAGCATGCCGTTGAGTTTATCCTGAAATTTCTTCAGCGCTTCATCGAGGTCGGGCGGCCCCTGATTATTGCCGCCACCGCCACCACCCCCGCCGCTGCCACCGCCGCCACCGCGTCGGCCACCGCCGCTCCAAGGGTCGTGCTGGTTGCCACCACCAGGCTCATTCCAAGCCATACGTCTTCTCCACTATGCGTTAATCACTCATGCGGCACCGGACACCACACCCGTCCGATACGGCAACAGCCTTGGTTGCGCGATCGTTTGCGTCGCCAATGCGACGCCTTGGCCCGTCGAAACAGCAGCCGTCAGGCCTCCCAGACCGGACGACTGCGCTCTTCGACGGGCAGGTAATCGTCGGCGCGCTCACCCAGCCGCGCCATCAGCTGCAGGAAGTCGCGGCGCGGCAGGCGCACCTCGAGCTGGCTACAGCCACCCTCGTCGAACTGCTCGTCGCGCACCGCCCCGAGCTCATGCAGCCCGGCACGCAGCTTGCCCTGCGCTGGCGTCAGCGTCAGGGCAATGTCGATCACGTCGTCGGCCAGGCACTCGGAGAGCGCCTCGGCCAGCAGTTCGAGCCCCAGGCCCTGCTGCGCCGACAGCCACACCGCCTCGGGACGGCCCTCGCCGTTGCGCTCGATGCGCGGCGCGCTGTCGAGCAGATCGATCTTGTTCATCACCAGCAGGCAGGGTACCTCATCGGCACCGATCTCCTGCAACACCCGCTGCACCTGCTCGACGTTGAGGTCGCGGTCAGGATCGGCGGCGTCGATCACGTGAACCAGCAGGCTGGCCTCGGCGGCCTCCTGCAGGGTGGCACGAAACGCCTCCACCAGCTTGTGCGGCAGGTGGCGGATGAAGCCTACCGTATCGGCCAGCACCACCGGCCCGACATCGGCGACCTCGAGGCGACGCAGGGTCGGATCGAGGGTCGCGAAGAGCTGATCCGCGGCGTACACCGAGGCCTCGGTCACGGCGTTGAACAGCGTCGATTTGCCGGCATTGGTATAGCCCACCAGCGACACGCTGGGAATCTCGGCACGTGCCCGGGCGCGGCGGTTCTGCTCGCGCTGGCTGCGCACCTTGTCGAGACGCTTGTGGATCGACTTGATGCGCCCGCGCAGCAGGCGGCGGTCGGTCTCGAGCTGGGTCTCCCCCGGGCCGCGCAGGCCGATACCGCCCTTCTGACGCTCGAGGTGGGTCCAACCGCGCACCAGGCGCGTCGACATGTATTCGAGCTGGGCCAGCTCGACCTGCAGCTTGCCCTCATGGGTCCGCGCCCGCTGGGCGAAGATATCCAGAATCAGGCCGGTGCGATCAAGCACGCGGCATTTTAGCGCCCGCTCCAGGTTGCGCTCCTGTGAGGGGCTCAGCGAGTGGTTAAAGATCACCAGCTCGGCTTGGTGAATCGGCATCAGCGCCTTGAGCTCGTCGAGCTTGCCGCTGCCGATAAAGGTTCGAGAATCGGGCCGATGCCGGCTACCCGTCAGCAGGGTAGCCGGTTCGGCGCCGGCGGAGCGCACCAGTTCCAGAAACTCGCCGGAATCTTCGCGCTCCTGTTCGTCCTGGAAATCAATATGGACGAGTATCGCCGTTTCACCGGCGTCGGGACGTTCAAAAAACAATCACTACCTCGCGATCAACTCTCTTGTGCCGCCGCAGGATCCTGGGCCGGCAGTCGCACGTTACGCGACGGGACGACCGTCGAGATAGCGTGCTTGTAAACCATCTGGCTAACGGTATTGCGTAGCAGGATCACGAACTGATCGAAGGACTCGATCTGGCCCTGCAGCTTGATGCCATTGACCAGGAAAATCGATACCGGAATGCGCTCCTTGCGCAGAATGTTCAGGTACGGGTCTTGGAGGGACTGCCCTTTGGACATTTTGCTCTCCCTAACTGTCTCTTTGAGTGATGTCGTTTTTCTATGACACCGGCGGTGACACGGCCGGCGCATGCTTCATCAACGGCGCCAAGCTGGCAGCCAATCGAAACACGTATCTTACGCTAACTGCTTAGGCGGCGCACGAGTTTCAGGACACGATCCAGACAATCCGGGGCCAGGCTATCGACCCACTCGAGCCCCTCCCAACTGCGCATCCAGGTCAGCTGGCGCTTGGCCAGCTGGCGCGTGGCGACCACGCCCTTGTGACGCAGCCAGTCATCGTCATGCCCCGCCTCCAGCGCCTCCCAGGCCTGCCGATAGCCGACGCTCTTGATCGACGGCAACCCCGGATGCAGGTCGCCGCGCTGCCGCAGCGTAGCCACCTCATCGACAAAACCGTCGGCCAACATGGCGTCGAAACGTACCTCGATCCGTTGATGCAGCACATCGCGCTCGGACGGTGCCAGTCCTATCGACAGCGTACGCCAGGGGAAGGTTTCCGTGGGCTGCGACTGCCAGTGCTCGGTGAGGGTGCGCCCGCTGAGCCGGAAGACTTCCAGCGCACGCATCAGTCGCTGGGGATCGTTGCGATGAATGCGCCGTGCCGCGGCCGGGTCGACCCTGGCCAGCTCGTCATGCAGGGTGCCGAGCCCTTGTTCATCGGCCTGCCGCCCCAGTTCGGCGCGCACCTTTGGATCTGCTGCCGGCAGCTCGGCGCCCCCGGCCAGCAGCCGCTTGTAGTACATCATGGTGCCGCCGACCAGCAGCGGGATACCGCCGACTGCGCTGATTTGTCGCATCTCGCGCAGGGCATCGTCGCGAAACTCCGCCGCCGAATAGGGCTCGGCGGGGTCGCGGATATCGATCAGGCGATGCGGGGCCCGGGCCAGCTCCTCGGCGGAGGGCTTGGCGGTGCCGATATCCATGCCGCGATAGACCATCGCCGAGTCGACGCTGATCAGCTCGCAGCCGAGGCGCTCGTGGAGCGCGATGGCGAGATCGGTCTTGCCGGCGGCGGTGGGGCCCACCAGGAGGATGGCGGGGGGGCGCATATCGGGCATGGGCGTGTTGGGTGCTCTCTTACAGCTCACTTGCAGCTTGGCGTGTAGAGAAGCTGATCCGGCGACAGGTCTTCGAGGAGGCGCTGTAAACCCATCCCTGGGCGCTACCTGCGCCATCCATGGCGCAGAACCTCCTCTTCGCCCTGCCCCCGGCGCTTCTCGCTACGCCGGTAAATGAATGACGAAGATAGGTGACTACTGACCGCGCAGGAACAGCTTGTCGAGATCGTGCATGCTCATCTCGGTCCAGGTCGGGCGGCCGTGGTTGCACTGGCCGCTGCGCTCGGTGCGTTCCATGTCGCGCAGCAGGGCGTTCATCTCGGCCACGCTGAGCTTGCGGTTGGCGCGCACGCTGCCGTGGCAGGCCATGGTCGAGAGCAGCTCGTTGATGCGCGCCTCGAGGCGGTCCGAACGACCGTAGCGCTCCAGGTCGGCGAGCATGTCGCGCACCAGCGGCTCGACGTCGGCATCTCCCAGCAGCGCCGGCACCTGCCGCACCAGCAGCGTCTCCGGCCCCGCCACATCGAGCTCGACGCCGAGCCGGGTGAAGGCCTCGCGCTCGGCTTCGGCGGTGGCCACCTCGGCGGGACTGGCGGCCAGCGATACCGGCACCAGCAGCGGCTGGGCGTCGAGCGCCCCGCCGTGGACCTGGGTCTTCATGCGCTCGTAGACGATGCGCTCGTGGGCGGCATGCATGTCGACCATCACCAGGCCGCGCTGCGACTGGGAGAGGATATAGACGCCGTGCAGCTGGGCGATGGCGTAGCCCAGCGGCGGCGCCTGGGTCGGGTCGTCCTCATCGAGCGGTGCGGCGGGCGCTGCGCTAGGCCCTACGCCAGGCGCGACGTGGCGCTCGGCCAGGGCGACCCCGGCGGCATTCCCGCCCGGCGGCGCCGGCTGCGGGGTCAGCAGGCTCTCCTCGTGCTCGGGATGCAGCGCTCGGTAGCCGGCCATGAACTGGCGCACGCGGTCGGCACCGGGCCGCGGCTCGGCAACGCCCTGGCGCAGCGCCATCGGCTGTTGCTGCCAGGCCGTCCCACCGTGTTCGGTTGCCGCCTGCGGCTGGGGTTCGTCGGCGCGCTCGGCGCTGTCGTTGGGCCGCGCCTCGCCCAACGCGCGGTGCAGGCTGGAGAACAGGAAGTCATGGACCAGGCGGCCGTCGCGGAAGCGCACCTCGTGCTTGGTGGGGTGCACGTTGACGTCGACCACACTAGGGTCGAGCTCGAGATACAGCACGAACACCGGGTGGCGGCCGTGGAACAGCACATCGCGGTAGGCCTGACGAATGGCGTGGGCCACCAGCCGGTCGCGCACCACCCGGCCGTTGACGAAGAAGTACTGCTGGTCGGCCTGGGCGCGGGCGTGGGTGGGTAACCCGACCCAGCCCCACAGCCGCAGCCCGCCGCTCTCGAGGTCGAGGTGCAGGGCATTGTCGATGAACTTGCTGCCGAGCAGCGCGGCGATGCGGCGCTCGCGGGCCGCGGCGTCGCTCACCGGGCGCAGCTGGTGCACGGTCTTGTGGTTGTGGCGCAGGGTCCAGCCGATGTCGTAGCGCGACAGCGCCAGGCGCCGGAAAGCCTCCTCGACATGGCCAAATTCGGTCTTCTCGGTGCGCAGGAACTTGCGCCGCGCCGGGGTATTGAAGAACAGGTCGCGGACGCCGACGCTGGTGCCGCGAGGGTGCGGAGCCGGGGTCACCCGCGGCTGCATCTCGCGGCCCTCGGCGACCACGCGCCAGCCGGACTGCGGGTCCTGTTCCGCGTTGGAGGTCAGCTCCAGCCGCGACACCGAGCTGATCGAGGCCAGGGCCTCACCGCGAAAGCCGAGGCTGGCCACTCCCTCGAGATCCTCGAGGCTGTCGATCTTGCTGGTGGCGTGGCGCGACAGCGCCAGCGGCAGGTCGTCCTCGGCGATGCCGCTGCCGTCATCGCGCACGCGGATCAGCTTGGTACCCCCACTCTCGAGCTCGACCTCGATGCGCCGACTGCCGGCGTCGATGGCGTTCTCGATCAGCTCCTTGACTACCGAGGCGGGACGCTCGACCACTTCTCCGGCGGCGATCTGGTTGGCCAGGCGCGGATTGAGTATCTGGATGCGGCGCGGCTGTGTCATATCACCTCGCAAGCGGCTCAGGAACGCGGGATCTGCAGCACCTGCCCGACCCGGATCACATCGCCGTTGATGTTATTGGCCTGCTTGAGCTGGCTTAGCGACACCTGGTGGCGCGAGGCGATCTCCGACAGGGTATCGCCGGGCTGGATACGGTACTCGTTGCTGCCGCCACCGCGGCCCTGGTCGCGCTGCCAGGCCAGCAGGCTGGCCGGCGGCGGGTTGCGCTGGAAGTGCTCCTCGAGCCCGCCCATGATCGCCTCGGCGAGCTTGCGCTGGTGACCCGGGTCGTTGAGGCGTCGCTCTTCGTCGGGGTTGGAGATAAACCCGGTCTCGATCAGCAGCGAGGGGATGTCAGGCGACGTCAGCACACGGAAGCCGGCCTGCTCGACCCGCGACTTGTGCAGGCGGTTGACCCGACCCAGCTGGTCGAGCACCTGGCCGCCGATGGAGAGCGAGTCGTTGAGCGTGGCCGTCATGGTCAAGTCGAGCAGCACGCCGCGCAGCACCTCGTCCTTGTCGCGCAGCGACAGGTTGCCGTCGACGCCGCCGATCAGGTCGGCGCGGTTCTCGCTCTCGGCCAGCCACTGGGCGGTCTCGGAGGTGGCGCCGCGCTGCGACAAGGCATACACCGAGCTGCCCTGGGGCCGTGCGCTGGTAAAGGCGTCAGCGTGGATCGAGACGAAGAAGTCGGCCTTCTGCTCGCGGGCGATCTGGGTGCGCTGGCGCAGGCCGACATAGTAGTCGCCGTCGCGGATCATCACCGCGCGGAAGCCTTCGCGGCCATCCACCAGCGACTGCAGCCGCCGACTGATGTCCATCACCACATCCTTCTCACGGGTTCCGCCGGGGCCGATGGCGCCGGGGTCTTCGCCGCCGTGCCCGGGGTCGATGGCGATGATGATGTCGCGCCGCGGATGCGGCTGCGCCTGCTGCAGCGCGGTGGCAGCATCGGCGGCCACCTCCGGTGATCCGCTACCACTATCGACGCTGGCCCTGCCGGCGGCGATCTCCTGCTCGCGGATCATCGCCTCGATGGGGTCGATGGGGTTCTCCACCGCGCTCTCGCCGGGATACTCCAGGTCTACCACCAGGCGGTGGCCGTACTGGTCGTTGGGTGGCAGCGTGAAGTGACGCGGCTCGACGCGGCGCTCCAGATCGAGGACCACCCGCAGGCCGCTGCCGTCGCGCACTCCGGTGCGCAGCGAGCTGATCGCGCTGCCGTCGAGATCGAGGCGCGAGGTATCCGCCTGCATGCGGCTATTGTCGAGATCGATCACCAACCGGTCGGGGTTATCGAGGATGAACACCGAGGCGTCGGCGGGATCGGACAGGTCAAACACCAGGCGCGAGTGGTCAGGCGCCGCCCATAGCCGGACATTGTCGATGTCGGCGGCCTGGCTGGGCGGCGCCAGCAGCAGCCCGAGGCACATGGCGAACAGTAGCGTCAGCGCCGCCCCCAGTCCTCCCGGACGGAAGGAAGAAGTAGCGGCCGGATTGTTCCCTGGCCACGGGGTCGTTCGGGTGTCACGGGGACTCATCGACGGGTCTCGGCTCCGATCCAGGAAAACGCTGTTCACTTTCATTCAGGCTGACTATCCGCCAGCCCAGCGCGAGTTTCAAGGCGCGCCAGCACCGCCTCGCCATAGGCGCTGCGCGCACTCAGCGTCACCCCGCGTCCGGCATCAAGCACCTCGAGCTCGAGCGCCAGGTCCGGCGCGGGCAGCCAGCCGGCACCGCGACTCGGCCACTCCACCAGGCTCAGGGTGTCGCCATCCAGCAGGTCGCGAGCGCCGATGAACTCGAGCTCCTCCGGGTCGCCGAGGCGATAGAGGTCGAAATGATTGACCTCGACCTCGCCCAGCCGGTAGGGCTCGACCAGGGTATAGGTCGGGCTCTTGACCGCGCCCTGATGGCCATAGGCGCGCAGGATACCGCGGGTAAGGGTGGTCTTGCCGGCCCCCAGTTCCCCTTCGAGATGCACCTGGCCGCGCCCCGCCAGCGCGCTTCCCAGCGCCGCACCAAAGGCGACCTGGGCGTCTTCATCGGGCAGTATCACGTACATCGCTCGTCCGCGGGTTAGCCAATCGTCGCGCATAGGATGCCAGATCGCCGGCCAGCAGACCACGCTCGCCGGCGTCCGCGGCGGCCAGATCGGCGGCGCGGGCGTGCAGCACTACCCCGCTACGGGCAATCTCACCCAGCACGCCGCCGCCGCCGCGGCCGAACTGCGCCACCAAGGCGCCGAGAATCCCGCTCAGCGCATCGCCCATGCCGCCGCTGGCCATGCCGGGGTTGCCGAACGGGCACACCGCCAGGGTCACCTCATCGCCAACCAGGGTGCCGGCGCCCTTGAGCACCCAGTGGCCACCGTAGCGGCGCGCCAGGGCGGCCACTGCGCCAGGCCGGTCGTGCTGTACCTCGCGACTCGAACAGCCGAGCAGCCGCGCCGCCTCGCCGGGATGCGGCGTGAGTATCCAGTCACCCCGCCGGGGTAGCGATGCCATCCCGGCCAGCAGATTGAGGGCATCGGCGTCGACCACCAGCGGCTTGCCCGCCGCAAGTGCCGACTGCCACATGCCCTGCCCCCAGGCGCCCTGGCCAAGCCCCGGACCCACCACTATCGCATCGGCGCCGTCGAGCAGCGATACAAGGTCGGCGGGGCCGCGCAGGCCGTGAACCATCACTTCCGGGCAGCGGACGAGGCTCGCCGTGACATGCTCCGGTGCGGTGGCCAGGCTGACCCGGCCGGCCCCCAGCCGCGCCGCCGCCTCGCTGGCCAGCAGCGCCGCACCGCCGAACCCCGGCGCCCCGCCGAGCACCAGCAGGTGGCCGTGGTCGCCCTTGTGGCTGTCGCGGCGCCTTGGCGCCAGCAGCGGATCCGGTGCGTCATCCAGCAGCCAGGCCGCCGCGGCAAGATCGCCGTGCTGCGCTGCGTCCACCCCCAGCGTCAGCAGGCGATGCTCGCCGACGTGGGCCACGGCCGCGCCGGTATGCAGGCCCAGCTTGTCGGCGATGAAGGTGGTGGTCAGGGTTGCCTCCACCGCACAGCCGAGCACCGCGCCGCTGTCGGCCGAGAGCCCCGAGGGGATGTCAACGGCCAGCACCGGCAGCTCGCTGGCGTTGATGGCCGCGATGGCCGCGGCGAATGGCTCACGCACCTCACCGCTCAGCCCCGTGCCCAGCAACGCATCCACCACTACCTCGCCCATGATGCTCATATCGGCAGACCAGGCCTGCGGCTTAAGGCCAACGCGGCGGGCCATGGCCACGGCGCGACCAGCATCACCCTCGAGGCTATCGGGATCGCGCAGGGCGATCAGCTGCACGTCGAAACCGTCGCACACTGCCAGCGCCGCCAGCACGTAGCCGTCACCGGCGTTATTGCCGGCGCCGCACAGCACGCTCAGCCGGCGCGCCTGCGGCCAGCGCTGGCGCAGGGCGTCGAAGGCGGCGCTGGCGGCCTGCTGCATCAGGCTGAAGCCGTCGATACCCGCAGCGATGGTGCGGCGGTCGAGTTCGCGCACCTGCTCGGCGCGGTACAGGGGGCGCAGCTGGGGCATAGGGACTCCTCAATGACGTGTTGTTGAGACTAGTATAAGGTGGTGCGCCCTTGGGCCCATCCACTCAGCCTTCATCGTCTTTCCATCATGTCCGAGACATCTATCGCGCTCACCGCCAGCGAGCTGCATGCGCTGGCCGCTGAGATCAAGACCTGGGGCCGTGAGCTGGGCTTTCAGCAGGTCGGCATCACCGATACCGATCTGGAACACCACGAACGCTATCTCGAGCGCTGGCTGGCAGAAGGCCACCACGGCGAGATGGGCTTCATGGCCAAGCACGGCACCAAGCGCACCCGCCCCGCCGAGCTGGTGCCCGGCACCCTGCGGGTGATCAGCGTGCGCATGGACTATCTGCCGCCGGAGGTGGAGACCACCAAGACGCTGGGACAACCGCAGGTCGCCTATGTCTCGCGCTACGCGCTGGGCCGCGACTACCACAAGCTGATCCGCAAGCGCCTGGCGCAGCTCGCCCAGCAGATCGAGCAGTGCGTCGGCGCCTTCGGCTACCGCGCCTTCGTCGACTCGGCGCCGGTGATGGAGCGTGCCCTGGCGCAGAAGGCGGGGCTCGGCTGGTTCGGCAAGAACTCGATGCTGCTCAACCCCCAGGCCGGCTCGCTGTTCTTCCTCGGCGAACTCTATACCGACCTGCCGCTGCCGGTGGACGAACCCTTCACCAGCGAACACTGCGGCAAGTGCGACGCCTGCCAGGTGGCCTGCCCCACCGGCGCCATCGTCGATGACAAGGTGGTCGACTCGCGGCGCTGCATCTCCTACCTGACCATCGAGCTGCACGGCGCGATCCCCGAGCAGTATCGCCGCGCCATGGGCAACCGGGTCTACGGCTGCGACGACTGCCAGCTGGTGTGCCCCTTCACGCGCTTTACGCGACTCAGCCCCGAGGCCGACTTCGCGCCGCGCCACGACCTAGACCGCGCCTCGCTGGTGCGACTGTTCGGCTGGAGCGAAGAGGAGTTCCTGAGCAGGACCGAGGGCAGCGCGATCCACCGCATCGGCTACCCGCGCTGGCTACGCAACCTGGCGGTGGGTCTGGGCAACGCCCCGCCCAGCGAGACGGTGCGCGCCGCGCTGCGCGCGCGGCTCGCCTATCCCTCCGACCTGGTCCGCGAGCACGTGCGCTGGGCGCTGGCCGAGCAGCGCGACAAGCAGGCCGCGCTGATCGCCAGCAGCTGAGAGGGTGCCTACAAAAGGGCTGTGCTCACTGCGGTAGCTTGATAAAGGTCTCGCGGTAGTGGGCCAGCTCGGCAATCGACTCCTTGATATCGTCCATCGCCAGGTGCACGTTGCGCTTCTCGAAGCCCTTGGTCGCCTGCGGATGCCAGCGCTTGGCCAGCTCCTTGAGGGTCGAGACGTCGAGGTTGCGGTAGTGGAAGAAGGCCAGCAGCTCGGGCATCTCGCGCTCCAGGAAGCGTCGATCCTGATGCACGCTGTTGCCACACATCGGCGAACTGCCGGGCTTGACGTAGCGGTGCAGGAACTCGAGCGTCTGGCGCTGGGCCTCGTCGGTGCCGATTCGGCTCTCCTGGACCCGCTTGACCAGCCCCGACTCGCCGTGGGTCTTCTGGTTCCAGGCGTCCATGCCCTCCAGCAGGCTGGCGTTCTGGTGCACCGCGATCACCGGGCCTTCGGCGATGACCTCGAGCCGGTTATCGGTGATCAGCGTCGCCACTTCGATGATACGTTCACGGGCCGGGTCGAGCCCGGTCATCTCCAGGTCGATCCACACCAACAGGTCGTCGCGGGGGGCCTGGCCTTGATCATCCGCCATCAGGGGTCTCTCCTTGAGGTACAATGCTCCCATTGTACCCGTCACAAGGCCGTCATGAGCAAACGTAAGCTGACCCGCCAGCAGCGCTGGCGCATCGAGAAGATCCAGGCCGAACGCGCCAAGCGCGCCGAGCGCGTCGACGCCCGCGATGGCGAACGCCTCGAGGCCGGCGAATTCGGCCCCGAGCGCCCCGGCCGGGTAACCGCTCACTTCGGCCGCAGCCTCGACGTCGAGGCCGTCGATGACAGCGGCGAGCGTCACCGCCATCGCTGTCACATGCGCGCCAACATGGATGGGCTGGTCACCGGTGACCGGGTGGTGTGGCGCCAGGCCAACGACGACAGCGGCGTGGTGGTAGCCCGCGGCGAGCGCGACAGCGTCCTGGAGCGACCCGACGCCCGCGGCCAGCTCAAGCCGGTAGCCGCCAATCTCGACCAGATCCTGATCGTGTTCGCCGCCGAACCCGAACCCCATGCCAACCTGATCGACCGCTACCTGGTCGCCGCCGAGGCCACCGGCATCGCCCCGGCGCTGGTGCTCAACAAGGTCGACCTGCTGCCGGAGCGCGGCGGCGAGCTGCGCGATCTGCTCGACCGCTATGAAGCGCTGGGCTACCCGGTGGTACTGGCCAGCGTCAAGCAGCAGGACGGCCTGGATGCCCTGCACCAGCGCCTGACCGGACGCACCTCGGTGTTCGTCGGCCAGAGCGGGGTCGGCAAGTCGTCGCTTATCGACCGCTTGCTACCCGACCACGCACTGCGCATCGGGGCACTCTCCGAGGACTCGCGCAAGGGCACCCATACCACCACCACGGCGATGCTCTACCACCTGCCCGCCGGCGGCGAGCTGATCGACTCGCCGGGCATCCGTGAGTTCGGCCTCACCCACCTCGACGCCGAGCAGGTCACCGCCGGCTTTATCGAGTTTCACGACTATCTCGGCCGCTGCCGCTTTCGCGACTGCCGCCACCGCGAGGAGCCGGGCTGCGCCCTGCTGGCCGCCGTGGAGCGCGGCGACATCCATCCACAGCGCTTCGCCAGCTACCGACGCATCCTCGCCTCGCTGGAGTCAGGCGGCGAGTGAGGCCGCTCGCCGCATCCGTGCGGAGTGTGCCATCATCGCCTCAACGCCATTGCAGACCGCAAGGAGTCACCGATGAGCTCTGAAGCCAATCTACTGCCGTTGATCGTCGAGCCGGACCAGCTGGCCGAGCATCTCGGCGCCTCCGAACTGCTGATCATCGACGTGCCGCTCAAGGCCGAAAGCTACGCCGAGGGCCATGTACCCGGCGCGCTGTTCCTCGACCACCGCCGGCTGGTGCGCGGCAGCGGCGAGGTGCCCAACGACGTGCCCGACGTCGAGGCGCTGTCGGCGCTGTTTTCGTCCCTGGGGCTGACCCGCGACACCCATGTGGTGGCCTACGATGACGAGGGCGGCGGCTGGGCCGGGCGGCTGCTGTGGACCCTGGAGCTGATTGGCCATAGCCGTTACTCCTACCTCAACGGCGGCATCCACGCCTGGCGCCAGGAGGGGCTCGACGTCTCGCAGCAGGCCACCGACCCGACGCCCAGCGACTACCAGGCAGAGATACTCAACCCCGAGGTCAATATCGACGTCGAGGGGATCAAGGAGCGCATCGGTGATCGCCAGTTCGCGGTGTGGGACGCCCGCTCCCCCGAGGAGTACGCCGGCGAGAAGGGCCAGAACAAGCACCTCGGCCATATTCCCGGCGCGGTGAACATGGAGTGGACTCGCGCCATGGACGCCGAGCGCGCCCTGCGCATCCGCGACTACGCCGAGCTGATCACCGAGCTCGAGGCACTCGGCCTGACGCCGGAGAAGGAGGTGATCACCCACTGCCAGGGCCACCACCGCAGTGGCCTGACCTGGCTGGTGGGCAAGGCGCTGGGCTTCGAGAAGATCCGCGCCTATGCCGGCTCCTGGAAGGAGTGGGGCAACCGCGACGATACGCCGATAGAGAAGTAAGCTGGAAGCGGCGCGCTGCCAGCGCCAGGCTCGCGGGCACTTAGCCCGCCCTAGCGATCATCTATTCAAAGACCCTGAAGAGACTTAACGTACGTGTCACCATCCAAGCTATTCGCCCTGATTCAGTACCCGCTGCCCCACCACCTTATCTCGCGGCTGGTTGGCCTGCTCGCCGAGACACGGATCGGCTGGCTCAAGAACCTGCTGATCAAGGCCTTTATCCGTCGCTTCAAGGTCGACATGAGCCAGGCCGCCGAGCATGACCCCACCGCCTACGCCTGCTTCAACGCCTTTTTTACCCGCGCCCTCAAGGCCGACGCCCGCCCGCTCGGTGAAGGGCTGCTGTGCCCCGCCGACGGTACCCTGTCGCAGTTCGGCGTGACCCGCCACGGCACCCTGGTGCAGGCCAAGGGCCAGGCCTACTCGGTCACCAGCCTGCTGGGTGGCGACATGCAGCGCGCCGAGCCCTTCCGTCAGGGCAGCTTCGCCACCGTCTACCTCTCCCCCCGCGACTACCACCGCGTGCACATGCCGCTGACCGGCACCCTGCGCGAGATGGTCTACGTGCCGGGGCGGATCTTTTCCGTCAACCAGGCCACCGCCGACCACGTGCCGGCGCTGTTTGCCCGCAACGAGCGGCTGGTATGCATCTTCGATACCGAGCACGGCCCCATGGCCATGGTGCTGGTGGGGGCGATGATCGTCGCCGGCATCGAGACGGTGTGGGCCGGTCAGGTCACGCCGCTGGGCAACGAGGTGCAGTCGATCCGCTTCGACACCCCCATCACCCTGGAGCGCGGCGCCGAGATGGGCCGCTTCAAGCTCGGCTCCACGGTGGTGATGTGCTTCTCGGAGGAGATGCCCTTCGATGAGGACGCCCTCGCGTTTGGCGATACGGTGCGCATGGGGCAGTCGCTGGGCGAGTTCCACAACCCATAGCGAAGGGCGCCGGGGATAGGTCGAAACGGGGGTCTTAAGTAGCGCCCAGGGAAGGGTTCACAGCGCCCCCGTGTAGGCCTGTCGACGGATCAGCCCTGAGCGGTGAAAACTGTCTTCCCCCCGGCACCCGAGGCGGCCTAGCAACGCGGCGTGGCGAAAGCCATCACCTCCGCCACACTCTGCTTGCCAAGCACCAGCTGCAGCAGCCGGTCGAGGCCCAGCGCCACGCCACATGACGGCGGCATGCCGGCCGCCAGCGCCGCCAGCAGCCGCTCGTCGACATCGACCTCGGGCCGGCCCAACGCGCGGCGTTGGGCATTATCGGCGTTAAAGCGGACGCGCTGCTCAGCGGCGTCGATGAGCTCGTCGTAGCCGTTGGCGAGCTCCAGCCCGGCCAGGTAGATCTCGAAGCGTGCTGCCACCCACTCACCGTCCTGCGGATCGCGATGCCGCCGCGCCAGCGCCGCCTGGCTTGCCGGGTAGTCGACCACCACGTCGACGCCATCGACGCCCAGGCTCGGCTCGATCACCAGGCTCATCAGCAGGTCGAGGCAGTCGTCGCGGGGGCTGCCGGCCATATCCAACCCGCCATGCTTGGAGGCGAGCCGCTGCAGTTCATCCAGCGCCACGCTAAACGGGTCGATCTCGAGTGCCTCGCGAAACAGCTCACGATAGCGGCGCTGGCGCAGCGGTCCGGGGTCCTGCGGCAGCAAGTGGCGGATCAGGGCATCGCACTCGCGGATCAGCTCGCCCAGAGAGAAGCCCGGGCGGTACCACTCGAGCATGGTGAACTCGATATTGTGGCGCCGCCCCACCTCGCCGTCGCGGAAGCTGCGCGCCAATTGGAAGATCGGCCCTGAGCCTGCGGCAAGCAACCGCTTCATGTGGAATTCCGGCGAAGTCTGCAGCCACAGCGTCTCGCGGCCGTCCGGAGTGGTCGCCTGGGTCGACAGCGAGGCCAGGTGCACGTCGCTGCTGCCGCCGTGGCCGAGTACCGGGGTCTCCACCTCGAGCACCTCGCGCTCGGCGAAGAACGCCCGCAGCGCGGCGATCAGCCGTGCCCGCTCGCGCAACGTGGCGATCTCTGCCGTGGGCTGCCAGTCGGTCGCCATGACGAACTCCTCAAGAAACGGCGAAGGCCACGCCGAGAAACAGCATGGCCTTCGTGTGGGGGCTATACCGCGGCTAGTCGGCGACAGAGCTACGCGGACACGCTGTGAACCCATCCCTGGGCGCTCACTTTTTCATCCCTGAAAAAGAGTTCCGCTACGCCCTGTCCCCTGCGCCGCTCGACCTTCCGATCCAGTATCTTTTTCGCCCTCTCCGAGCGATGGAAGCCACACCCGAGACCGCCTGTCCCGGGCGCCGCTCTCAGCCGTTATGCCCTGGAGACATACTCGCCGCTGCGCGTATCGATCTTCAGCACTTCGCCCTGGTTGATAAACAGCGGCACGCGCACCACCGCACCCGACGACAGCGTGGCCGGCTTGGAGCCGCCCTGGGCGGTGTCGCCCTTGAGGCCAGGATCAGTCTCGACGACCTCCAGCTCGATAAAGTTGGGCGGATTGACGTTGATGGCGTTGTCGTTCCACAGCGTCACAGTGTAGGGCACCTGCTCCTTGAGCCACTTCTCGGTGTCGCCCAGGGCACGCTTCTCCACCGCGTACTGCTCGAAGGAGCCGTCAGTCTTCATGAAGTGCCATAGCTCGCCGTCGTTGTAGAGATACTCCATCTCCAGCTCGAGGACGTCGGCACCTTCCAGCGATTCGCCGGACTTGAAGGTGCGCTCCCAGACCCGGCCGGTCATCAGGTTGCGTAGCTTGACGCGGCTGAAGGCCTGGCCCTTGCCCGGCTTGACGAATTCGTTCTCCACAATCGAGCAGGGGTCGCCATCGAGCATGACCTTCAGGCCGCCCTTGAATTCGCTGGTAGAATAGTTCGCCATAATGCCTCGCTGATGATGCTGGCGCCGTAACCCGGTGGCCCGGGTCACGCGCAGAGAATGTCGACGACGGGCCTCGCCCACCGCCTTGCCATGTTGAGTGTGCCGCATGATAACCCGAAGCCCCGCCAAAGTGCAGACCGCAACCCCGCTGCTGGCCACCGACGGCAGCTGGCAGCGCCAGCTCTCCCAGGCCATCCGCGACCCAGAGGCGCTATGCCAGCGACTGGGGCTCGACCCCGCCTGGCTGCCCGGCGCCGCGACCGGACATGCGCTGTTCGAGGTGTGCGTGCCCGAGGCGTATCTGGCCCGCATCGTCCCCGGCGATCCCCACGATCCGCTGCTGCGCCAGGTGCTGCCGCTGGACGCCGAAGCCGAGACCCCTGCGGGGTTCGTCAACGACCCGCTGGCCGAGGCGGCGCATACCCCGCGTCGCGGGCTGATCCACAAGTACGCCGGCCGGGTGCTGCTGATCGCCAGCCCGACCTGCGCCATCAACTGCCGCTACTGCTTCCGGCGTCACTTCCCCTACGACGCCAACGCGCCGTCGCGGGCGCAGTGGCAGGAGAGCCTCGACTACCTGCGCAACGACAGCAGCATTCACGAGGCGATCCTCTCCGGCGGCGACCCGCTGGCCGCCAGCGACCGCCAGCTTGCCTGGCTGGTCGGCGAACTCGAGGCGATCCCCCATCTCAGGCGGCTGCGCATCCACACCCGCCTGCCGGTGGTGATCCCCGAGCGCATCGATGCGGCCCTGCTCGACTGGCTGGCCGCCTCGCGGCTGCAGAAGGTGGTGGTGCTGCATATCAACCACGCCAACGAGATCGACGACGCGGTGGTGGCAGCCTGCGAGCGGCTGACGCGCGCCGGCGTCACCCTGCTCAATCAGAGCGTGCTGCTGCGTGGCGTCAACGACAGCGTCGATGCCCTGGCCGCGCTCTCCGAGCGGCTGTTCGAAGCCGGTGTGCTGCCCTACTACCTCCACGTGCTCGACCCGGTGGCGGGGGCTGCGCACTTCGACGTGTCCGATGCAGAGGCCCGTACGCTGGTCGCAGAGCTGCGCAAGGCGCTGCCGGGCTTTCTGATGCCGCGCCTGGTACGCGAGATACCCGGCGAGGCGAGCAAGACGCCGCTGTAGCTAATTCGCATGTCATTCAGCTCAGCCCGCGGCGCGTTCGGATAACGCCGAGTGCATGGCGCTGAACCCCGCGCGCAGGAGCGGCATCACAAGCCATAGCAGCGGCGCAAGAAGCCAACGATACGCCCAGCGCGCGATGACCAAGAGGGGCAAGAGCACAGCAAACCAGATCAGGAACTGCCCCAGCCAGGCCGGCCAGCCGAGCCAGCGTGCGAGATTGGCACCCAGCGCACTGACCAAGCTGGGGTGGCGAACGACCACATAGGCGGTGCCGGCCACCGCGGCCACCTTGGCCATGCGCGGCAGGGCCGCGAAGCGTCCGCCGGTGGCGACCATGCCTTGGCGTATCCCGTGCCTGGCACCCTGAGCCTCAATGCTGCCCACCCTCGCGCCACGCGCCGTGCGGCCGGCCTTCAGCAGCTTGACGGTACTGGCCATGACCAGCAAATCGACACCGGCCCAGCCCAGATCGCTTGCGGCTATTGCCTCGCCGCGCCGCCACTGGCTCTCCAGATCGCGCAGTCCACGGGTGAAGAAGTCTCCCACGCCCGCCACCATGCGTTCGCCCTGTAGCCACTCCACGCTACCCTCGTCGCTGACCACGAACTGGTTGAGCAGCCCGTGGCCGTGAGACGCCAGCAGCGCAACGCCCATCTGGCCACGCCGGTAGGGGGTTAATTCTGCCATCGCCGGCACCGCCTCATCGCTCCACCAGCCGCTGGCTTGCTGATAGCGCTCACCGATCCAGTGCCTTGCTCGCAGGGTGGCGATGTCATGATCGCGGAAGTAACTCACCGGCAGTACCGCATCCGAGCCGTAGCGCACCAGCAGATCCTGAAACTGCGGAGACAGCCCGTAATCGAGCAGCGTGCTGCGCGCGATATCGCCGTGGCGCATGATCGCCAAGGAAGCGCTCATCCACAGCGCCTGGTCCGAGGCGAAGCTGAGAAAGAGCGCGTTGATCTCCGGTGACTCTTCGCGCAGCGTCGGGGCGAGAGCGGGAAGCGTCTTGTCGACTTCCAAGCGAACCAACCTGGCCTCGAATGGCTCGTGAGAGGCCGCCGCGGATAGTATTCCAGCGACCAGCACGGCGACCAACGCCATTACCCGCCAAGGCCGCATGACCTCCCCTCCCCGCTTCACGAACTTGCTTATGCCAGGCTAGCGGCCGTCACGTTGGCCGCCGGCGCCTGGGTCGAGCGGTGGCGATTGACGGCGCTGATCACCGCCTTCATCGAGGCGCTGGTGATGCTTTCGTCGATGCCGACGCCAAACACCGCATCCTCGCCGAGACGCACCTCGACATAGGCCACCGCCTCGGCATCCGAGCCCTGGCCGCGGGAGTGCTCGTGGTAGTCGATGATCTCGGCATCCACGCCGTGGGCGGCCAGGGCCTTGATAAAGGCCGCCAGCGGCCCGTTGCCGGCACCGGCGATGGTGTGGCGCTGGCCGTCCTGGTCAATGGCGGCTTCCAGCGTCACCTTCGGGCTGTCCGCCTCGGAGGAGAGCCGATGGTTGATCAGCGCCAGCGGCGAGGTCTGCTCGAGGTACTCGTCGGAGAAGGCTTGGAAGATCATCTGCGAGGTGATCTCCTTGCCGGTGCGTTCGGCGACGTCCTGTACCACGTGGCTGAACTCGATGGAGAGCCGGCGCGGCAGCTCGATGCCGTGCTCCTCCTCGAGCAGGTAGGAGACCCCGCCCTTGCCCGACTGGCTGTTGACGCGGATAACCGCCTCGTAGCTGCGGCCCACGTCGAGCGGGTCGATGGGCAGGTAAGGCACGTCCCACACCGCCTCGGGGTGGTTGCGGCGCTCGGACATGCCCTTCTTGATGGCGTCCTGGTGGGAGCCGGAAAAGGCGGTGAATACCAGGTCGCCGACGTAGGGGTGGCGCGGGTGGACCGGCAGCTGGTTGCAGTACTCCACCTCGCGCATGATCGGCGTGATGTTGGAGAAATCGAGACCCGGGTGAACACCCTGGGTATACAGGTTCATGGCCAGGGTCACGATATCCACGTTGCCGGTGCGCTCGCCGTTGCCGAACAGCGTACCCTCGACGCGGTCGGCGCCGGCCATCACCGCCAGCTCGGCGGCGGCGACGCCGGTGCCGCGGTCGTTGTGCGGGTGGACGCTGACGATCAGCCGGTCGCGGTGATTGACGTTGCGGCAGAACCACTCGATCTGGTCGGCGTAGTTATTGGGTGTGGCAACCTCCACCGTGGCCGGCAGATTGACGATCATCGGCTTCTCGGCGGTAGCGCCATAGGTCGCCATCACCGCCTCGACGATCTCCACGGCGAAGTCCATCTCGGTGGAGGTGAACAGCTCCGGCGAGTACTGGAAGGTCCAGTGGGTCTCGGGGCGCGCCGCCATCAGGTCACGAATCTGGGCGGTGGCATCGGTGGCGATCTTGATGCACTCGGGCTTGTCGACGTTGAACACCACGCGGCGGAACATCGGGTCGGTGGCATTGTAGACGTGGACGATGGCGTTCTTGGCGCCCTGCAGCGCCTCGAAGGTGCGCTCGATGAGATGCGGCCGGGCCTGGGTCAGCACCTGGATGGTCACATCGTCGGGCACCAGGTCCTGCTCGATCAGCTCACGCACATAGTCGAAGTCGATCTGCGATGCCGACGGAAACCCGACCTCGATCTGCTTGAAGCCCAGCTCCACCAGCATCGAGAAGAAGCGCCGCTTGCGCTCCATGTCCATGGGGTCGATCAGCGCCTGGTTGCCGTCGCGCATGTCGACGCTGCACCAGATCGGCGGCGACTCGATGCGCTGGCTGGGCCACTGCCGGTCGGGCAGGTCGACGGCAACGAAGGGGCGGTACTTGACGGACGGGTCGGTGAGCATCATGGCGTGATCTCCAGGGCATGGGGGCGAGGCATCGAGAAACGAAAACGCCCCGAGCGCAGCGGGCGCGTCGGGGCGTAGACAGCAGGATCGCTGCAGCACTGGGTGGCGGCAGCGACATGACGACGAATGGCACGGCATTCGACGTATGCGGTAACGGTGGCTGCATCAGCAGTAAAGCGGTAGTGAGACATTTCAACCCTCGGCGTAGCGTGACTAGAAGATGCGATGCGCAGCATCGCCCGGCGCGATCAGCGGCCGGCTAGTAGTCGTAGGGCTAGGCGTAGGCGAAGAAATGTCGTGTTCATGCGCATAGCAAATCAGTCTGCTGCCGAGGTGTCAAGCCTGATCGCCACTGGCAGGCGATTTATCCCCGGTTCAGGGCTGATGGTCACGCCATAGACGCAGCAGTGCCTCGGGCATTAGCTGCTCATCGAGTGCCATGGCCCATTGGCACCGCCCTTCGGCATCTTCGATGGCGAGATGAAAACGGCGTTGATCGACGCCACCGCTGGGCACCGGCGTTGCTGCGCAGCGCGCGGCCTCCGCCAGCAGTTGCCACAGCCGCTCGCGCTGGGCCTCGCCGAGCCGATCGCAGCATACCAAGCGCGGCTGAGCCAACCCGGGAAAGTGTGCAATGCCTCCTTCGCGACGCAGGCTGAGGCGGCTGGAGATATCCAGTGGCGGTGGTTGGCACTCGGTACCGGCACTCATCGGGTATCGCCTCGCTATGTCTTCGCTACGCCACCGCCACACCGACATCCCGCCAGGCATCACGGGTCGCCGCCCACTCGCGACTGCCCTGGCCGTAGCGCCGCTCGGCGTTATCCAATGTCAACTCAGCGAAGGCCATGAAGTCACTCTCACGCCCGAGACGCTCATCCAGCAAGGTGGCATACCACAGCGGACCAGCGACATCCCAGGCATGGCCGCCCAGCGCCATGGCCAGGCGATGGAAGGCGCGATTGGGAATCCCGGAGTTGATATGCACGCCGCCGTTGTCATCCTCGGTCTCGACGTAATCACGCATATGCCCTGGCTGAGGGTCACGCCCCAGCAGCGGGTCATCATAGGCACTGCCGGGCTCGGCCATGGAGCGCAGGGCGCGCCCCGCCACGCGCTCGGTGAACAACCCAGCACCGATCAGCCAGTCGGCTTCCTCGGCACGCTGCCCCAACCGGTACTGCTTGACCAGGCTACCGAACACATCCGACAGCGACTCGTTGAGTGCGCCGGCCTGGTGGGCGTAGACCAGATTCGCCTCATGCTGGATCACGCCATGGGTCAGCTCGTGGGCGATGATGTCCAAGGCGATGGTGAAGCGATTGAACAGCTCACCGTCGCCATCACCAAAGACCATCTGGGTGCCGTCCCAGAAGGCGTTCTCGTAGTCGCGACCGAAATGTACCGTGGCCTGTAGCGCCATCCCTCGATCGTCGATGGAGTGGCGCTGGTGCTTCTCCCAGAAATAACGATAGGTCGCTCCGAGGCCGTGATAGGCCTCATCGATGGCCGCATCGCCACTGTCGGCTTCGTCACCCTCGCGCCTCACCAGCCGCCCCGGCAGCGCTTGCCGCTGCCCGGCCGAGTATATGTAGCGCACCGACTGGCCGCGCGCCGAACGCTCCTGCGGCAAGTGCGCCGCGCCCTCACGCGCCCGGAACTGCCTGTCGGCAAGCAACGTATGCCGGGCGCACTCGCGCAATCGCTGGCTACCACCGGAAGCAATGCGCTCAAGCAGATAGGGCGGCACGAATGGCCGCGAAACTTGCAGGCTGTCGGTCATACCTCACGTCCCAGTCGGTATATGACGGTGGCACATCGCTGAGTCAACCAGCGATGTCACATACCCATGAGGCTCGCATCCTCGACGAAGGTTCCGTCATCGATCCCGCTCCTGCAGCAGGGCTTCCATGCGCGTGAGTTGGTCACGCAGCTCGCGCACATCGCTGCGCAGGCCGTGGAGCTCGGCGGCCTCGCCCTCACCGCTCTCGAGCTCCATCAGGGTATTCTCCTTCTGCATCACGTCGAGCACGATGCCGATCATCATGTTGAGGAAGATGAAGGCGTTGAGGAAGATGAACGACAGGAAGTAGATCCAGCTATAGCCGTAGTGCTCCATGGTCGGATAGAGCACTGCCGTGGCCCAGCTCTCGAAGGTCGCCACCTGGAACAGCGTCAGCATCGCCAGCGAGATATTGCCCCACAGGCTCTCGTCGACGTCGTGGAACAGGAAACTGCCGATGGCGGCGTAGATGTAGAAGATGATGAACATCAACAGCGCCACATAGCCCATCCGCGGGATCGACTTGAACAGCGCCGAGACCAGCATGCGCAGCTCGGGGATCATCGACACCAGACGCAGCACGCGGAAGATCCGCAGTAGACGTGCCAGCAGCACCATCTCCGAATCCTCCAGCGGGATCATGCTGGCGGTGACGATCAGGAAGTCGAAGATGTTCCAGCCTTTCTTGAAGAAGTCGCGCAGGCGCTTCTCGGCGGCCATGCGGATCAGTATCTCGACCAGGAAAAAGGCGGTCACCGCCATGTCGAAGACACGCATCACCTGCTCGAAGCGGCTGGTTTCCTCGTAGGTCTTGGCCCCCACCAGCAGCGCCGAGATGATGATGATGGCGATGACGCAGGTCTCGAAAATCTTGTTGCTGCGCAGGCGCTCGAAGCGCGCCTGCCAGGTATCGAAGGGTTGATTCATGGGGTCACACCGGGGTCGCTCACTGACGCCGAAACGGCGCGCCATGGTAGCACATTCGCCGTTTCGCCACGCCAGCGAGCAGTCGCCCGGTCAGCCTCGGGTCACCTGGCTGGCCGGGCGTGCCACCACCAGCGCCTCGGGTTTGCCGAGCCTCGCCAACTGGGCGTCGCGCAGCACCTCACCGAGTTCGCTGCCGGGCTGCACCGGGCGCGGCGTGAGCTGCACCTGGCGCAGCGCGCCATGCCGGTCGAGACGCTGCACCCAGCCAAGTTCGCCGCTGGCAAAGCGCGCCAGGCTGCCCACCGGAGTGATTCCAAAACGGCGGATGTAGCGCTGCACCCACTCGCGGTCGAAGGCGCCAGGCTGGCCCAGCAAGTGGCGATAGATCTCGCTCGGGCTGCGCGCCGGGCGATCCGCCCTCGGCCGCCCCATGGCGTCGACCACATCAACCACTGCCGCCATGCGCGACAGCGACTCGAGCTGCTCGCCCCGGCGCCCGGCGGGATAGCCGCTGCCGTCGAGACGCTCATTGATGCCACTCACCACGGCGCTGCGAATTGCCGGCGACAGCCAGCGACAAGCGTCGAGACGCGACTCGAGCAGCGCGACGTGCTGGTGCATCTCGCTGCGCTGGGCATCGTCCAGGGCGGTCGCACGGCGCAATACGTGACGTAGGGGTGACGGCAGCAGTGCCTTGCCCAGGTCGTGGAGCATGGCGCTGGCCACCAGCGCCTTGCATACATCCCGAGGCAGCCCCTGGGCCACGGCCAGGTCGCCCAGCCTCACCGCCACGCCGATACCGTGCTGAATCAGCAGCGGATCGTCGACCAGGCACACACTGGCAAACAGAAGCGCCTCGCGATCCTCCTCGAGCAGGCCCAGCAACATATCGCTATGTCTAGAGAGCAGCCCGGCATCGACCTGCTGGCCCTCCATCAGCTGCAGCAGTTGGCCATCCAGATAAGCGGCGACCTTGGCCAGCCGCCGCGCCATGGGGGTGGCGTAGTCGGCGCCGTGGTTGCGGGCAGGCACGGACGCCGGCGTATTCTCATCAGCGGCGAACAGCGCCGAGGGCGACAGGTCACGATTGCCCTCCAACCCATTGCGCGCCCCTTCCCGCTCGATCTCACGCACGAAGTACCATAGCCGACGCTCGGTCTCGGCGTTAACATCGGCAAACTCGCAGCCCAGCCGTACCTGCTGCTCGCCGTCGGTTCGAATGTGTCGCACGAAAGCGCTGGTGGTAAGCTGCTGCCGGTTGGGAAAACGCAGCGTCAGTGCCTCGACGTGCTGCCCGGACCGCAGCCGCACCGCGGCGCTCATCGGGACTTCGAGCAGGCAGCCCCCCAGCGACAGGTTGCTCAGCTGTCCTGTCAGCTCCACATGGTCCTGACCATCGTCGAAGCCCAGCGTGGCGGCGACCGACATGCCCGGCCCCAGCTCGGCGCGAAATACCTCGCGGCGGTGCATGACCCACAGCTGCTCGGGGTAGTCGCAGCGGAACTGCAGCCGCCCGGGAGTCTCTACCCAGCCCTGAAACACCAGCGGCGGCGTGGTCAGCATCGCCCCACGGGCCTGCCCCATCAGCCGAAGCGGTTTGACACCGCCGATCTCATTGGCGATCTCGCGCACTGCGGTGATATCGATCAGCAGCGAGCCACCCTCTTCCACCGCCATCAGCAGCGCCGGAATGGGTTCCCCGGGCGGATCGCCAATGGCCAGCGAGGCACCGCCGGGCTCACTGAGGCCATCCAATAAAGCATTGATTTCACCAGTATTATCAACCACTACGTGGCTGTCGCTAGGCTCCATGCGGGCCCTCGTCTGTCATCCTGCGGATATCGCCAACGCTGCGGCGCCGACCCGATACAGGGGTATCGGCCGGCGCCGCAGTTACTTTAGGGTTACATGCGGTAACGGCTGTCAGCCCACCATGATCGGGCCATTGAGGATGGTCAGCAGATCCTGGGCGTGGTGGGCAGCATCGTGGCCCAGAGTGGTCAGATAGCCACCGTCCTCCTGGGTCACCAGCCCCTTCTCGTAGAGCCGCCGGGTGGCGGCGATGGCCTCGGCTTCTGCACTCGAGTGCACCTTGATGCCCTCTTGGGTGGTGGCCAGGTTGAACAGGCGTAGAATCTTCAGCTCTTCGAGCAGCTCGGCTGTGTAGGTCATGGCGGCCTCATATTGTGTTTGTCCTGCAGACGTGCGCTGGGCGTTAAACACCTAGGAGTGTCCGTCTTCCAGGTCGATCTGTCGATAGCCGATCAGGTAGAGCACCGCATCCAGCCCCAGGGTCGAGATCGACTGGCGCGCCTGGCGGCGCACCAGCGGCTTGGCGCGAAAGGCGATCCCAAGCCCGGCGGCAGCCAGCATCTTGAGATCGTTGGCCCCGTCACCGACGGCAATGGTCTGCTCCATGGCCAGCCCCTCGCGGGCAGCGATCTCGCGCAGCAGCTCGACCTTGCGATCGGCATCCAGGATCGGCTCGCGCACCTCGCCGGTGACCTTGCCGTCCTCGATCACCAGCTGGTTGGCATGTACCTCATCGAAGCCCAGGCGCTGCTGCAGATAGTCGGCAAAGTAGGTAAAGCCGCCGGAGAGGATCGCGGTGCGGTAGCCGAGGCGCTTGAGCTGGGCCATCAGGCGCTCGACGCCGTCCATCAGCGGCAGTTCGGCGGCGATCTCGGCCAGCACCGACTCGTCGAGCCCCTTGAGCTTGGCCATGCGCTGGCGAAAGCTCTGCTGGAAGTCGAGCTCACCACGCATGGCCCGCTCGGTGACCTCGGCAACCTCGTCGCCGACGCCGTGGCGACGGGCGAGTTCGTCGATCACCTCGGTCTGGATCAGCGTCGAGTCCATGTCGAAACACACCAGGCGACGGTGGCGGCGCCAGATAGAGTCCTCCTGTATGGCGATATCGACGCCGTGCATGGCGCCCAGCGCCAGCGCCTTTTCGCGCAGCGCGTCGAGGTCGACCTCTTCGCCGCGCAGCCAGCACTCCACGCAGGCGCCCTGGATGCTGTCACGCTCGCGGGGCACGCCGCCGTCCAGCGGCTCGCGCCCGGAGAGGCGGTGGATCAGCTCGACGGCCAAGCCGTGTTCCGCCGTCAGCGCGCCCACCTCGGCGAGAATCCCCGCCGGCAGGTGTGGCGCCAGCAGCGTCAGGATCAGCCGTGGCTGGCTGGCCTCGCTGCTCCAGCGCTGATAGTCCTCGGCCGATACCTGGATGGCCTGGACATCGAGACCCAGAGCCGCACCGCTCTCGGCCAGCAGCGCCTCGAGATCCTCGTCGCGCTCGATGCCGACCAGCGCCTCCAGCGACAGAATCCCGAAGGTCACGCTCTGGTTGATGTCGAGCAGTCGTGCGCCCCCCTTGGCCAGCGCCTTGCCGAGGCCGGCCAATTGGCCGGGACGCGCCGCGCCGGTGGCACGAATCAAGAGTCGTCGCGTCATGCCGACACCTCCAGTGCATCGACCTTCTGGAAGCCGCGCGGCAGCTTGCTGCCGCGCCGACCACGTTCACCACGATAGTAGGCCAGGTCGTCGAGCTTGAGGGTCAGCTTGCGCTTGCCGGCATGAATCACCAGCGCATCGCCTGCGCCGAGCACCACCAGGTCGCGCACGAACTCCTCGCGTCGCGCAGCGCGCGAGCCGGGAATATCGATCATCTTGTTGCCCTTGCCCTTGGCCATCTGCGGCAGGCTGTCGAGGTCGAACACCAGCAGCCGACCTTCGTTGGACACCGCTGCCACCAGGCAGCCCTCGGTGGCCGGCAGCAGCTGCGGCGGCAGCACGTTGCAGCCCTTGGGCAGGCTGAGCACCGCCTTGCCGGCCTTGTTCTTGCCGGTGAGGTCCTCCAGGCAGGCAATGAACCCGTAGCCGCCGTCGGAGGCCAGCAGGTAGCGCGTGTCGGGCGGCGCCAGCATCAGCCCTGCCATATGCGCCCCGGCCACCACGTTGACCCGGCCGGTGACCGGCTCACCCTGGCTGCGGGCGCTGGGCAGGTTGTGGGCGGCCAGGGTGTAGGCGCGGCCGGTGTCGTCAAGCAGCACCAGCGGCTGATTGGTCTTGCCGCGGGCGGCCAAGGCGAAGCGATCGCCGGACTTGTAGGAGAGTCCCTCGGGATCGATCTCATGCCCCTTGGCACTGCGGATCCAGCCCTTCTCGGAGAGCACCACGGTGATCGGGTCGGCGCCCAGCAGCTCGACTTCGGAGAGCGCCTTGGCGTCCTCGCGCTCGACCAGCGGCGCGCGCCGCGCATCGCCGTGCTCGCGCCCCGCCTCGCGGATCTCCTCCTCGATCAGGTCGGTCAGGGCGGCATCGTTGCCGAGCAGTTCCTGAAGACGCTCGCGCTCGGCCAACAGCTCGTCCTGCTCGCCGCGGATCTTGAACTCTTCGAGCTTGGCCAGGTGGCGCAGCCGCAGCTCGAGGATCGCTTCGGCCTGGCGATCGCTGAGCCCGAAGGCTTCCATCAGCGCCGGCTTGGGTGCGTCCTCCTCGCGAATGATGCGGATCACCTCGTCGATATTGAGGTAGGCGACGAGCAGGCCCTCGAGGAGGTGCAGGCGATCCTCTACCTTACCCAGGCGGTGCTCGAGGCGGCGACGCACCGTGCTACGCCGGAAGCGCAGCCACTCGCCAAGCAGCGCGGGCAGCGCCAGCACCCGCGGCCGGCCATCGAGGCCGATCACGTTCATGTTGACGCGAATGTTCTTCTCGAGGTCGGTGGTGGCAAACAGGTGCGCCATCAGCGATTCGATGTCGACCCGGTTGGAGCGCGGTTCGATCACCAGCCGGGTCGGCTCCTCGTGGGTCGATTCATCGCGCAGATCGGCTACCATCGGCAGCTTCTTGGCCTGCATCTGCGCGGCGATCTGCTCCAGCACCTTGGAACCGCTGACCTGGTAGGGCAGCGCGGTGATCACGATGCTGCTCTCTTCCATCGCGTAGCGGGCGCGCAGCTTGACCGAGCCGCGGCCGCTCTCGTAGAGCTTGGCCAGGTCGTCGCGGGGGGTGATGATCTCCGCCGCCGAGGGGAAGTCCGGCGCCGGCAGGTACTGCATCAGCTCGGCGGTGGAGGCCTCGGGGTGGCGCAGCAGATGGCAGGTGGCCTCGACCACCTCACTGACGTTGTGCGGCGGTATATCGGTGGCCATGCCTACCGCGATGCCGGTCCCGCCGTTGAGCAGCACATGGGGCAGGCGCGCGGGGAGCACCACCGGCTCGTTCATGGTGCCGTCGAAGTTGGGCGTCCAGTCGACGGTGCCCTGGCCGAGCTCGGCGAGCAGCACCTCGGCGAACTTCGACAGCCGCGCCTCGGTGTAGCGCATGGCGGCAAACGACTTGGGATCGTCGGGACTCCCCCAGTTGCCCTGGCCGTCGACCAGCGGATAGCGATAGCTGAACGACTGGGCCATCAGCACCATCGCTTCGTAGCAGGCGCTGTCGCCGTGGGGGTGGAACTTGCCGAGCACGTCGCCGACGGTACGCGCCGACTTCTTGTACTTGGCACTGGCGTTGAGCGAAAGCTCGCGCATGGCGTAGATGATGCGCCGCTGCACGGGTTTCATGCCGTCGCCGATATGCGGCAAGGCACGGTCGAGAATCACGTACATCGAGTAGTCGAGGTAGGCTTTCTCGGTGTATTCGCGCAGTGAGAGACGTTCGACGTCGCCCTCCGCCACGTGGATATCCATGGTCATTCGATAAGCCCCTGGTCAGGGTTCAAGAATCATCTTCTGCTCGACCCGCGGCTTACCGGCGACAGCTCGTCGAAGAGGCGCTGTAAACCCATCCCTGGGCGCTCCCTGCGCCATCCATGGCGCAGAACCTCCTCTTTGAGCTGTCCCCGGTGCCGCTAGCCTCGGTATCTTCCAGCTTACGGCCCCAGCAAGATCGGGGCAGATTACCCTTTGAGCTGTCCCCGGCGCCGCTAAGCTTGGCGCTTGTAGCTCGGCGCTACACCTCGATATCGGCCAGGTTGCCGTAATCTTCCAGCCAGTTCTTGCGGTCGCCGGCGCGCTTCTTGGCCAGCAGCATGTCCATCATCTCCATGGTGCCGTCGCCGACCTCGCGGGTGAGCTGCACCAGGCGCCGGGTATCGCGGGCCATGGTGGTTTCGCGCAGCTGCAATGGACTCATCTCGCCCAGGCCCTTGAAGCGCTGCACGTTGGGCGTGCCGCGCTTGCCCTCGAGACGCTTGAGGGTAGCGGTCTTCTCGCTCTCGTCGAGGGCGTAGAAGACCTCCTTGCCGAGATCGATGCGGTACAGCGGCGGCATGGCGACGAACACATGGCCGGCATCCACCAGCGCCGGGAAATGGCGCACGAACAGCGCACACAGCAGCGTGGCGATGTGCAGCCCGTCGGAGTCGGCGTCGGCGAGGATGCAGATCTTGTGATAGCGCAGCTTGGAAAGATCCTCGCTGACCGGATCGATGCCGATGGCCACGGCGATGTCGTGGACTTCCTGGGAGCCGTAGATGTCGTGGGACTCGACTTCCCAGGTATTGAGGATCTTGCCGCGCAGCGGCAGGATCGCCTGGGTCTCGCGGTCTCGGGCCTGCTTGGCGCTGCCGCCGGCGGAGTCGCCCTCGACCAGAAACAGCTCACTGGCCACCGGGTCCTGGCCGGAGCAGTCGGCCAGCTTGCCGGGCAGCGCCGGGCCCGAGGTGACCTTCTTGCGCGCCACCTTCTTGGCGCTCTTCTGGCGGCGCTGGGCGGCACTGATCACCAGTTCAGCCAGCGCTTCGGCCTGGTCGACGTGATGGTTGAGCCACAGCGAGAAGGCGTCCTTGACCACCCCGGCGACGAATGCCGCCACGGTGCGCGACGACAGCCGCTCCTTGGTCTGGCCGGCGAACTGCGGGTCGAGCATCTTGACCGAGAGCACGTAGGAGACCCGCTCCCAGAGGTCGTCGGCGGTCAGCTTGACACCGCGCGGCAGCAGGCTGCGGTAGTCGCAGAACTCGCGCAGCGCCTCGAGCAGCCCCGAGCGCAGGCCGTTGACGTGGGTGCCGCCGAGCGGCGTGGGAATCAGGTTGACGTAGCTCTCGGTGAGCGGCTCGCCGCCCTCGGGCAGCCACTGTATGGCCCAATCGACGCCCTGTTCGTCATCGCTGTAGTGACCCACGAAGGGCGAGCTCGGCAGCACCTCATAGCCATCGGTGGCCTGGGCCAGGTAGTCACGCAGGCCATCCTCGTACTGCCATTCGCTCTCGCTGCCGTCGGCTTCGACCAAGGTAACCTTGAGCCCCGGGCAGAGCACCGCCTTGGCGCGCAGCAAGTGCTGCAAGCGCGGCAGTGACAGCTTGGGGCTATCGAAATAGCTCACATCGGGCCAGAAGCGCACCAGGGTGCCGGTAAGGCGCTTGGCACAGCTGCCGACCACCTCGAGTTCGGCGACCTTGTCGCCATGCTCGAAGGCCATGAAGTAACGGTTGCCGTCGCGCATCACCTCGACCTCGAGGCGTGTCGACAGCGCATTGACCACCGACACCCCTACCCCGTGCAGCCCCCCGGAGAAGCGGTAGCTGGACGCTGAGAACTTGCCGCCGGAGTGCAGTTTGGTGAGGATCAGTTCGATGCCGGTGACGCCGTACTCCGGGTGCACGTCGATGGGCATGCCACGGCCGTCGTCGCTGACCTCGATACCGCCATCGTCGAGCAGCCGCACGCGGATCTCGCGGGCGTGCTCGGCGAGCGCCTCGTCGACGCTGTTGTCGATGACTTCCTGGGCCAGGTGGTTGGGCCGGCTGGTATCGGTATACATGCCGGGGCGCTTGCGCACCGGTTCGAGGCCAGAGAGTACCTCGATCGAACTTGCACTGTATTGCGTCATGCGTCGTCCAGGCTATGGGTGAAAGTCGTCGTCCAGGCGTGGTCGCGCCGTGGCCTCGGGCGCCAGGCGGTGGCCGCCGTGGGCAAACAGCGCCGGCAAAAATTCGCCCAGGGCGCTGAAGCCGTGATCGCCCCCCGGCTGCAGGATCATCGCCGCGCCTCGGTAGGCGGCGGCCGCATCGCGTGGGTCCAGGGTCTCGTCGGCCGTGCCCAGCAGCACCAGGTAGCGGCGCGGGTCGAGCCGTGCCGGGGTCAGCTCGGCCAGCTGGTCGCGATGCGCGCCCTCGATGGTAAAGCGCTCGCCGGTATACTCATTGACGAAGGCCTCGCCCAGCCAGCCCTCGACCAGGCCAGCCGGGCGCACCGCGGGGTTGATCACCACCGCACGCAGCTCATGCCGCTCGGCCAGGCAGCTGGCCAGGAAACCGCCCATCGAACTGCCCACCAGCAGCGGTTGCGGGCCAAGCGTCGCGAGCAGCGACTCGGCCAGCGCCAAGGCCTGGCTGGGGCGATGCGGCAACTGCGGCGTGGCACACGGCAGCGGCCCGGCGTCGAGCGCATCACAGCCACTCGCCACCAGTTTCGCCTTGGGCGAGCCGCTGCCGCTATTGAAGCCGTGCAGGTAGAGTACGCCTGTCGCCGCCGGTATGGCAGCGGCAGTCGTCAGCATAGCGCAACTCCTGTACAAATCAACAGCATCATGGCCCCGCCTTGCGCTCCGCCGCCCACAGCGCCTCGATCAGCCCGCGGCTGGAGTCATCCATGCGCTCGAGGCCCGCATGACTCGACAGGATCTGCTCGGTCTCGCCGGCAATCTGCTTGCCGAGTTCCACGCCCCACTGGTCGAAGGGATTGATACCCCAGATCGTCGCCTGGACGAAGACCTTGTGCTCGTAGAGGGCGATCAGCGCCCCCAGCGTCGCCGGCGACAGCCGCTCCAGCAGCAGGGTGGTCGACGGCTGGTTGCCGCGGTAGCGCTTGTGGCTGGGTCGCGGGCCGTCCTCGTCGATGGCGTCGTCGCCCAGCATCAGCAGCCGCGACTGGGCGAAGCAGTTGGCCAGGGTCAGGCGGTGCTGGGCCTTGAGGTGGGCACGGGTGGCGTCGTCCTCGACCCGATCGTAGCGGCGCATCGGTGCGATGAAGTCGCACTCCACCGGCTGGGTACCCTGGTGCAGCAGCTGGTAGAAGGCGTGCTGGGCGTTGGGCCCCAGCTGGCCCCACAGCACCGGGCAGGTGGAATAGGGCGTGACCTGGCCGTCGTTGGTCACCGACTTGCCATTGGACTCCATCTCCAGCTGCTCGAGATAGGCGGCGAAGTACTCCAGGCGGCCGTCGTAGGGCAGGATCGAGTGGGCGCGGATATCCAGGAAGTTGACGTTCCAGATGCCTGCCAGCCCCAGCAGCACCGGCAGGTTGTCCTCCAGCGGCGCCTCGCGGAAATGCCGATCCATGGCGTGGGCGCCATCCAGCAGTGCGCGGAAGTTGTCCATGCCCACCACCAGCGCGATGGGCAGGCCGATCGCCCCCCACAGCGAGTAGCGTCCCCCGACCCACTCCCAGAACTCCAGCTGGTTGGCCGCGGCGATGCCCCATTCGCTCATCTTGTCGGGGCTCGCCGAGACGCCGATGAAGTGCTGGCGCATCACCAGCGCGCGGTCGATCTCGGCCGCCGCGCCGTTGCCGGCATCACTGCGGCTGCATACCAGCCGGGCGTAGAGCCAGTCGCGGGCGGTGCGTGCGTTGGACAGCGTATCGATGGTGGTGAACGACTTGGACGACAGCACGAACAGCGTGGTCTCGGGGTTGAGCCGCGACAGATAGTCGGCCAACTGGGAGCCATCCATGGTCGAGGCGAAGTGCACCTGCACCTCGTGCACGCCCTCGGGGCGGTAGTCGGCCAGCGCGTGGGTGACCATCAGCGGCCCCAGATCCGAGCCCCCCACGCCGAGATTGACCACGTCGCTGATCGCCTTGCCGGTGGCGCCGCGCCACTGGCCGGCATGCAGCTTGTCGACCATGCGCTGCATCTGCTCCAGGGTGGCGTGCACCGCCGGCACCAGGTCTTCGCCCTCGACCTCGAGGCGCGCACTCTCCGGCAGGCGCAGCGCGGTGTGCAGCGCCGGGCGATCCTCGGAGCGGTTGACGCGCTCGCCGTCGAGCAGCCGGGTAATCGCTTGGGGCACCTCGGCCTCGCGGGCCAGTGCCAGCAGCAGCGCAAAGGTCTCGTCGCTCCAGCGCTGCTTGGAAAGATCCAGCATCAGCCCCGCGGCCTCGCGACTGAAGCGCGCAAAGCGCCCTTGAGTGGCAAACAGCTCGCGCAGATGTACGTCTCGCATCTGGCCGGCGTGGCGCTCCAGCGCCTGCCAGGCGCCGCTCTGATCGATGCGATCTTCCTGATTCATCCTCTCTCTCCCTGATCGGTGCCGCGCACGGCGCCGTGGATTCGTGCAGCCTGGCGTCGCGGCGCGTAAAATGCTCGAACCTTGGTCCGGACCTGCAGCAACGCCATGAGTGATGCATCTTACCGTGACGCCATCTTTTCGACACCCCTGGATCGGCTGGCGCGCTTCTCCTTCGATGAACGGGTGGTGGCCTGTTTTCCCGACATGATCCGCCGCTCGGTGCCGGGCTACGGCCAGATCCTCGGCATGCTGGGCGTGATCGCCGAGCGCCACCTGCGCCACGGCGCCCACGTCTACGACCTGGGCTGCTCGCTGGGCGCAGTGGGTCTGGCCCTGGCCGGCCGCCTACCCCCCGAGGCCTTCAGCCTGACCGGCGTCGACCTGTCGCCGGCCATGGTGGCCCGTGCCCGGGAGACGCTTGCCAGCGAGTCTCCCGAGCACTGCATCGAGGTCGTCGAGGGCGATATCCGCCACCTCGACTACCGGCCGTCGGGCATGGTGGTGCTCAACTTCACCCTGCAGTTCCTGCCCCCCACCGACCGCGATGCGGTGATCGCCGCGCTCTACGCGGCCCTCGAGCCCGGTGGTGTGCTGGTGCTATCCGAGAAGATCGTCGCCGAGGACGAGCAGGACAACGCCTGGCTGGTGGAGCGCTATCACGATTTCAAGCGTGCCAACGGCTACAGCGACCTGGAGATCAGCCAGAAGCGCAACGCCCTGGAGAACGTGCTGGTCCCCGACACCCTCGACGCTCACCAGGCACGCCTGGCCCGCGCCGGCTTCGCACGCAGCCAGGTGTGGTTCCAGTACCTCAACTTCGCCTCGCTGATCGCCTTCAAGCCGTGAGGAGCTGGCCATGAGAGGGATGTCATGAGTGCCTGGATCGGGCTGGCGGCTATCGCGCTGACGCTCTATGTGGCCACGGCCTGGTGGCACTCGCGCAAGCCGCTGCCCCCCGGCCTCGGCGTCGAGGCGCCATGGCGTGAACCGATCGCCCCACAGCTGCTGCTCGACGAGACTTTTGTCGACGCCAACGGCCAGCGCCACTGCCGCCAGCAGATCTTCGACGAGATGTTTCGCCTGATCGGCCAGGCCGAAAAGCTGGTGGTGCTGGATATATTCCAGTTCAACGACCCCGCCGACGACCGCCATGACTGCCATCGGCAGGTATCGGTGGCGCTGCGCGATGCCCTGCTGGCACGCAAACGGGCGTGTCCCGAGGTCGAGATGGTGGTCATCACCGACCCCATCAACGCCGTCTACGGCGGACGCGAGCTGAGCCATCACCGCCAGCTCGAAGCGGCCGGCATCCGCGTGGCGACGACCGATCTGACCATCGGCCGCGACCCCAACCCGAGTTGGACCGCGCTGTGGCGCCTAGGCCTGCGCTGGCTCGGCAACTCGTCCCGCGGCGGCTGGCTGCCCAACCCCTTGGGTCCCGGCAAGGTCGGCCTGCGCAGCTACCTGACGCTGCTCAACCTCAACGCCAACCACCGCAAGACGCTGGTGGTCGACGAAGGGGAGCGCTGGACCGCCATGGTCAGCTCCGCCAACGCCGACGACGGCAGCAGCGACTACCGTGACGTGGCGCTGCGCGTCTCCGGCGACGTGGCCCTCGACCTGCTCGCCTCAGAGCGCGAGATCGCCGCCCGCAGCGGCGTCACCATCGGCCACGCCCAGCCGAGGGTCAGCGACACCAACGCTAGTCGCCATACCCCGCGCCTGCGGCTGCTCAGCGAGGGCGCCATCAAGCGCACCCTGCTGGCGATCATCGATGATGCCCACGCCGGCGAGCGGCTCGATATCGAGGTGCTCTACCTCTCCCACCGCGGCGTGATTGCTGCGCTGGCCAGGGCCGTGGCGCGGGGCGTTGAGGTGCGGGTGCTGCTCGACCCCAACCACCACGCCTTCGGCGTCTCGGGCAGCGGCATGCCCAACCGCCAGGCGGCCAGCGATCTGGTGGCCGCCGGCATCCAGCTGCGCTGGAGCGATACCCACGGCGAGCAGGCGCATAGCAAGGTGCTGCTGCGCCACGCCAGCGAGCGCCCGGCGCGACTGCTGCTGGGCTCGGCCAACTACACCCGGCGCAGCCTCGACGACCTCAACTTCGAGGCCGATCTCGAGCTGGTCGCCAATGCCGACGATCCGATCATCGCAGCGGCCCGCGAGGCCTTCGAACGTCACTGGCACAACACCGCCGCCGAACACTTCAGTACCAACCCCGAGGCGTACCTTGATGCCTCGCGACGCCGCTACTGGCAGTATCGGCTGATGGAAGCCAGCGGCTGGTGCACCTTCTAGTCACGTGCAAGACAGCGAGAACCCCATGCCCCACCCCCACCGAGAGCTCTATCACGCCTTCGTCGACCAGGGCCTGGATACCTGGCTGGCGCGCCTGCCCGAGCAGCTGGCAAGCGGCCTCGACCGCCAGCGCTACGGCGACCTGCCGGCCTGGGACAAAGCCGTCGCCAAGCTGCCGGCGCTGCCCGAGACGCGCGAGGTGACGCTGGATGCCGATACCGTCAGCGTCGAGCTCGCCCTCAGCGACAGCCAGCGTCGCCAGTGCGAGAACCTGCTGCGCAAGCTGATGCCGTGGCGCAAGGGCCCCTATCGGCTGGCCGGCATTCATATCGATACCGAGTGGCGCTCGGACTGGAAGTGGCAGCGCCTCGTCCCGCACCTTGCCGACCTGCGCAGCCGACGCGTGCTCGACGTCGGCGGCGGCAGCGGCTATCACGCCTGGCGCATGGCCGGCGCCGGGGCAGCCTTCGTGCTGGTGATCGACCCCTCGCCGCGCTTCTTCTACCAGTTCCAGGCGGTGCGTCACTTCGTTGGCGACGCCGACGGTGGGCGCACCCACTTCCTGCCGGTCGGCATCGAGGAGGTACCCGAACGCCTGGCGTTCTTCGATACGGTGTTTTCGATGGGGGTGCTCTACCATCGCCCCGCCCCGCTGGAGCACTTGCAGCAGCTGAAGGATGCCCTGCGCCCCGGTGGCGAGCTGGTGCTGGAGACCCTGGTGGTGGAGGGCGACGCCACCACCGTACTGCTGCCCGGGGAGCGCTATGCGGCGATGCCCAACGTCTACTTCCTGCCCTCCTCCGCGGCACTCTGCCAGTGGCTCGAGCGCTGCGGCTTCAGTAACGTGCGCGTCGTCGACGAAGCGGTCACCAGCAGCGACGAGCAGCGCAGCACCGACTGGATGACCTTCCAATCGCTGGCCGACTTCCTCGACCCCGACGACCCCACCCGCACCCGCGAGGGCTACCCGGCGCCGCGCCGCGCGGTGGTGATCGCCAACCGGCCGCAGTAGAGAACAGCATCGCTCGAGGCTGATCCGCCGGCGCCCCTCGCTCAACGCAAGTACGGGAGCAAAGTGGGAGAGGGAAGGCTAGCGCCTAAGGATCACCAGCCATCTACCCAGATTGAGGATGCTGGCCAGTGAAGCCGCCACATAGGTGAAGGCGCAGGCGGTCAGCACGTGGCGGGCGGCAGGCATGTCGTAGGGTGGGATATACTGCTTGAGCAGCGGCAGCGCGCGCTGGAAGCTGGCGTCGAACTCCACCGGCAGCGTGATCAGATGCACCAGCGCCGCGGTACCGAAACTGATCAGCGCCGCCAGTACCACGATCAGCATGCCGCCGGGCAGTCGGGTGAGGATGAACAGGAAGGGCGCGGCCATCATCAGTACCGCGCCGAGCTTCTCGGCCTGCTGGGCAACCCCCACCAGCCGCGTGCGCGCCAGCAGCGGCGTGTAGCCGCGGGCGTGCTGGATGGCATGCCCCACCTCATGGGCAGCCACCGTCACCGCGGTCAGCGAGCGCCCCTCATAGTGTTCCGGCGACAGCCGCACCCGCCGCGCGGCAGGGTCGTAGTGATCGCCATACTCGGTGACCTCCACTTCCACCCCCTCGATGCCCAGCCGCTCGAGCAGATGCCTGGCCAGCTCACCGCCGCTGCCGGGATAATCGCTGCGCTGCCGAGCGTGGCGATTCAGCACCCATTTGGCCCAGTAGTTGGGCAGGATGAACACAGCCGCCACCAGTACCAGTGCAATGATCAGCATACCGCTATTACTCCTCTACCCTCGATCGACCGCTCGAGGCTCGCCGGCCCCAGGCTTGACGCGCGCCACAAAACAAACAATAATTATTCGCGTTTAAAAGCCAGCCACATACCGGGCCATGCTCATGACCTCACCGCCACCACACTCGCCAACCTCGGACGCCGATCCCAGGCGCAGCGCTATGCGCCAGGGTCGCATAGCCAGCGAGCAGTTGCTCGACCCACGCGGCGTGCTGATCATCGAGCATCGCGGCCGCGAGTACCAGCTGCGCGAGACGCGCAACGGCAAACTGATTCTGACCTCGTAATTCGACCATACAACCGATACCGCCAGCCAGGTAGCCACTCGCCACCCAGCCAGCCGCCTCTCCTGATACACGCAAGGGAATCTCAGGAACATGAAGCGAACACTGAGCTGCAGCGGCGCCCTGGCGCTACTCTGTTTGTCACCAATGGCCAGCAGCGTTGCCAACGACACTGGCCAGGACGAGCTGGCCCCGCTAGTGGTCACCGGCACCCGCACACCCAGCGACACCTTTCGTGCCCCGCTGATCATCGACACCCTCGATCGCCACGACCCGACGCTGTCGACCGCCGTGCGCCTCGAGGATGCACTGGGCAGCCAACCCGGGCTGAGCATCGCCGGACAGGGGCGACGCAACGGTCAAACCATTAGCATGCGCGGCTTCGATCGCAACGGCGTGCTGGTGCGCCTCGACGGCATACGCCAGGACATCGATACCGGCCACCTGGGTAATGTCTTCGTAGACCCGGGGCTGCTGCGCGAGGTTCAGATCGCCCGCGGCGCCCTCTCCAGCCTGTATGGCAGCAATGCCATGGGTGGCGTCATCAGCCTCGACACGGTAGACGCCGACGACCTGCTGCGTGCGGGGGAAACCCGCGGCGGGCGGCTGTCGCTGCGCGGCGCTACGGCAAGCGACGAGCTGGGCGCCAGCCTGAGCCTGTTCGGCAAGGCCGATACGGCCAACGGCGCGGTCGACGGCCTGCTGGCACTGGGGCGCAGCGAATCCGGCGACATTCGCCGGGCCGGCGGCCACACCGCGCCGGATGATGCCAACCTCAATAGCCTGCTGGCCAAGGGCGGCTGGCAGCTGGCTGACGACCATCGGCTGTTCGCCCAGTGGCAGAACTACCGCGAGGATGCGCGTCAGCCCGGCAATCCCCAGTCCCTCGAGCCCAACGACGGCAGTCTGCGCGACCGCACGACGACCAGCGACAACCTGCAGCTCGGCCATCGCTGGAGCCCGGCGGCGGCGACCCAGCTCGACAGCCGCCTTAGCCTGAGCCGACAGAACATCGACGAGCCTGACGCCGAGCGCACCCAGCAACGCCTGGACGTGCAGAGCGACGGCTACCACCGCCTCGATCACGGCTGGCTGAGCCAGACCCTGGCCTTTGGCGCCGAGGCCACCACCGCCACCCAGCGCCCGGGCAAGCAGGCCAGCGGCTTCCCGCGGGCCGATATCGATACCGCGGCACTCTATGTCGACGACAGCCTGGCAGTGGGCCGCTATCTCGACGACGGCGGTGCCGGACGCTTCGAGCTGGGCCTCGGCGCCCGCTACGACCACTATCGTGCCGAAGATGCCGAAGGGCGCGACAGCGATGAGGGCCGCCTTTCGCCGCGCCTGCGCCTCAGCTGGTCGCCCAGCGACGCCCTGATGTTCTACAGCGGCTACGCCGAGGCCTTCCGCGCACCGACGCTCTCCGAGCTCTACGCCGACCAGCGTCACTTCGCGGGCTTCTGCGCCGGGCCCTTCTTCTGCGCCCCCGACAACTACTGGGTACCCAACCCCGACCTCGGCCCCGAGACCAGCAGGACCTGGGAGAGCGGGCTCGCCTGGCGCGTCGGCGACTGGGGGCTGCGCGCCAGCTACTTCGACACCCGAGCCGATGACTTCATCGATACCGAGGTCGACATCATGGCCGGCACCACCCGCGCCACCAACGTCAACCGCGCCCACCTGTGGGGGTTCGATGCGCGCCTGCAGTACCGCCCCGACGACCTGCCCTTCCACGCCTTCGTCGCCCTCGCCGAGGTCAGCGGCCACGACCGCGACAGCGGTGAGGCGCTGGGCACGCTCACGCCGCTGGAGGCGCTGACCGGCGTCGACTACCAGCTCGCCGATGGCGACCTGACGCTGGGCTGGCGCGGCCGCTTCGCCCGCGCCTACGACAAGGGCGACGAGCCGCAGCCCGGCTACGGCCTCCACGACCTGCAGTTGGCCTGGCAGTTCACGCCCGCCGTGTCGACCTCGCTCAGCCTGCGCAACGTCGCCGACAAGACCTGGTACCGCCCCGACGGCAACCTCGGCGACGGGCGCAGCCTGCTCGCCAACCTGAGCCTGCAATGGTGAACCACAGGAGATGCCCATGAACACGCAACAGCATGCCATTCTCGAGGCCTTCGATGCCGCCCGCGCCGCTTCGCCACGGCTACCGGCGATCAGCATCGCCGAGCGCCTGGCAATCAGCGAGGGCGAGCTGCAGGCTGCCCGGATAGGGCGCGATGTCACCACCATTACCCTGGCACCGGCGGACCTCGCCGCCGAGTTCTGCCGGCTCGGTCTGGTCAAGGCACTGACCCGCTCTAGCGCCGCGGTGCTCGAGCAGCAGGGCTACTATCCACCGCTCACCAGCGCCGGCCTGCTGCTGGCCCCGGGCGGGCTCGATATGCGCCTGCACCTGCAGCGCTGGCACTGGGCCTGCCTGGTTCGCGACAGCCTGACCGATGCCAATGGCAGCACGTCGCTGCGCCACAGCCTGCAGGTCTTCGACGGCCACGGCCGGGCACTGCACAAGGCCTTTTCGCTGAAAACCACGCCGCCTGCTGCCTGGCAGCGGCTGGCGGCAAGCGGTAACGACAGCGAGCCGGTATTCACCCGCCTGGCGCTGCCGGTACCGCGGCCCCTGCCGCAGGCCCCAGGGCTCGAGGAGGACTGGTCGCGCATGCGCGATGTCCACCAGTTCTTCGCCCTGCTGCGCCGCCACGGCCTGCAGCGCCACGAAGCCAATACCCTGATGGAGGGACGCTTCACCCGACGCCTGGCCCCCGACAGCGTAGCGCGGGTACTGGAAGGTGCCGCCGAGAGCGCCCTGCCAGTGATGCTGTTCGTCGCCAATCCCGGCGGCGTGCAGATCCGCAGCGGCAGCATTCCTCAGCCCCAACGCCGAGGCAGCTGGCTCAACCTGTTCGGCGACGACTTCACCCTCCACCTCGATGATGCCCGCATCGCGCAGGTATGGCAGGTGCACAAACCCAACCGCGATGGCGGTGTCACCAGCCTTGAAGCCTTCTCCAGCGACGGCGAGCTACTGCTGCAGCTCTACGCCGAGCGCAGCGAAGGCAATGCCGAACGACCGGCATGGCGCACGTTGCTGGCCCGCCAGGCCGATCTGGAGGTGGCCGCATGAGGGCCCTCCTGCTGGTGCTGCTGATCGGCTGGTCGCTGGGCACCCAGGCCCAGAGCCCGCGCACGGTAGTGATCGGTGGCGACGTTGCCGAGATCATCGCTGCCCTGGACGCCGAGGAGAGCCTGGTAGGACGCGACGACACCAGCCAGTACCCGCCGCATCTGAGCGCACTGCCATCGGTGGGCTACCTGCGTCAGCTCGCCGCCGAGGGAGTATTGTCGCTGCGCCCCGAGCGGCTGGTGGTGAGCGCCCAGGCTCGGCCGCGCGAGACGCTTCGCCAGCTCGAGGCCAGCGGCGTCGAGGTGATCACCATCAGCGCCGAGCAGCGCCTCGAGGAGATACCGCAAAAGGTGACCCGCATCGGCGATAGCCTGGGCCGCGAGGCCGCCGCCGAGGCGCTCAATCGGTCGCTCGCCGCGCAGCTTGCCGAGGTGGCAGAGCTGCCGCGTCTCGACCAGGGGCCGGCGATGTTCCTGCTTAGCCACACCGGCACCTCGCCAATGGCCGCCGGGCACGGTACCGCCGCCAATACCGCCCTGGGCGCCGCCGGCGTCGACAACGCCTTCGCCGCGATGCCGGGCTACAAGGTGGTCAGCGCCGAGGGCCTGATCGCCGAGGCGCCCAGCAGTGTGGTCGTCACCCGCACCGGGCTCGACGCCCTGGGCGGCAGCGAGGCACTCTGGCGCCTGCCCGGCCTGGCCATGACACCGGCCGGCACCTCACGCCGGCTGGTGGTGTGCGACGACCAGGCGCTACTCGGCTTCGGGCCGCGTACGCCGGAGGCCATCCTGGCCCTGCATCGCGCGCTCGCCTCCCAGCACTCCACCGATGACGACGCGCTGTGCCGAGCCCACGTCTCATGAATCACAGCCTGCGTCTCCCCCTCCCACGCCGCACGGGACGGCCAGCGACAGCCAGGCGCACCCTCGGCCTGCTGGGTCTGGCCGTCGCTATCGCCCTACTGGCGAGTGCCATGAGCGGGCAGATCGGCCTCTCGCCGCGGGTGCTGCTGGGTACCTGGCCGACACCGCTGGAGTGGCAGATCTGGTGGCAGCTGCGACTGCCCCGGCTGCTGCTCGCCGCACTGGTCGGCGCCATGCTGGCGGGCAGCGGCGCGGCGATGCAGGGGATGTTCCGCAACCCGCTGGCCGATCCTACGCTGCTGGGCCTGGCCAGCGGTGCCGGCCTCGCCGTGGCGATCTGGATCGTGCTGTTCGACGCCGCCGGCCCCTGGGGACTCTACGGCCAGTTCGTCGCCGGCTTTCTCGGTGCGCTCGGCGTCTGCGTGCTGGTATTCGCGCTGGGCGAGCGCCAGCGCGGCGACAATATGCTGTTTACCCTGCTACTGGCCGGATTGGCCATCAACACCCTGGCCGGTGCGCTGGGCGGGGTGCTGGCCTTCGTCGCCAGCGACGAGCAGCTGCGCCAGCTCAGCCTGTGGGGCATGGGTAGCCTATCCCACGCGCTGTGGAGCGCGGCGCTGGGCGCGCTACTGGGGATCCCCCCGGCGCTGCTGTGGCTGCTGCGCAGCGCACGAGACCTCGACCTGCTGCAGCTCGGCGAGCTCACCGCCCACGCCGCCGGCCTCGATGCGCCGCGCCTCAAGCGCCGCGTGGTGCTGGCCACCGCCCTCGGCGTCGGGCTATGCGTGGCGCTGGCCGGCATCATCGGCTTCCTGGGCCTGCTGGTGCCGCACTGCCTGCGGCTGTGGCTGGGTCCCGCGCATCGCCTGCTGCTGCCAGCATCGATGCTGGGCGGTGCGCTGCTGCTGATCGTCGCCGATGCCCTGGCCCGCAGCCTGGCCAGCCCCGCCGAGATTCCGGTCGGCTTGCTGACCAGCCTGCTCGGCGGCCCCTACTTTCTGTGGTTACTACTCAAGCGCCCCTGAGGTACCAGCATGCTCGAACTTCGTCGCGCCGGTTTTACCTCCGTGCCTCGACTGACGCCTTTCAGCGACCGCCTGGCAGCCGGTGAGCTGCTGGCCATTGTCGGCCCCAACGGCGCCGGCAAGAGCACCCTGCTGAGCCTGCTTTCCGGATTTCGTCGTGCCGAGCGCGGCTGCGTGCGTCTCGACGGCCAGCCACTCGCCGACTGGTCGCCCGCCAGGTTGGCGCGACGCCGCGCGCTGGTGGCACAGGGCATCTCGCTGGGCTTCGACTGGCCGTTGCAGGATCTGGTCGCACTCGGCAGCGATGCCGACTCAGGCGCCGTACAGCGCGCCCTGGCAGCCCTCGACCTGCTGCCACTCGCCGAGCGCGGCGTGCTGTCACTCTCCGGCGGCGAGCGCCAGCGGGCGATGATCGCCCGCGCGCTCTGCCAGCTGGGAGGCCTCGAGCCGACGGCACAAGACGGTGGCGTGCTACTGCTCGACGAACCCACCAGCGCCCTCGACATAGGCCAGCAGCAGCGCCTGATGCGGCTGCTAAGAGGCCTCGCCGAGACCCGCCATATGGCGATCTGCTGTGTGCTTCACGATCTCAACCTGGCCGCACGTTTCGCCCACCGCGTCTGGCTGCTGCAGCATGGCGAGCGCATTGCCAGCGGCACGCCCGGCGAGGTACTGCGCGCGCGGCGGCTCGAGGCGGTATTCGATGCCCAGCTCGACCAGCTCCACAGCGCGCATTTCACCACTCCGGTCCTGGCGCTGCGGCTATAGCGCGGCGTCGCGGGAGGCTTCACGCACGGCCACCAGATCGGTCTGGGAGATCAGGCCATGCTGGTGGGCGTGGGCGGCGATGGTGGCACTGTCGGCGGCCAGCACCAGCTGGCAGTCGCTGTCGGCGATCTCGTCACGCAGCCGCTGGATGGCCCGCTCGCGGTCGGGTTTGCGGTCGACGCGGCGAATATAGATCGCCGTCACCCGGCCGGGGTGCTCCTTGACGATGCGCGTATAGACCTCGGGGTCGTGCTGGCCACTGTCGCCGATCAGTACGCAGGGCATGTCCTCCATCAGCGTCAGCATGCGGGTGATCATGTCGTGCTTGTGGTCCTCGGCACGACGCGGCCAGGGCCGCCGCCAGCTGATGCCCCACTCACGCAGGAACAGGATCGGCCCCACCGGAATGCGATTGAGCTGAAAGAACGCCTCGAGCATCTCGTAGATGCACCAGGGGCCGCGCGACACGTAGAGGATGGGCCGCTTGGCCTCGCCGCTAGCACCGTGGTGAAGTGCCTGGTAGAGGCTGGCAACGCCGGGGAAGGCGGTGCGCCGCTCGGCCTGCTGAACGAATAGCCGATGCAGCATGCGCAGCTTGTCGGCGACCCCGGTATACATCACGGTGTCGTCGATATCGCTGATCACCAGCAGGTCGGTATCCGGCGGCGGGATATAGACCCCGGTACGGCAGTGGACCTGCTCGCCGGCGTGACTGACGCTGAGGTCGGCCACATGCCACGACAACCCCTCGGGCAGCGGCGTCTTGAGGGAGAGGCGGACATCGAAGTAACCATCGCGGTCGGTGGTCACCGTCTGTTGATTGGCGCCCAGGCAGATCTCCACCTCGGCACCTGCCATGCCGCGGCGCTCGATGCGGCGGACGATATCGGCCAGATCACGCAGCATGCCGTGGTGGGGAATCATCCGGCTCAGCGCCGACTGGCGAAACACCCGCCCCATCAGGTAGGCCTCGCGCTGCGAGCCGTAGCCACGATAGGGGTTCACTACCACCCCGCCACGGCCGCGGTCGCGTTTCATCGGCTTGGCGAGGAGATGCAGCAGGCGGCGCACGAAGTGCGGCCGTGGCGGTGGTGACTGGCTCAGGAGACCTCCTTATCCCAGTAGGCAGGAGACCGCCAGGCAGCCCAGCTGCCCGGCGGAGAAGAGTCACCAGTGTGCGGCAACCAGTGCCGAGGTCAAGCGCCGATCAGCGGCCCAGCAGGTCGCGCACGTCCTTGGCTTCCCAGTGCGGGAAATGCTTGCGGATCAGCGCATTCAGCTCTACCTCGAAGGCCGGCCAGTCGACTTGGCCTGCTCCTTGCGCCCCGGCTTCAACGGCACCGCGGATCATTCCCGCCCCCACGGTGACGTTGTTCAGGCGGTCGATGACGATAAAGCTGCCGGTACCTGGGCTGTTACGGTAGTCGTCCACCGGTACCGCACTGGTCAGCTCCAACTGGCAGCGTGCGATGGCGTTGAGCTCGAGCCGCTCGGCGGCGCGGTGCTCGAGGGTGTTGACGTCGATCTGGTAGTCGATGGAGCTCACCGAGCCTGACAGGTCGCGGGTGGCGAGCTTGAGGTCGTAGAGCTTGCCTGGCGCAAGGGCGTCTTCGTGCATCCACACGATATCCGCCTCGAAGGCGTTGGAGCGCGGCACCTCGGCGTCCTCGGCAACGATCCAGTCGCCGCGAGAGATGTCGATTTCGTCTGCCAGGGTCACGGTGATCGCCTGGCCGGGATAGGCCGCCTCGAGATCGCCATCGAAGGTGACGATACGCTCGACCGCGCTGACCTTGCCCGAGGGCAGCGCCTTGACCCGCTGCCCGGGGCGCAGGATGCCGGCGGCCAGGGTGCCGCAGTAGCCGCGGAAGTCGAGGTTGGGGCGATTGACGTACTGCACCGGGAAGCGCAGGTCGCTGAGGTTCTGGTCGTGGGTGATCTCGACGCTCTCCAGCAGCTCGAGCATGGCCGGCCCCGCGTTGCCACTGGCATCGCGGTACCAGGGCATGCGCTCGCTGCGGTTGACGACATTGTCGCCCTCCAGCGCCGACATCGGCACGAAGCGAATGTCCGGCGCCTTCAGATTGGTGGCGAAGGCGCGATAGTCGGCGACGATCTCGTTGAAGCGCGCCTCGGAGAACTCGACCAGATCCATTTTGTTGACCGCGATCACCAGGTGCTGGATGCCCAGCAGGTCGGCGATGAAGCTGTGCCGGCGGGTCTGGGTCTGCACGCCGTAGCGGGCGTCGATCAGGATCACCGCCAGGCTCGCCGTGGAGGCGCCGGTGGCCATGTTGCGGGTGTACTGCTCGTGGCCCGGGGTGTCGGCGATGATGAACTTGCGCTTGTCGGTGGAGAAGAAGCGATAGGCGACATCGATGGTGATGCCCTGCTCGCGCTCCGACTGCAAGCCGTCGACCAGCAGCGCCAGATCGACGGCGTCGCCGGTGGTGCCGCTGATCTTGGAGGCCTGGGTGATCGCCGCCAGCTGGTCTTCGTAGATCATCTTGGAGTCGTGCAGCAGCCGCCCGATCAGGGTCGACTTGCCGTCGTCGACGCTGCCGCAGGTGATGAAGCGCAGCAGGTCCTTGTTCTCGTGTTCCTTGAGGTAGGACTCGATATCGTCGGCGATCAAGGGCGAAGAATGAGACATAATCAATCCTGAAGAAATGGATATAGGGAAGGTGACTCGAGCGGACTATCGCGGTTGAAACCGCTCCCACAACACCGGGTTATTTGCCCTGTAGGAGCGACTTCAGTCGCGATCAGCGGTGCCTACTAGAAATATCCCTCGCGCTTCTTCTTCTCCATGGAGCCGGCCTGGTCGTGGTCGATGGCCCGGCCGCTGCGCTCGCTGGTCTTGGTCAGCAGCATCTCCTGGATGATCTCGGGCAGGGTCGCGGCGTGCGACTCCACCGCGCCGGTGAGCGGGTAGCAGCCCAGGGTGCGAAAACGCACCCACTTCTCCTCGGGGACTTCACCGGGCGCCAGCGGCAGGCGCTCGTCGTCGACCATGATCTGCATGCCGTCGCGCTCGACGATCGGCCGCGGCGCGGCGTAGTAGAGCGGCACGATGGGGATCTGCTCGAGGTAGATGTACTGCCAGATGTCCAGCTCGGTCCAGTTGGAGAGCGGGAAGACGCGGATCGATTCGCCCTTGTTGACCTTGGCGTTGTAGATGCTCCACAGCTCGGGGCGCTGGTTCTTGGGATCCCAGCGGTGGTACTTGTCGCGAAACGAGTAGACCCGCTCCTTGGCGCGGCTGGCCTCTTCGTCGCGGCGCGCGCCGCCGAAGGCGGCATCGAAGCCGTGCTCGGTGAGCGCCTGCTTGAGCGCCTGGGTCTTCATCACGTCGGTGTACTTGGCGCTGCCGTGGTCGAAGGGGTTGATGTTGGCCGCGCGCCCCTCCTCGTTGGTATGCACGATCAGCTCCATGCCCGCCTCCGCCGCCATGCGGTTACGAAAGGCGATCATCTCCTTGAACTTCCAGGTGGTGTCGATATGCATCAAGGGAAACGGCGGCGTGCCCGGGTAGAAGGCCTTGCGCGCCAGGTGCAGCATCACCGAGGAGTCCTTGCCGATGGAGTACATCATCACCGGGTTGCGGAACTCGGCGGCCACCTCACGGATGATGTGGATCGATTCCGCCTCGAGCTGCTTGAGGTGGGTCTGGCGTTCAGGGGAGAGCATCGACTGGCAACCTCTTGGACCGGGGCGCCGCGCAATGGCGACACCGAAAAAACAGCGTGCCGCCGAGGCGGCAGGATGCGGCTAGGGTACCGAGGGGCCGATCATAACGTCAAAGAATCAAGAAATATCTTTTTATCGCCAAATGGAATAACGCATAGAGGAATATAAGCTCAGAGTGTCACCCGCTCCACCCAGGTCGACAGGTCGTCATGGTCGAGCTCGACGACACGATAGCCGGGCCGAGAGGCCTGATCGATGCTGAACGTCTCGGCACCGGGCAGGAACTGATCGGCCGTCGCCGGCGCACCGTAGACCGCCACCTCTCCGGCGTTCTCCGGCAGCTCATGACGCCCGGCAAAGGCCTGATGGATATGCCCGCAGAGGATCGCGCGAAGATGGGCGTGGGGCGTCACCGTCGTCCAGAAGGCGTCACGGTCATGCAGGCCGATGGCGTCCATCCAATCGGCCCCCACCGCCAGCGGCGGATGGTGCATCGCAATCAGGGTCGGCCGAGAATCCGCGGCCAGTTGCTCGTCCAACCACCGGCAGCGAGCCTCGCCCATCTCGCCATGGGGCTCCCCCACTACCTGGGTATTCAGCAGCAGCAGCCGCCAGTCGCCGAGATCGACCTGGTCGTGGAGCGCCCGGGCATCGGCCATGTCCGCCAGGTGGTCATGGTTGCCGGGCAGCCAGTACCACGGGCAGTCGAGTTCGGCGAACACCTCCAGCGCGTGGCGATAGGACGCCGGCGTGCCGTCCTGGCTGACATCGCCGCTGACCAATACGACATCGGGCCGCCGGCGCCGCGCGTGCTCTACCACCGCCTGCAGTTGGCGTAGCGGGAAGCCGGCACGGGAGGGCGCCAGCGGGTCGGCGAGGAGATGGCAATCGGTGATCTGGATCAGCCGCATCCGCAGCATTCCTTACTCTTGTAGTGGGTGGCTCAGCGGGCGATAGGCAGGTCGAGGGAGTGTCCGTGGGCCAGGCCATGCTCCAGCCATTCGCCGAGGAAGCGGTTGAGCTGCAGCTTCTCGTCGGGCTGATGCATGCGCGCATTGGGGTAGCGATAGCGGCCGCGGAAGTGGCGCTGGCGCTGAAAGTCGGTCACTTCGGCCATGCGCACGTCGTGATAGAGGTGTACCTGCATGCGCGGCGGATCGATGAAGGCATCCAGTACCCCGCTCTGGGAGACGCGCAGGATAGTCGTATAGGGCGCACATTCGAGCACCTCGAGCCACAGCGAACCGAACCGCGTATCGCGTCCGCGCAGGGCGATCTCGCGCACCTCGCCGGCGTCGAGTTCGCCCAGCAGCCGTGTCAGGCGCAGGTAGTTGGCTGTGCACTCCCCTTGCAGGGTCTTGAGATCGGTGACGTAGGCGGCTCTGGCCACAGGCTTACCTCCTTGCACGCAGTGAGGCCCGCTCGCGCGACAACCAGTGGAAGGCAATCAGGCACATGGCATTGTCGAGTCGGCCGGCCTCGAGGAGTTCCCAGGCCTTGAGAAACGGCAGCACGTGAACCTGGATATCCTCATGCTCCTCGTCCAGGCCGTGCACGCCGCCCACCCCGCGGCTGTCGACCAGTCCGCAGTATAGCGTGACCCGCTCGCTGCAGGCGCCGGGGCTGGGGTAGTAGGAGTGCAGCTCGATCAGCTCGTCGATCTCGCAGCCGGCCTCCTCGATGGCCTCGCGCCGCGCCACTTCGGCAGGGTCCTCGCCGGTCTCGATCAGGCCTGCTACCGGCTCCAGCTTCCAGGGGCTCAGCGGATCATCCAGCGCGCCGGCACGAATCTGCTCGACCAGTACCACCGTATCGCGGCCAGGGTCGTAGAGCAGCACCCCCACCGCGTCGCGACGCACGTGAACCTCGCGAACGACCGCGTCGCTCCAACCGCCCTGAAACAGGCGATGGCGCAGGGTGCGCCGCTCCAGGCGGAAGAAGCCCTGGAACAGGCACTCGTCTTGCTGGCGCTCGACGTCCGCGGCAGCGAAGCGCGGCGTGGTGACGCTTACGCGATCGGCGGCGCCATCGTGAGGCGCTGTGGGCGAATCTGACATCGTGCCTCCGGCTCGAGTGAATGAGCCATTATCACGACCTCGCCCCCCGCTGCCAACCGCCCGTGGCGCTGGCGCTTGTCAAGTCAGCCGCGACAGCAGCGTCCTGGCCTCGACTCTGAGCGCCTCGTCGGAGGCCTCGCGGTCGGGCCGCGCCTCGCCCTCGACGGCACGCTGGGCGTGTTCGCGGGCCTCGTCGAGGCGCCCCTCCTCGTGCAGGAAAGCGGCATAGTAGAAGTTCACATCGATACCGTCGGGGCGAATCTCCAGCGCACGCTGGAACATCTGCTCGGCGGTATTGCTGTTGCCGAAGCCCAGCGGCCGCCCCGGCGCGCGGTCGTAGAGCGCGCCCAGGGTCACGTAGGCCGAGCCGTTACCGCCCTGGGGGTCGAGCTCTACCGCCCGCTCCAGCGCATCGCGAGCGCTGCGCGCGCTGCCCAGCGCGCCGAGCCCGCTGCGCTCGCGGGCGTAGGAGGCCAGGATGATGCCCTGCCACACCAGCACCTCGGCCTGGTTGGCGTGACGCCCGGCCAGCGCCTCGGCCTGGTCGGCGAGGCGCGACAGCGCGTCGCGGCGCTCGCCGCCACGCAGCTCGGTGGTGACACTCTCCCACTCGCTCTTGAGCGACTCGACCTCGCTCTGATAGGCCAGCAGCGGCCCGCTCGACAGGGCCATCAAGCCCGCCAGCGCGGCAGCGGCCCACCACGGGGAACGACGAATCATGGCGAATACTCCTTGCACGTTGTTATTGAACTGGGTCACCCAAGCAATGTAACGAACGTTTGAATTAACGCCTAGGCAGACTTCCGTCGCATATCCGCCTCTAGAGCTTACTGAACAGGACTACAGGGAGATCGCAGTTTCCCCCTAAGCGAAGGACGCCGGGGATAGGCCGAAGAAGAGGTTTGCGCCATGGATGGCGCAAGGTAGCGCCCAGGGACGGGTTTACAGCGCCTCTTCGCAGGCCTGTCGACGGATCAGTCCGAGCGGTGCTGCTATCCGCGATAGCCCTGGACAGACCTACCGTTTGCTTGGCCGCTTGGGTCGGCTTGCGTATGGTAGCGACAAGCCGCAGGAGGAGAGCCGATGAAAGGCCGCAACATGACCCGCTGGCGCGATCCCGCCAAGGATCCGCGCCAGGAACCCAAGAGCAACCTGATCACCGCCGAAGGCTTCGCCCGGCTGAAGGGCATCCATGAGCACCTGTCGCGGGTCAAGCGGCCGCAGCTCTCGACCAAGGTCGGCGAGGCGGCGGCACTCGGCGACCGCAGCGAGAACGCCGACTACACCTACAACAAGAAGGAGCTCAACCGCGTCATTGCGCGCATCCGCTACCTCGGCAAGCGCCTCGATGAACTGCAGGTAGTCGATCGGCTGCCCGCCGATACCGGCCGGGTCTACTTCGGCGCCTTCGTTACCCTCGAAGACGAAGAGGGCGAGGAGCTCGGCATCCGCATCGTCGGCCACGACGAAACCGACACCGGCAAGCACTGGATCAGCGTCGATGCCCCGCTGGCCAAGGCACTGCTCGGCAAGGCGCTGGACGACGAGGTCACGGTAGCCGCGCCGGGCGGCGAGACGACCTATATCATCACCGACATCGGCTACCGCGACCCGAGCGCCGAGTCGCGATAGTGCCGCAGGCGTGGCGTCAGGGCTTGGCCATCAGGTCGCCGCGCCAGGCCCGCCAGAAGGTCACGCCCTGGAGCACCGCGAACAGCGCCTCGAACAGCGCCGGCAGCCATAGAAGACCGGTGGCGAACAGGAAGAACAGCGCGAAAAGGCCACGAAACAGGATCGACAGCAGCGCCACCAGTCGATTGTGCAGCGGTGCCAGGGCGGCCGGCAGGTAGAGCAGTCCAACCACGATCATGGCCAGGCCGGCGTAGCGCACCCAGGTCAGCGGGTACGGCAGGTCGGCGCCCATCACGCCCAGCAGGCTGACCGGCCAGAGCCACAGCCACAGGCCCAGCAGCACATTGAGGGCGATCCCCACCTGCATCACCCGCCGATAGGTCGCGAACACATCGTTTGAGGTCTGCATATCAGTGCTCCCGGGCCGGTTGTCTAAAAGGTCAGTAGGTAGTCGAGCAGATCCGAGCGCTCCTGCGCCGTCAGCTCGGTGCCGTAAGCATGCCCCTGGCGGCCGTTGCCGGGCTGGCTGGTGTCGAAGCAGAAGCCTTCCGGCAGGGGCTCGCCGGGCGTGCAGTCCGGCGCTACGAAACCGCCCTTCTCCTCATCCAGCATGTCCAGCCCGCGCACGAAGGCCTGCGGACGTTCTGCCGGCGGCAGCAGCAGGTCGTGCAGGGTCGGCACGGCGCCGTTGTGCAGGTAGGGCGCGCGCAGCCAGAGTCCGTCGAGGGGCAAGTTGGCGTAGCCGTCGGTCTTACGGAAGTGCCGGAAGCGGTAGCGCTCGTCGTCCTCGAACAGGGTCAGCTGATAGCGCTGCAGGGTCTCGGTGTAGCTGTCGAGCCGGGCCGGATCGACGCCGAGCAGATCGTTGGGCAGCACTTGGCCGAGGCGCTCGCCCTCGAAAACGTAGCGCTCGCCCTGCTGGTAGCCGTGGCAGTCGGCGCAGTGGCGCATGTAGAGCGGCTTGCCGGCGGCCACCGCGTCGGGATCGGGCCGATAGGGGCTGGGCGGCGGCTCGAGGTCCAGCAGCCAGTCGGCGACCCGCTCGATGCCGGCGTGGTCGACGCTCTCCTCGGTCACCCCGGCGCCGATGGCGGCGCTCAGGTTGCGCTCCTGCAGCGAGGCGTTATTGCCATCCCAGTGCAGATCCATGCCCTGCCGGGGGCGCTGGTGGAAGATCGCCGGGAAGTCGCTGGTGCCAATCCGCTCCGACGCATCCAACTCTGCCACGTCCATGCCGAACTGCAGCAGCTTGTAGGGGTTGAAGGTATCCACGCGCCCCGGTCCCCAGGGCGGCTGCTCTGCCAGCAGTGGCGCGAGCGTGGCGCGGTTCTCGAGCAGCCCCTCGCGTACCCGGGGCAGGACCGCATAGCGCCATACCTGCCGCTCGATCATGCCCAGCCGCTGGCCCTGGTCGTCCATGGCCGCCAGCACGCTGTCCGGCGCCAGCCGCGGGTCATCGGCGATCTCCAGCAAAAAGCCGATGAAGCCGTAAAGGTCCAGGTTGTTGGACGGCATGCCGGCGATCTGACGCGGTGCGGCATCCGACGACTCGCGAACCGTCCCCACGTGGCACAGCGCACAGTTGAACCAGGCGACATCCACCCCGCGCACCTCGCGGGTCCCGAGGCCGATGGGCAGGTCCCCACGGCGCGCCTCGTCGCCCGGCGCATAGAGGAAGCCAAACGCCTCATAGTGCTGGTCGTCGAAGGCGTCCGGGAACAGGTCCGGCAGCACCCGCCATAGTCGCACCGGCAGGCCGCTGACCTCGCTGCCGATGGAGCCATGCATGAAGTGGGTCTCCGGGTCGGCGTAGTGACGCACCGACTCGCCGCTGTAGCGCCACAGGGTCGGCACGCCGATCGCCAGGGCCAGCAGGCCGGCCAACACCACGGCCAGGGCGAGCAGGCTCAGCGGCAGACGCCGCCAGCACCGGCGGCGGGCTTCCTGTTGCACGGCGGTGACGGGTGGCTCCTGTGATCTCATGGCAGCCTCACGGATTCTGCGCTGGCGGCACCGGGGGCAGGCGCAGCTCGGGCCGGGTGTCGTAGATGCTCATCAGGGTCGCGATCATGCGCTCATGGTCGCCGTCGAAGCGCGACAGCTCATAGCAGCCCAGCGGGTTCTTGGGCGCATTGAGCAAACACTTGTTGCAGAAGGTACAGGGACGTGTCGGCGCGTCCTGCCCGGCCTGCCACTGCTTGGGCAGGTCGGGATTGGCGATCAGCGCGCGGGCGCTGGAGACCGCATCGCAGGCCCCGCTGGCGATGGCCTCGCGCACCAGGGAGGCGCGCTGATAGCCGCCGGTGCTGATCACCGGAACGCCCACCGCCTGGCGAACCGCGCGGGCCTCATCGAGGCTCACCCCCTCTACGGCGTGGCCGCGCTGGTGACGCGACCACAGCCAGCGAAATATCCAACGCAACGACGAATAGCGAAACAGCAGGTAGTTGCGGAAGGTGTTGGTGCCGGCGGAGAGCATGGCGTCGTAGGTGCTGGCGATGGTGTCGAAGGCGAAGTCCCCCGGCGGGTTCAGGGGGTGAGGAAAGAGGCTCCCGACCGACACGTGCAGTGCATCGGCCCCCGCCGTCTCGACCCAGCGACACACCTGCAGGCTCTCCGCCAGGGTATTGCCCTTGCGCTCCCAGGGCAGGATGTCGTTGTGGTCCACGGCACTGATCTTGACCTGCAGGTGGAAGTCCGGCCCCACCCGCTGGCGAATGGCGCGGATCACCTCCAGCAGAAAGCGTGCCCGGTTGGCCAGCGAGCCGCCGTAGCGGTCACGCCGGTCATTGATGGCGGAACTCAGGAACTGGGTGAACAGGTAGCCGTTGGCGGCGTGCAGCTCCACCCCGTCGAGCCCGGCCTCCCGGGCCCGCCAGGCCCCGTCGGCGAAGGCCTGGACGGTGCGCTCGATCTCATGCTCGCTCATGGCCCGGCACAGGAAGCCGTGCAGGGGCTCCTGGTGGTCGGTGGAGCTGAGCGACCGGCGATGCTGATTGTGAACCCCGGGGAGATCCATCTGCCGGCCGGAGTGGCTGAGCTGCAGGATGTACTTGCAGTCGAAGCGGTGCACCGCCTCGCCGAGGCGCTGCCATAGCGGGATGAAGTCGTCGCGATGGATGGTGGCATAGCCGGCGATGATGCGCCCCTCCATCTGCACCGGCACGAAGGAGGAGATGATCGCGCCGACGCCGCCCCGGGCAAACTGGCACTCCCAGTTGATGCGGGTCTGGGTCAAGCTGCCGTCCTCGTTGTCGAAGCGCCCGGAAATGTTCGAGCGGAACAGGCGGTTCTTGACCTGCAGGTTGCGCCACGCCAGCGGCGAGAAAATCACATCCTCGCTCATCGCCCACCCTCCCCTGAGCGGATTGCCACGGCCCGCGCCCAGGTATCGGCCAGCAGCGCCAGGATGAAACGTCGGGCCGGGCAGCGCGCCCAGCTATCGCCCATAAAGGCCAGCCCCGGGTCGCCGCTGCTGCGAACGCCCTCGGCGAGTCGCAGCAGTACCAGATCGCCGGGCACCAGGCGACGCGGGGAACACGGCGTCGACAGCGGCACCAGCACCTGGCGCAGCAGCGTCTCGGGCACGCTGAGACAGCGCCCCAGCACCGCCGCCTGGGGCAGCGACGCGGCGCCCGGGGTGCCAACCAGGGCGCGCATCGCCTCCAGCGCCCCCACCAGGTTATGCACCGCCACGCTGGTGGCATGCAGGGTCATGGCATCCCCCTGGGCTCGCTCGTGCAGCAGTTGGCGGTCGCGACGCAGTTGGCCACTAAGGCGCTGGCGCATCGCCGCGAGCGCATTGACGCGCGGATAGTCGTTGAGCCGACGGGCCGCGGCAAAGGTCGCCTCGTCGGCCCGGTAATCGTCCTGGAATCGCCGCCCCAGCAGCCCCTGGGCGGCGGGCCCCAGCGCCTCGATGTCGGCCTGGCCGGCGACCCCCTCCAGCAGGGTCTTGAAGGACGTATCCTGGCGCCAGCTCGCTGCCTCGGCGCCCTCGTCCAGGCGCCGCCCCAGCTCGGCGTGGTGCGACTCGCGCCCCTCGGCCTCACGGCCCAGCAGGGCCGGCAGCGGCTCACCATCGAAGACGAAAGCGCCGCGCAGGCGCGCCAAGCGCAGTCGATTGATTACGCCGCCGCTGGGAGCCAGAGAGCGGTCGAGGCGTGAGTCGCCGTCGAGCAGGCGAATCTCACCGGGGTCGGTGACCTCCAGAACGTTGATCAGCCCGGGGATGTGCAGGCGCCTGGCCATGCTGCCTCCCTGTCCGCTATCCGAGATCTATCTGCGCTAGCCGCGGTTCCAAGGGAAGAATGCATTACGCACGCCCTCCAGCCGCGGCGCCAGTTCGGGGAAGTGGCGTGCGATGACCGACGCCATATGGTTATTGTCGATCCACTCCATCCCCGCCCGGGTGTAGACCTCGGGGGTGTAGTCGTCGGTGAAGAAGCGGTCGCTTTTGAGGCGTCGCGAGGCCATCAGGATAAAGATCCGGAAGGCGGTATCGCTGAAGGCGAAGCCGGGCGGCGGGGTCTCGGCCAGGCAGCCGATCAGCAGGTCGACCTCCTCGATGTCGCCGTAGACCGCCTCCAGCTCGCGCTGCCACTCGGGGTTGTCGGTCAGCTCGGCGAAGCTCGCGGGGGCCGGCATGTCGATCAAGCGGCGGAAGCGGCAGTAGCGCGGCACCCCGCGCTCGCGGTCGCGCAGCACATCCACCGTGGCCAGGTCGATCATGCGGTGATGGGGCGCCTGCTTCTCGTGCTGCTGCAGGTGGCTCGGGAAATTGTGCAGCACCAGGGCGCCGGGGTGGCTGGTGCCCAGCGAGTAGAGCGCATCGCTCAGCGAGACTTCCGCATACAGCGCCTGGGTCAGTGAGCCGGCCACCTCGGTCAGGCCGCACTCCTTGATCAGGCTGTCGTCGTCCAGATGGCGGAAGCTGAAGTCGTCGGGAATCAGCGGATGCATGCGGTAGACGGCACTGAACTCTTCGGTAATGGCGTAGGGTGCGGCATGGTGATCCACCGGCGAGCCGACGATGCCGCTGAACAGTTCGCTGTCGCTGACACGCCCGCGGCTGCGGTAGAAGTGCTCGTCGAGCACGCCCCACCAGTTGGATCGCATGCCCAGGCGCAGCTCCGGGGTGTCGAGCAGCGCCGGGGTCCACTCCACGGTATGAATCTTGGCGATCAGCGCCGCATTCACCAGCCGGGCCTTCTGGAATAGCCACTCGCCGTCGCGATCGGGATGCTCGATGCGCAGCCGGTCGACGATGGCGTTATGCTCCATGGCGAACAGGGTGTGCATCAGCGACAGCCCTACCCACCAGTTGCCGTTGGTACCAGCCAGCTCGATGCCGTGCTCATCCAGCGGCAGGTGGCCATCGGGCTTGAGGTAGAGCTTGCCGTTGGGCAGCAGTTCGCCGCTGTCGGGGTCGGTGCGCACCAGGCGCTGGCGGCGCAGGCTGCTGCCGTAGATCTGCGAGGCATCCCACCACTGGGTCTCGGTATTCAGGAAGGTGTCGGGATGCCCCTCATCGGCGGCGGAGCGGGTGGTGTCGCGGCGGCTGCGCAGCACCGTCATGCTCTCCCAGGGCCAGTCATCGTCCTCGTCCAGGGGCACCTGGTAGCGCTCGGCCTCGGTGTCGTTGCTGCCGTGGCTGAACCAGTCGTGGACCATGAACTGCAGCCAGGCCGGCACCAGGACGTTGAGGGTGGTCGCCGGCACGAAGGGGTCGCGGGTCATCAGGCGCCGGCTGACCACGCGAGGACTGGGTGTCATCAGCCTCTCGCCGGTCTCGCCGAAGGTCTCGGCGGGCGGCACGTTGCGCCCGAAGCGGGTATACGCCTTGCCCATGGCGGGCGCCGCCAGATCGTTGTAGCTGCCGTCGGCGGTGCGGAATTGATGGACGTCGATCTCTTCCCGCTCGGGATCCTGCGGGCGCTCGCGCTCGGTGGAGTAGAGATTATGCCAGCGCAGGTTGCGGCGCAGGGCGACGAGATTGAGAACGGCGACGGGAAAAGGAAATCGATACCACTGGCGGCGGCGATTGAGGCGCCGGAACACCCGGCCGAGCAGACCACTACCCCCTTGATCGAACATGGACCCCCTCCCTGAACGATGCCGTCACCGCTAACCCAGACTCCTTGAAGATCAGAAGTTTTAATCTTTCAGGTTGAGCGTGACCCTATTGAACTTGACTACTAACCTCTAGCACAGGGTTTGATTTCCCACCAGCAAGGCACCGGGGACGCATCAGGCTCTTTTTTGCGCAGGGGGGCTTCGAGTGATGGGCAGCTACGCAGCGGGATTTCGCGCCATGGTACTGCTGGGGGTAGTGGCCAACCTCCTCTTTGCCCTGCCTGCGGTCTTCGCCCCCAACGCGGTCATCAGCCTGGTCGGGGGCGACCCGGTTGCCGAACCGGTGTGGCCCGCCTTCGCTGCCTGGCTGCTTATCCTGCTCAGCCTGTTCTACCTGCCGGCGGCATTCGATCCTTGTCACTACCGCTCCATCGCCATCCTGGCCGTTCTGGCGCGTTTCGCCGGGGTGGTGTTCTTCACCTTGCTGTATCCGCAATTTCCCCTCTTCGCCCTGATGGACCTGTTCTTCGGCGTGACCCAGGGCGCCCTGCTGTTGCTACTTCGCCGCGCCGAAAAAACGACATAACAAAGGAAGCGCTGAACACATCGCCGAGCGAGATGAAGCGGCTAGGTTCGTTCCCGACGAACCAACGCACTCCCCACATCCCTGTGGGTCGCAAAGCGCCCGGAGCACAGAGCCGAGCGAAGCGACAAACAGCCGTAGGCTGGCCCCGAAGGGGCGAGAAGCCGAAGGCTGCGAGTCAACCGGAGCCTATGGGGTATAGGTGAGGATCCGCCGGTCCGACGCTTCGGCACCGCGCAACGCAGCGATTCGCTCGCGTAGGCATTTGTGCAGTGTTTCCCAAACTCGAGGAGAGACAGCCATGGCATCCACACACCCAGGGAGTTCCAAATCTTCGCGGCGCTGGTGGGTATGGCTGCTCCTGCTGCTGATTGCCGGCGGAGCGATTGCCGTCGTTGGCTGGTACCAGCTGTTCCGCGAGGAGCCGCAGCGCTTCGATAGCGTCGAGGCTTATTATCTCTACGGCTCCATCGGCGCCGAGCAGGAAGAGGGCATTCCCTACTGGATCTGGCGCGTGCTGCCGGAGGTCTTCCCCCAGCACCTGCCTGGTGAAGAGGGCTATGCCAGTCTGGGCATGCTCTGGGAGGAGGGCGAGGCGACGCCGGCCGGCTTCTCCAAGAAGACCATCGGCTTCCCGCGCATCGCCATCAACTGTGCGGCCTGCCACACCGCCAGCTACCGCATCGCTGACGACGCCGAACGCCAGATCGTTCCCACTGGCCCCCACCAGACCTTCGATCCCCAGGCCTACCTGACCTTCCTGGGGAATGCCGCCAATGACCCGGACTTCACCGCCGCCACCCTGCTCTCGGCTATCGAGGAGGAAACCGACCTCTCCTTGCTCGACCGCCTGCTCTACCGCTTCCTGATCATTCCGCGAACCCGTGACGGGCTCCAGGAGCAGGCCGCCCGCTTCACCTGGACCGACGAGCGCCCGCGCTGGGGGCCGGGGCGCATCGACCCCTTCAATCCGGTCAAGTTTCACCCCGACCTGCTGGCACTCGACCCCGCCGAGGACGACACCATCGGCAACTCCGACATCATGCCGCTGTGGGCGATGGACGAGCAGGCGGGCTTCGCCCTGCACTGGGACGGCCTAAACGACTCCTTGACCGAGGTGGTACTGAGCGGCGCCATCGGCGACGGTGCCCGCCCCGACTCGCTGCCCGTGGATGACCTCGCCGACCTGGAAGCGTACCTGCTGACCAAGCGTCCGCCACCCTACCCCTTCCTCGACGATCTCGACGCCGAGCTGGCCGCCGAGGGCGAAGCGGTGTTCCAGCAGACCTGCGCCGGCTGCCACGGCCTGGAGGGCGCGCGCATCGGCACGGTGATCCCCCAACCGGAGGTCGGCACCGATCCCCACCGCCTGGCGATGTGGACCGCCGAGGCCGCCGAGCGCTACAACACCTACGCCGAGGAGTACCCCTGGGACTTCAACGCCTTCGTCAAGACAGACGGCTATGTGGCCAAGCCGCTCACCGGTATCTGGCTGCGCGCGCCCTACCTGCACAACGGCTCGGTGCCTACCCTGGAAGACCTGCTGCAGCCCGCCGAACAGCGTCCCGAGCGCTTCTACCGCGGCTACGACGTCTACCATCCCGAGCGCCTGGGTTTCATCCACGACGGCGAGGCCGCCGAGCGCCACGGCTTCCTGTATGACACCGCAGAACCAGGCAACAGCAACCAGGGGCACGACGGTGACGCCTTCGGCACCCAGCTCGACGACGATGACAAGGCGGCATTAATCGAGTATCTCAAGACGCTATAGGAGTGATGCCATGGCAGAGTACCTGAAGGTCGTCTTCCCCCTGCGCCGCGAGGTCTGGATCGACGGCGAGCCCGCCGCCTGGACCCAGTCGGTGTGCCAGGTCGATGCCGGCTGGTACACGCTGACGCTGGCCCCGCCGCAGGACTTCGCGCCCGAGTGCCAGCGAGTGGAGATCGTCGATACCCTGCCCTCGGCGCCGCTGATCGTCGAATTCACCCTCAAGGCGTCGGGTCGGTGAGCCCTCTCGACGGGCGCTTGATCGGCCTGCTGGTGTCGCTGACGCTGCTGGTGCTGGCCGGCTGCGCCTCCTTCCCCGAGGCCCAGCCACTGGAGCGTGTCGATACCGGCAGCGGCTACCGCTACGCCAACCTCGAGGGCGCGGAAAACAGCGAGGAGCTGTTCGTGATCCTCAGCTTCTCCGGCGGCGGCACGCGGGCCGCTGCCCTCGCCTACGGCGTGCTGGAGAAGCTGCGCGACAGCTGGGTCGAGATGGACGGGGAGTCGCGCAACCTGCTGGATGAGGTGGACGTCATCTCGTCGGTATCCGGTGGCAGCTTCACCGCGGCCTACTACGGGCTGCAACGTGACGCCATCTTCGAGGAGGGTGGCAGGTTCCAGCGCCAGTTTCTCTATCGCGACGTCGAGTCGGACCTCAAGCGCCGGCTGCTCAGCCCCTTCAACTGGGCGCGGCTGGCCTCGCCGACCTATGGTCGCATCGAACTCGCCGAGGAGGTCTACCAGCAGCTGCTGTTCGACCAGGCCAGCTTCGCCGACCTGGCGGAACAGGGCCGCAAGCCGTTCCTGCTGATCAACGCCACCGACATGGACAAGGGGTCCCAGTTCACCTTCATACAGTCGCAGCTGGACCCGATGTGCATCGATCTCGACAGCATCCCGCTGTCGCGTGCCGTGGCGGCCTCCTCCAACTTTCCCATCGCCTTCACGCCGCTGACCCTCAACAGCTACCCCGGACGCTGCGGCTACCAGGAGCCGCCCTGGGTGGCCAATGCCCTGGAGGGCCTGAATACCAACCCGCGCCGCTACTACCGTGCCCGCCACTGGCAGCGCTACCAGGAGCCCGAGCGCGACTACGTGCACCTGCTCGACGGCGGTGTCTCGGATAATATCGGCCTGCGCCCGGCCCTTGATGCCCTGCGCGCCCCTACCCTGCAGGAGGTGGAGTGGAGCGTGCTGAACAAGATGAACCGGGAAATCGTCGACAAGCTGGTGGTGATCGTGGTCGATGCCAAGTCGGAAGACCTCGCCGCAGACTTTGACACCTCGCCCCGTTCTCCCGGCCCCAAGCAGGTGATCAACACCATCTCCACCACGCCACTGGCCAACTACTCCTTCGATACGGTCGAGCTGCTCAGGGAGGCCATGCGCGACCGCGAGGACGCCCAGCGCCTCTCGATGGATGCCGGCACCGGGATGCACCAGATCGATCTCTACTACATTTATGTGGGCTTTGATCAGTTGCAGGACGCCACCCAGCGGGAGCGCTTCCAGCGCATCCCCACCCGCTTCCGCCTTCCCAATGAGGAAGTGGATGCGCTGCGTAAAATCGGCGCCGAGCTGCTGGAGCAGTCGCCCTGCTTCCAGCAGCTGGTAGGCCAGCGCGAGGTCTCGCGCGGACGCCTATGCAGCCATTGAGGCCCTCAACGGCGCGAGCTCCGCTCAGTCCTGCGGCGCGCTCAAGCGGAACACGTTGTCAGCCTGAGAGCGGTGCACGCAGATATCTATCAACAGGGTGCGATGCGGCTGGAACAGCGCCCTCAGCTGATCGACGTTCAGGCACAGGTCCTCGATATCCTCGTCGGCCAGGGTGCGAAATCCCACCGGCATGTAACGGGCATTTTGCTCGTCCTCATCCAGCATCGGCTCGGCGGTAATCGACATGCCAAGCCGAGTGTCGGCGCGCTCGACGGCATCACACAATCGCGTCGTGTCGATATACAGGCTACGCAGCGAGGCGTCGGCCTGGTAACAATGCACCTTGCGAATCGCTGACTCGTGAATGGTGCGTGCCAATCCGCCGCCGTCTGGACGGCGGGGGTCGTAGAACTCGATCAGGTAGTCTTCGACGGGCACATCGAACTGGTCGCGCACCCGCACCACGGTGTTCTGGAAGCCCGGTTTGCCGCGTCTCTCACCCGGCTGGCGGGTCAGCTTCTGATTAGCCGTATCGCACTCGTCACAGAAATCATCGAAGGCGTCATCGTCGATGGTCAGGGCGCGCTCGATCAGCGTCAAGGTCTCCCTCTGGCCACGGCTCATCCGGCTTTCGGCAGCGTCGAGCTTGATCGCCGAGTGGTCCAGTCCATCGAGGATGCGAAAGGCACAGCGTCCGCTCGACGGCTGGTAATCGACCACCTCGGGCACGGTAACCCGCCCGGTGTCGCGCTCCTTCTCGCGGAAGGCGATTTGCATATAGCCGCAGGTGAGGTTGGCAGTGGCGAGCCGAACGGTGCCGTCGCCACCCTCCTCGTTGGCCAGCGAGCGGATACCGCTGTAGCCGGTGTTACCGCACAGCACGCTGCACAGCACCCGCCCGGGGGCATACATGCTCTCGCCCGCGGCGAAACGATCGCGCATGGCCAACTCCCAACTGAAAGGGCTAGCCAGTTCCAGGCCGCGCAGGATATTGGCTCCGGTCTCCAATACTGCCTGCCCCGCCTGTCGGCTAAAGAAACCGTTGGTGATACGCCCCAGCATCGAGCGGCCCACGTGGGCCAGCGGCGAACCGAAGTTGGCCGGCGCGAGCATCACCAGATGCTTGACCGGCGCGGCATCGGGGGCGAAGTGACGCACCAGCCAGTCGCGAATCACCAGGCCGCCCGTGGAGTGTACGATGAGGTCGACGCTAGCGGCGTCGCGCGGCAGCCCCTGCAGCGTCCAGGCGCGATCCAGTGCCGCCTGCAGGTCATCGAAGCGCAAGGCGTCATCCTTTGAGAGGTAATCGCCGATGGAGATGCGCTGGACGCGCTCGGCACCCAGCCGCTTGCGCAAGTGCCCAACCAGACTTTCGAAGGAACTGCCTGCATCGTTCCAGCCATGCAGCATTACCAGGGGACGATTGCTCATATCACGGCCTCACGCTTGTTTTGTCGTTGTATCTCCCGGCAAGCAACATCACCGCCCGCACAGCGACGCGCTCTCCATGTCAGAGTAGCCGCCAATCCGTGCTTGAGCCCGGCATGCCAATCGCGTCCGGCGCTTTATCGAGGTGACGCCTCGAGATGCGCCAGTGACTACTCACCGCGTGGGTCGCCGGGTAGGTAGTGGCCGGTCACCAAACGGTAGGCGTCCGAGGTGCGATCGCCGGGGATGCCGTCGGCCTTGAGGAAGATGCCCGGGAAGCTGGTCAGCCAGCGCTGCAGGCGCTGGGCCTTCTCGGTCTCTACATCACGACGGCTGCGGCGCATGCGATGGCGCGACACCAGGGGGCGCTGACTGCCGTTATCGCCGGCGGGCTTGGCGGCCACCTGCGCATAGAACGTCGCCGCCGGCTGGTCGGCCAGGTCGGTCTCGCCGCGCTCGACCAGTCGCCGCAGCACCACCGCCGCACCGCACTGGCGCGACACGGCGCTGTCGGACCAGCGGCCATCGGCCACATAGCGGCCGCTGGTGTAGTGCGTCGAGAAGCTCCACAGGTAGGGCGAAAGCACATGCGGGTGGTACATCCGGTAGCCCCAGCCGTTATAGCGCTCCAGCTGGTAGAGGGTGCCGGCCAGGCTCCAGTCGGTATCGCCGTCCAGGCGCTTCAGCGCCATGGCATCGGCGGCGCTTACCTCCCAGTCGAAAGGCGGGTTACCGCGTTTCGGCCGGCCCGCGGGCACCTGGACGGTGCGCGCGCTGAGCGGATCGCCGTTGTGCAGATGGCAGCGGAAGCTGCTGCCAGATTCCATGCTGTGCACCAGCGCCACGAAGTGCCAGGGCACGCCGCGGCGCTCGGTCACCGCCCGGTAGCGGTCGCGATGGGCGAGCAGCCGCTCGACGCTCTGATCCACCGCAGCCTGGCGCTTGGCAAGGATCTCACAGCTCTCGAATAGCCGCTCGTACTCGCGGCGCAGGGAGTCGGTCAGTCGGATCGACATGGGAGCCTCCTGGGTTTCCTGATCAGCGTAGACCAGGAACACCAGCCGGGCTCCGACGTCCCTCGCTGAGCGTTTTCTAGCCCTTGCTGGCCCGATAAACCCGGAAGCGTCGATCATCGGCGAGGATCTCGAAACCGCCGAAGGCCCGCTCGAGGAGCGCCGGATAGGGCAGGAAGGCGTTGGCCACCAGCGTCAGGCTGCCGCCCGCCGTGAGGCGCGCCGGGGCCTCGCCGATCAGTCGCGCCGCCGGTCCGTAATCGATGTCACGCTCCTGGTGAAACGGCGGGTTGCTGACGATTGCATCGAAACAGACCTCTGCCGGCAGCGCCGCGTAGACGTCGCTGCCGATGACCTCACCGATCTGCTGGTTGGCGGCCAGGGTGCGCCGCGCGGCCTCCACAGCGAAGGCGCTGATATCCACCGCGCGCACCGCGGCGCCTCGGCTTGCCAGCCAGGCGCTGAGGATGCCGTCGCCACAGCCCACGTCGAGCACCCGCTGCCCGGCCCAATCCGGCTGCCGTTCGAGGACCTCGAGCAGCAGCCGGGTGCCGTCGTCGAGCTTGCCGTGGCCAAACACCCCGGGGTGGCTGACCAGGGTGAGCCCCGCCGCCTCGAAGCGCTGCCAGGCGAGCTCGGGGTCCAGCGAGACGGCCCCCAGGCGGGTCTCGAACAGGGTACAGCGCCGCGCGCTGTCGCGCTTGCGGCAGCCCAGGCCCAGCGCCGCCAGCACCTTGAGGGCACGCTTCACGCCGCCATTGTTCTCGCCCACCACCTGCAGCGGCGTGCCCGCCGGCAGCTGCTGGCACAGCGCCAGCAGCCACCACTCGCCCAGCGCGTGGCTCTTGGGCCAGAACAGCACTGCGCCCGGCGGCTCACCCCAGGCGTCGAAAGGGCCGCAGGCCGGTCGCCCCTGTGCTCGCCAGGCGGCCAGCACGCCGTGGTCGGCGGAGAGCAGCCGGCCGCTGCCGCTCTCCAGCCAGGCGTCACGCGGCGGTGCCACCCACAGCCAGTCGCGGTAGTCGTGATCCTGGCGTGCCAGCAGCTGGCAGACGGGGGTCTCGGCGGTCATGCAGTGGGCTCCTCGGGCTTGCGCAGGGTGTAGAGCAGATAGCGCCCCAGCCGCCAGTAGGCGTCATCACGGCAGTGGCGCAGCTCCAGGGCGGTGAGCTTGGCCAGCGTCTCGGGGTCGGGGTCGCGCTGGCGCAGATAGTCGTGGAAGACGCGAATTCCGGCGGTGCCTTCGACGTCGAGGCCGCACTCCCCCGCCCACTCGACCACCTCAGCGTGGGCGATGGGCGAGATCGGCGTCAGCCGCTGGCGCTGGCCGGTGCCGGCCAGGCGGTCGGCCAGCGCCTTGTCGAGATTGCCCTTGACGATATTCGACAGCCGCAGCGCGTCGCGGTTGAACACCATCAGGCTCAGTTGGCCGCCCGGCGCCAGCAGCCCACTCAATGTATGCAGCGCGCGCCGCGGGTCGCCCAGCCACTCGAGCACTGCGTGGCAGACGATCAACGGCCAGGGCCCCGGGGCCTGCTCGGGCAGCGCCTGCAGCGGCAGCGCCAAGAACTGCGGGGCCGGGGCGAGCGCTTCCCTGCCCAGCGCCCGGCGCGCCTCATCGAGCATCTCGACGGCGGGCTCGCTGAGCGTCACGGCATGGCCGCGGCGCGCAAACCAGGCGCCCATCTGGCCGAGGCCTGCGCCGACGTCGAGTACCGGCTGTCGATGCAGGTCGAGCAGCTCGGGCAGCAGGTGGTCGAGCAGCGTCAGGCGCAGCTCGCCGCGCGGGTGGCCGTAGAGGCTGGACGCGAACTTCTCGGCCAGGCCGTCGAAGTGACGGTCGCCGTGGGCGGAGAGCGGCGCAGGCGAGGCGCCGGTGGATCGAGGGGCCATCAGCAGTCCGGGCCGGGAAGTGGAAAGGCCATTCTAGCCGGCCGTCGGGGTTTGTTCATCCGCGCCCGGCGGCCAGGGCCGCGGTAGCCGTTCGCCCCAGCCCGCCTCGGCTTCGAGCTGGGCGGCCAGCTGCAGCAGGCGACGGTCGTCGCCCATCGCGCCAAGCACCTGCACGCCGATTGGCAAGCCTCCGGGGGTGACGTGTAGCGGCAACGACATCGCCGGCTGGCCGGTGAGGTTGGCCAGTTGGGTATAGGGCGTGTGGCGCAGGGCGTCGCGGGCCAGGCGCTTGAGCATGCCGAGCTCGAGCGCCAGCCGCGGCAACCCCGGCAGTGCCAGCAGCGACATCAGTCGCTCGCGGGCCGGGGTGGGATAGAGCTCGCCGAGGCGCGGCGCCGCACCCGCGGCCACCGGCATCAGCAGCATGTCGAAGCGCTGGTGAAAGGCCCCCATATCCCGAGCCACGCGGTTCCAGTGGCGCTTGCCGAGCACATAGTCGCGGGCCTTGAGCTGACGCCCCAGGCGGCCCACGGCGCGGGTCGCCGGCTCGATGTCGAGCCGGCTGACCGCCACGCCGGTCTCGGCGGCGATCCAGGCCAGGTCTGCCGCCAGGTGGCCGAGGTAGAGGGTCAGGTAGCTGTCGGCCAGCGCCTCGCCGTCCACCGGCGGATCGCACCACTCGACGTGATGCCCCAGCGCCTCGAGGCGCCGGGCGGCATCCTCGACGGCCAGCCTGGCCTGGGGATCGAGCTCAGTGCCCAGCGAGCGGCCCAGCGGCTCACCCAGCGACACGGCGATACGCAGGCGCCCCGGCGTTCGCAGGGTGGCGTCGAGAAAGCCGTCTTCATGGCCGAGCGGCAGCGGCGCGCCGCTGTCCATGCCGTTGATATGATCGAGCAGCGCGGCGCTGTCGCGCACGCTGCGGGTCACGGCGTGCTCGACCACCGCGCCCTCCCACACCTCGGCGTACATCGGCCCCAGCGGCACCCGCCCGCGCGACGGCTTGAAGCCGAACAGTCCGCAGTAGCTGGCCGGAATGCGGATCGAACCGCCGCCGTCGCCGGCCATGGCCAGCGGCACCACGCCGGCGGCCACCGCGGCGGCGGCCCCGCCGCTGGAGCCGCCCGGCGAGCGGCCGGGGTCCCAGGGGTTGCGCGGATGGGCGAAGGCCCTGGGCTCGGTGATGCCCATCAGGCCCAGCTCCGGGGTCGCGGTCTGGCCGAGAATGGTGAACCCCGCCTGGCGCAGCCGACCGACCAGGGTCGAGTCCTCGGTGGCGCGCCAATCGCGCAGCGCGGCGCTGCCGCAGGCCATGGGCTCGCCCTCGATGGCCATCAACAGATCCTTGGTGAGCAGCGGCACCCCGGCAAAGGGCGCCTCGACGGGGACTCGGGCGAGCTCTTCACGGGCCTTGTCGAAGCGCGTACGCACCACCGCAGCGAGACTGGGGTTGGCATCCTCTATCAGCGTGCAGGCGGCCGCCATCACCTCTTCACGGCTCACTTCGCCGCGGCGAATCAGCGCGCTCAGGCCGATGGCGTCGTGGCGTTGGTAGTCATCCTGCTGCATGGGCTCCCCCAGCTCTGTCGTAGTACTTCAGAATGGCATGAATCCTGTCCCGCTAGGCAATTCCTTCATCCGTCGACCGCAATGTTCTATCATGCCCGCCCTGGAAACATCATAATTACATTAGACACCACTATAATTACCTACGCTTGGATTAGGACACACCATTGGGCCATCCTGCCGCCTTGCCCGACTCGCTTGCCATCCTGCTCGATATCCCCGGGCTTGCCATCTCCATCGCCGACGGCGAGCAGAGCGAGTGCCCGCTGCTGTTCGTCAATCGCGAATTCGAGCGCCTGACCGGCTATCGCTCCGCGGAGGTCGTCGGCCGCTCGTGTCGCATGTTGCAAAGTCACAGCACCGACCCGGCGGCGGTTGACGCGATCCGCCGTGCGCTGGACGCGAACCAGCCGGTGACGGTAACCCTGGAGAACCGCCACCGGGACGGCACGCCGTTCTGGAACGAGCTCAGCCTGGCGCCGCTGTTCAGCCAGGCTGGGCACCGCTACCTGGTCGGCATCCAGCGCGACGTTACCCAGCGCGAGCACGCCCATCAGCGCATGAAGCTCGCCGATGCGGTATTTCGCAACACCCACGACGGCATCCTGGTGACCGATGCCAACAAGCGCATCATCGATACCAACCCCGCGTTCAGCGAGCTCACCGGCTACCGCCAGGACGAAGTGCTCGGCAAGAAGCCCAACCTGCTGTCGTCGGGCAAGCATGACTCAGGCTTTTATCAGAGCATGTTCGCCGCCGTGGCAGAGCGCGGCTACTGGACCGGCGATATCTGGAACACGCGCAAGGATGGCAGCCAGCTGATCGAGAACACCACGATTTCGGCGATCCGCAACGACAGCGGCGAGATCGTCAACTACATCGGGGTATTTCGCGACATCACCCAGCGGCGGCTGAATCAGGCTCGCCTCGAACGCATGGCCAGCTACGACCCGCTCACCGGCCTGTTCAACCGCGAGCACTTCAATACCCTGCTCGAGCGTCAGCTGGCCAGTCTGGAGTTTACCCAGAGCGGCCTCGCGGTGCTGTTTCTCGACCTCGACGATTTCAAGCCGATCAACGACAGCTTCGGTCACGCCAGCGGCGATGAGCTGCTCATCGAGATCAGCCGACGGCTCAAGCGGCTGATGCGCGCCAACGACCTCACCGCGCGTTTCGGCGGCGACGAGTTCGTGGTCGCGCTGTCGGGGCTCGGCACCCAGGCCAAGGCCGGCAAGGTTGCCGACAAGGTGCTTGCCGACCTCACCCAGCCGTTCGCTCTCGACAACGGCCAGCGGGTCGAGATCTCGGCCTCGATCGGCATCGCTTTCACCAGCGACCACCAGGTCAGCTGCAGCGCCCTGCTCGACGCCGCCGATGCTGCCATGTACGGCGCCAAGCAGCTGGGTAAGAACCGCATCGCCTTTGCCGACAGCGTCGGCGGCGCAGACGCCACCCAGGATGCCTTTTCACGGGTCAAGGTGGCCTTCGAAGACGCCGAGATCGCGCTCCACTTCCAGCCAATCCTCGACCTGCGGACCCATGAAATCGTTGGCTTCGAGGCCCTGGCACGCTGGCAGCATCCCATCAAGGGCGTGCTCGGCCCGGAGCACTTCATCGATGTGATCACCCAGTCGTCGCTGAGCCTGCCGTTCGGTCGCTGGCTGGTCGATCAGGCCGGCCGCGTGGCACGCCGCTTCCGCGATGCCGGTCACCGGGTGATGATCGCCATCAACCTGTCTCAGGACCAGATCGAGACCGGCGCTTTCATCGAGGCACTGTCGGCGACCCGCGCCAAGTACGCCCTCGACGAGCCGTTTCTGGTCGCCGAGGTGCTCGAAGCCACCCAGTTCCACGACCTGGAACTGGCCGCAAGCCTGCTGCAGGAGGCACGCGAGCTGGGCGCCAAGATCGCCCTCGACGACTTCGGCACCGGTATCTCGTCGATCACCTACGCCAGCCAGCTACCGCTGACCACCATCAAGATCGACCGCAGGGCAACCCGCCATGTGGAGGTACGCCACGACCGCCAGCAGTTCATCAGCGGCATCATACACATGGGCCACGCCATGCAGCGCAGCGTGCTGGCCGAGGGCATCGAGACGCAGACCCAGCTCGACACCCTTAGCGCCATGGGCTGCGACCTTGGCCAGGGCTTTCGTATCGGCAGACCGGTGGACGAGACGACCATGTTCCGGCGCTATCTCACCTATGACACCCCGCCCGAGTTTCCGCTGAAACGCTAAGGCTAATGGGTTTATCTTGTACCATCAGAGGCTTATAATGCCGTCCTCGCGCCCCCTTAGCTCAGCTGGATAGAGCGTCCCCCTCCTAAGGGGAAGGTCTCAGGTTCGAATCCTGAAGGGGGCGCCAGCCTGAACTGCCCGATGGCCTTGTGCAGTCGCTGAGCCGATTGCTGCTGCTGCTCTCCCAGCGCTTGGCAGCGCGCCAGCGCCGAGTTGCTCGCCGCCAAGGCACGCTGAATGGCATGAATGCTGCTGTCCAGCTCGTCTATTCCTTCGCGCTGCTGCTGAATACCGACATCCAGCTCGCCCATACGCGACACGACAGTCTGGAAAGACGCCACTACCCCGTTAATTACCTCGCTGGCGGAATTGGCTGCGCTACGCCCCTGGGCGACGCTGCTCTGCGCCGCCTCGACTCGCGCACGAATCTCGCTGGCCGTGGCATCGGTGCGTTGGGAGAGTTTGCGCACCTCGCTTGCCACCACGGCGAAGCCACGCCCCTCCTGGCCGGCGCGGGCGGCCTCTACCGAGGCATTCAGCGCCAGCAGATTGGTCTGGAAGGTGATGTCGTCGATATCCGCCAGCAGCGCGGCAATCCCCCTGGCCGCGCTGTCGATCTCGGCAATTGCCGACTCCAGCACGCCGATCTGCTCACGCCCGTCGACGACAGACGCAGAGGTCTCCCCGGCCAACTGGCGTGTGGCCTGGACCTCGGCGGCTCCCTGGCGTGTAGACGCCGAAAGCTCGGCGGCACTGGCAGCAATCCGCTCGACCTGCACCTCGTTGGCACGGGCCTGATCCTGCAACGCGGCCTGGGCATCGAACAGTGACTCACTCAAGGCTTCGACGCTGGCGCTGGTGTGCTGGGCCTCGCCGAGGGTGGCGACAAAGCGCGCCTGCATGCCCGCCACCGCATGGATCGCCGGACGACGCTGTTGCTCCGGCGAGAAGGTCTCATCGAGATGCCCCTGCTGGGCACGCTGGGCAAAACTGGCAATCAGCACCCCATCCTCCAGCATCTGACGCAGCACGTGGGCGAGATAGCCCAGCACTACCGCCTGCGCCACTACCGCACCGCCGTGCATGGTCAGGTAGCCCAGCAACTCGCCCGGTGCGTGCTGATGGCTGCCGGCCACTCCCTGATACAGCACGGCGATGCCGTGCTGCTGTAGATAGGTCAGCCCGGCATGATGCACAGCAATGATGCCCGCCCCGGCGACGATTACCCGCCAGTCGCTGTACAAGATCAGTACCGAGAGCATGATGAAGATGCTGAAGTGGGCCTCGACGAGACCGCCACTCTGTTCGATCAGCAGCGCAGACAGCCCCATGAACATCGCCGCCGTGCCAATCCCGCTGGTCAGGGTACCGGGCCGCAACCGGTGCAGCAGCGCCACCGGCAGCATGCAGACCACGGCAAAGGACACCGCCAGCGCCAGGCTGCCGGTCAGCATCCCAACCACAGCGCACAGCAGCCAGTGTGCCAGCGCTGGCACCCACATCAAGCGATCGACCCCACTGCGGTGATTACCGAGAGTGCTCGGCCCAGCACCGGCATGATGACGAGACATTGGCGATTCCCCTTTCAAGGCGCCAGCTTCGTCGGCGGCGCAGCGCATTATTTATTCAAGAATCATACAATCACATGATTAAAGTATAACTCTTGTTTTCAGCAATAGGGATATCGGCCCGCCAAAGGGTAACTTTAGGTATCAGTATGAAATATAAGGATACGTTAATGGTCAGTCTGATCGCTCGACAGCGTCGACGATTCGATTTCGACCAGCGGCCTTGGCGCGGTAGCTTGCCGCATCGGCTCGCGCCAGCACTGTCTCGATGTCCTCGTCACTCTCGAGCAGCCCCGTCAGGCCCATGCTCATCGTCACGTGGTAGGTGCTGTCTTCGTGCTCGACGTAGATCTCGCTGATCGCCTGGCGCAGCTTCTCGGCCAGCCGCTGCGCCTGGTTGAGGCTACAGCTGGGCAGCAGCACGGCGAACTCGTCGCCCCCCTGGCGCGCCACGTGATCGCTGTTACGCACTTCCCAGGCCAGTACCTGGGCGATGCGCCGCAGCATCTCGTCACCCAGGGCGTGGCCACCGCGGTCGTTGATCGGCTTGAAATGGTCGAGATCGAACATCAGCAGCGCCGAGGGCGTGCCGGCCTTCTTCCATTCGACCAGCGCCTCCTCGAGCCGGCGCTCGAAGCCGCGCCGGTTGAGCAGCCCGGTCAGCGGATCGTGCTCGGCTTCCCAGCGCTGCAGCGCCTCACGCTGGCGGCTGTCGGTAATGTCCTTGACGGTACCCACATAGCCCAGCGGCCTGCCGTCATCTGTCACCCGACTGACATTCAGCTCGAGCCATAGCAACTGGCCATTGGCGGCGTGGTAGCGCATCTGGCGCGAAAACGGCCGGCCGGTCTCCAGGGTATGCCGCCACAGGTCGCGCACATCGTTGATCTCGTCGACGTGCAGATGCTCGAATATCTCCCAGTCGCGGTAGTCCCCCAGATCGTAGCCGGTGAGGTTGTGCAGGGCTGGATTGAGGTAAACGATTTGACCGCGCAGGTTGCAGATGAACAGTCCGGTGGGCGACGAATCGAGCACTGCGTCGAGAAACGCCTGGCGGTCCTGTAGCAGCGACTTGGCCTGTTCGCGCTGCTGCTCGAGACTATTGAACGTATCGGCCACCTGCTGCAGCTCGCGCATCCCGGTACGCGGATCGACGCGTTTGGCCGCGCCGCGCGCCACCCTGGCGATATGGCGCTCGAGGCGGTGCAGCGGGCGCAGCAGCAGCTTCAAGCCCAGCCACAGCAGCGGCAGCATCAGCAGCACGGTGATCAACCCCACCCACTGCTGCTGACGCAGAAACGCCTTCACTGGCACCATCATCTGATTTCGCGGCAGGTAGACCCCGACCACCCAGTTGGCCGACCACACCTGGCGATAGGCCTGCAGCGCCGGCGTACCGTCGACCAGCCTCCCCTCGGACGCCCCCTCCCAGCCGGACAGCGCCAGGTCGAGTTCGGGGTGGGTCTCGGCCCCCGGCACCGGCCGCATGACCAACTCATGATTGGGGTGAGAGAGCACCAGCCCCGACGCCGTGGCCAGGCCCGCAAAGCCCGCATTGCCAATCCGGATCCGCCGCAGCCCGGCGAAAAAGCTGCCGTCCTCGACGCTGACCACACCGCCGAGCATGCCCCTGAACTCGCCCTCCGCGAGAATCGGCACGGCGACCATCACCAGCGGCGCATCGCTGGCGGCACCGGTAAAGGGTTCGGATACGTAGGGTCGTCGTACATGACGCATATAGCGAAAGTACTCGCGATCGCTGACGTCCAGGCCGCGGCGACCAACCAGTTCGGGGATATCGGCCAGCACCTCGCCGTCGGCGGAAATCACCACCAGCGCATCGAACAGCGCCATCAGCCCGACGTTTTCGTCGAGCAGCGCGGCGGTCTGCCCTGGTGATTGGACGGGGTCCTGCGGCACTCGCCCGGCGAGGCGCTGCAGGGCGTCGATGCGCACCGCCACCGCCTCCTCGATATGCCGGGCGATCAGTTCGGCTTCGTATTCCAGGTGGGCACGATTAGCCTGGCCGGCGAGTTGATCGCCGGAGCGCGACGCTACCAGGATGATCGCTGCGACCAGCACCAGCCAGCCAAGGCTGATGCCAATGACCAGGCGAGCATGCAGTGAGTGGGGCACCAAGGCGTGCAGCACTCGTGAAATGTTTAGTGACATCGAACTATTTTATCACGCAGCCTGGCGATCTCGGCACTCCAGCCTAAGCAGCTAACCCCCGAATATGTGCACTTATCCTAGCCTATAAGAGAAAATACATCAAAAATCGACTTCTAATAGAAAAAAATAATTTAAGGCGAAAGAACCGCTCCCCCTCCCTGCTCGGCGGCCGTGCGTCCCTGGAGTTTTTATCATGCGCTAACTCAGGATATTGACGATGGAAGGCTTAGCTACAATAGTTAACATTGACTACTAAAGTGGGCGGATCTCCGCATGCGGGACAACATGACCAGCGGCAGCCAGGAAGGCGTCACCACCCAGTGTGTGCAACTGCTTGCCAGTGAAGGTAGAACCTTCATCAATACATCAGGCACCGCTAGTTTAGCAAGCGCGGGATTCAAGCATAGCCGTGCCGGGCTGGTGGTCACCGATGCCCAGCACAGGGTTCTGCTCACCAACCCGGCGTTCGAGACCATCACTGGCTACCGCTGCGAACAGGTGCTGGGCTCGGACATTCACACTCTGCTGGCCGACCAGAGTCTCGATTACTTTCGAGCACTCGATCAACTCGGTCATACCGGATACTGGCATGGCGAGGTCTACTGTCGACGCCAGGATGGCGAGATTCATCCCGAGTTGCTGTCGGTCAACGCCATACGTGACGCGGATGGGCAGATCAAGGGCTATGTCCGCAGCTTCATCGAGATTTCAGACCTCAAGAGCAATGAAAGCCAGCTGCAGCTAATGGCCCACCACGATCCCCTGACCGGGCTCGCCAATCGCTCGCTGTTCGATGACCACCTGCAGCGCGCCCTCAATCATGCCGAACGCACCGGCGCCTCTTTCGCCATACTGTTTATCGACCTGGATCGCTTCAAGCCCGTCAACGATTCGCTCGGGCATGCCGCTGGCGATGAGATGCTCAACAAGATTGCCATCCGCCTCAGCCAAGCGCTGCGTAGTGAAGATGTCCTGGCTCGCTTTGGTGGAGACGAATTTCTCGTCCTGCTCGAGTACGGCTCGAGCCGTGAGACCGCCCAGGCCGTGGCACTGCGTATTCAGGAAGCCCTCGAGGCTCCAGTGAAGGTCTCGGGAAAGTACATCCCCATGTCGGCCAGTATCGGCATCGCGCTATACCCGGAAGATGGCCAGAACGCCAGAGAGCTGCTCAGCAGCGCCGATAGCGCCATGTATGCCGCCAAACACGCTGGCGGTAGCTCGCATAGCTTCGTCGACCCGGCCATCAGCTACCTGCTGCAAGAGCAACTGACCATCGAGATGGCGCTCAGCGAGGCCGTCAGGGAGCCCGAAAGTGCGTTCCGCATTGTCTACCAGCCGCAGTGCAACCTGGCCACAGGCCAGGTGGTTGGCCTGGAAGCCCTGCTACGCTGGAATGACGGTCGCTATTTCAACCACAAGCCCAGGGAGTGCATCGCTCTGGCGCGCAAGCTGGGACTGGCGATCCGCCTCGACAGGTGGGTCATCGGCGAAGTCGCCAAGCAGCGCCAAGCCTGGCAAACCGCGGGAAGCGGGCTTGGCAACCTGCCGATTTCGGTGAACATCGTTGACGACCACCTGCATCCCGGCAGGTCCAACAGGCTCCCCCTCGACCAGTACCTGCGGCAGATCGTCGACGACGCTTCCTGGCTGACGCTGGAAATCGCCTGCGACAGCCTGGTCAGCCAGCCTGAAAGTACCCAGCATCTCTTTCGCCGCCTGCAGCGACTTGGGGTCAACCTGGCCCTCGACGAACTGGGCGATGGCCATATCAATTTCGCTTACCTGTCGCGGCTGCCGATTCGACAGGCCAAAGTGAACGGCGTGCTGATCAACAATCTCGCCAATGATCCGCGCAGCCAGAAGCTACTGGGCGGCATTCATCGCCTGCTGGAGACGCTCGACATTCAGTGCATCGCCGTCGGCGTCGAGAATCAGCAGAGCATGGACGCCATGCGCCAGGAGGGACCCTACCTGGCCCAGGGCAATCATCTCGCCGTGCCCATGTTTGCCGAGCACCTCTGTGACTGGTACCGCAGCTACCACGCCTGACCGGCGGTAGAATGACTTACATTGCACCGGCCTTCTGGGCATTAGCCAGCTCACGGCGCCGCTTGAGCTCATAGGCCACCGCCAGCACCACCGTGATCAGAATCAGGATGAGCCCCAGCGCATTGACCGCCGGGGTCAACCCGGTGCGCACCTGAGAGGCGATATATACCGTCAGGGTGGTGTCATAGCCGGCCACGAACAGCGTGGTGTTGTAGTTCTCGAACGACTGCAGGAAGGCGATCACCGCCGCGGACAGTATCGCCGGCTTGAGGTAGGGCAGCAGGATGCGCCGAAACATCTGCCACTGGGTGGCCCCCAGATCCAGTGCGGCGCGCTCCATGGTGCGGTCGAAGCGCTGCAGCCGCGCCATCACCATCAGCATCACATAGGCGGCAATGAAGGTAGTCTGCCCCAGCACAGTGAGAAATATCCCGCCGCTGACCCCGAACTGACGCCAGAAGATCAGCGTCGAAATACCGATGATCACCCCCGGGGTCAGCAGCGGCGAGAGTATCAGCGCATAGATGAACGGCTTGGCGCGACTTGACACCGTGTTCAGGAACAGCGCACTGGAGATGCCGATCGGCACTGCCAACACCAGCACTCCCGCCGCCACCATCAGGCTATTGGAGAGTGCATGCCACATGCCGCCATCGCGCCACAGCTCGCCGAACCAGCGCAGCGTGGTGCCGCCCCAGGGCGTCACGGTGGGAAAGCGGCTGTCGTTGAAGGTCGCCAGCGACATGATGATCAGCGGCAGGAACAGATAGGCGAAGAACACCACGATATAGAACTTGAGGCCAAAGGCCAGCAATCGCTGGGAGGTCATTTGGCGATGTCCCCCAGGCCTACCTTGAAAAGTTTCATGACCAGCGACATGAAGCCGATGCACAGCACCAGCAGCAGGAAGGCGTAGGCCGCGCCCTGGTTCCAGTTGCCGCCCTCGAAGAACCAGTTGTAGATGATCTGGGTAAACCAACGGCTGCCCGGCGAGCCGAGCAGCGCCGGCACCGCATAGCTGCCCGCGGCGAGCATGAACACCATGATGCAGCCGGTAGCGATGCCCGGCTTGGCGTGGGGGATCACGATGCGCCGATGGGTACGCAGGGTGCCGGCGCCGAGGTCGCGAGCCGCCCGCACCTGATTGCCGTCGAGGCTCTCGATGGCGTTGTAGAGCGGGAATACCATGAATAGGATATAGGCGTAGACCATGCCCACCATGACCCCGGCATCGCCGCTGAGAAAGCGGATCGGGCGATCGATCAGGCCCAGTGCCAACAGCACCTCGTTGAGCGGCCCGCGAAACGCCAGCAGGATAAACCACGAATAGGTGCGCAGGATCTCGTTGATCCAGAACGGCACGATCAACAGCAGGATGCACAGCGCTGCCTGGCGCGGCGTGGCCACCTTGGCCAGATACCAGGCCAGCGGATAGCTCACCGCCAGAGTCAACAGCGTGACCAGCACGCTCGACCAGATCGTCTTGAGGAAGATCGCGCGGTGGATATCGTTGTTGAACAGCGTCACGTAGTTGGCCACGGTCAGGCGGTCGTCCGGACCGCCGAGCTGGGCCGGCAGCAGGTTGGGCCGCAGCGAGTACTCAATCATCTGCAACTGCGGCAGGGTGACCATGATGATCAGCCACATTCCCAGCAGGGTGACGATGGCCATTGCCACCGGCGAGCCGAAGCGCGCGCTAAGCTGCCGGAACATTGGCCGCCTCCTTGACCTCGCCGGTCTCCTCGTCGACCACCGGGCTGCCGTCGTTGGGCAGCACCACCGCTTCCGCCGGGTCAAAACCCAGCCTGACGCGCTCGCCACGGGTGAGACGACTGGCCGCGCCGCGCGCCTGCTCGCCGCTGAGCTGGACTCTCAAGCGCTCGGCGCTGGCTACGAGCCGCGTCTCGAGCATCAGCCAGGCGCCCTCGAAGTGAACCGCTTCGACCTCGGCCTCCAGTGCAGGGCCGCTGCTCCCCTCCCCCAGCAGCCGCAGTTGCTCTGGCCGCACGAAGAGTGCCGCACTATCACCCACCCTCAAGCCGTCACTGGCGCCCGGTACAGCCCTGCCCTGCAGGCGCCCTAGCAGGCCGCCATCCAGGGTCAAGCGCTCACCGTCGCGCTCGGCCACGCTGACCTCGAAGCGATTGTTCTCACCGACGAAGGCCGCCACGAAACCGGTCTGGGGTTCACGGTAGAGCGTCATCGGATCGGCGACCTGTTGGATACGTCCCGCCGACATCACCGCCACACGATCGGACATGGTCAGCGCCTCGCCCTGGTCGTGGGTAATATAGATAAAGGTGATGCCGGTCTTGCGCTGGATCGCCTTGAGCTCGGCGCGCATATGCTGGCGCAGCTTGAGGTCCAACGCCGAGAGCGGCTCGTCGAGCAGCAATACCCGCGGTTCCACCGCCAGGGCACGGGCAATGGCGATACGCTGCTTCTGGCCGCCGGAGAGCTCGGCGACCTGCTTGTCACCACTACCTTCCAGGGCTACCAGGCTAAGCAAACGTTCTGACACCTCGCGTCTCGCACGCCGGTTGACGCCACGCACCTCGAGACCAAACTCGATGTTCTCGTACACGCTCATCAGTGGGAACAGTGCCAGGTTCTGGAAGATCATCGCCGTGGGCCGGCGGTTGACGGGAACTCCCGCCATCGGCTCGCCGCCGATCAGGATCTGCCCTTCGCTGGGAGTGAGAAAGCCGCTGACCATGTTAAGCAGCGTGGTCTTGCCGCAGCCCGAGGGGCCGAGAAAGCTGAAGAACTCACCGGAGTGAATCTCCAGCGAAGAGCGTTCGATGGCGGTGAAGTCGCCGAAGCGCATCACTACCTGGTCGAGCGAAACGGAACCGTCCATTGGGACCTCAACAAAACAGGTAAAAGCATATGCTGGTGCCCCATCCAACAACAGCATCGCGACTGAAGTCGCTCCTACATTTGCCTTGGCGCCATACCCAGTGTAGGAGCGAATTCATTCTCGATTGCAGCGCGCAGCGCTGCCGGGCCAACCCCATCGCGGCTAAAGCCGCTCCCACTTTTGCCAGGGGCGCCATACCCAGTGTGGGAGCGAACTCATTCGCGATTGCAGCGCGTAGCGCTGCCGGGCTGATCCCCCCTACCCCATCGAGACTGAAGTCTCTCCCACACTTGCCTTAGCGCCATATCCAATCATGCAGAAAGATAACGATCCTGGTACTCGTTGCGCAGGGTCACGTACCACGGCTCCTGGATCGGCCACCACCACAGGTTCTCGAGGTCGGCGTCAGTATAGGAGTCGCGGAAGAACTGGCGGGTCTCCTCCGGCAGCAGATCAGCAGCGCCCACCGAGGTGGAGTTGTAGCCGGTGGCCTCGACGAACATGGCGCCGGCCTCCGGGGTGTAGTACCAGTTGATCAGCTCGTAGACGGCGTCTGGATTCTGGGCGTTCTTGGGAATCACGAAGCCCTCCATCCACGCCAGCGCGCCTTCACGAGGAGCGGCGTAGGCGATGTCCTCGCCCTCCTGCTTGAGGCGGAAGGCGGTGCTGTCCCAGGTCTGGCCGATGATGGCACCGTTGGTACGAAACGCCGCCTGGGCCTCGTTCTCGGTGTCCCAGAACTGCACCAGCAGGTTCTTGTGCTTGACCGCCTCCTCGAGAATCACATCGAAGTTGGCGCGCATCGCCTCCTCGCTGCGGTAGGACTCCAGCATCGGGAACGGCAGCCGGCCCTCACGCTCCAGCCACAGGCCGATACCCACCAGCGCCGAGTGGCCGCGTACCGTCACGCCCTGGCCGTTGTCCGGATTCCACAGGTCGGCATAGCTCAGGGTCTCGCGGTCGATATCGACGAAGCGGCGGTGATAGGCGATCGCCTCGGTGCCCCAATCGCTGGGCGCGAAGTAGCGACGCCCATCGACCACGCCACCCACCTCGGAGCCCTCGATGGCGCTTTGCAGGGCGCCGTCCCAGTTGATGCGCGACTCGTCCAGCGGCTGGATCAGGTCGTAGTCGAGGTAGCCCGGCACCCGATCCACGGTGGGCATGATCACGTCGAAGCCAGAGCCGTCAGTGGCACGCAGCGAGTTCATCAGCTCGTCGTTGGTGCCGTAGGGGGTAAAGGTGGCGCGGATGCCGGTCTTGTCGGTGAAATCGGCGAGCATCTCGTCGCTGAAGTAGCCGGCCCAGGCATAGATGCGCAGCGGCTCACCCTGAGCCAGCGCCTTGTTGATATAGAAGGATGGCGCAGCGGCCACCGCCCCGGCCGCAGCCGTTCCCTGCAGAAAACGACGACGCGAGATCGACATGGAGATTCTCCTGAACACAGTGGTTATTACGCGTGGTCCAACGACCGCCTACTCTCGGCGCCTTTTCACACAGCGCTTGTTGTGATTGTCTGCTCGACTCGATGACCGGGAGATGACAATTGAATGACGGTTCAACGAGCTGGGTTCAGCATAGCAGCGGCAAGCAGAAAGGCGAGAAGCGCGGAGGGTGAGGTTTCAACGCTATATGCGCGATAGAAGGAGTGCGGTGGGCCGAGTGCAGTGAGCAATCGCCAGGCACTAAAAAGCCGGCCCACAAGGGGCCGGCTTCTGGCGAGCCGCTAGGCGACTCAAGTGGGAAAGCTAGACTTAGAAGTCGTAGCGAACGCCCACGGTGTACTGCAGATCGTCGTTCAGATCGCTGATGGCATCGTCACGATCGAAATCGGCATCGAAGACTTCGGCGAAGACGTACATCGGCTGGCTGAAGCGATAGTTGGCGCCCAGCATCCACTGATTGGAAGAGCTGATGCTACCGGTCGCCTCGGTGTCGTCCCAGCTAACGCGGGCGTACTGGCCGTAGATCTCGCCCATGCCGTAGTCGAAGGTAGCACCGACGCTGACGATGTCACGGCCCAGATACTGGAACTGAGCATCACCAGTGGTTTCTTCCAGGCGCGAATCGTTGGAGCTGCTGGTCTCGTAACCCAGGCGACCACTAAAGGCCGGAGTGAACTGGTAAGAGGCAACAACACCCCACAGGGCCTCGTCGGAGTGACGACCAGCATTGGCTAGCTCATCGCCCACACCATCGCCACTTGCATGACCCGGGCCATCGACACGGTTGTAATCACGGTTCTGGTCGTAACCAGCAGCGATATACAGGTCCTGCCAAGTATAGCTTACCGCTGCCTGAGAGCTGGTGGTAGAGCTGTTGTCGCCAGCACCCTGCTCCTGATCATTACCAGAGTAGTGCTTGACCTGCAGGTGAGCCTGGAAGCCTTCCAGCACCGGGGTAGAGTAGGCCAGGGAGTTACCGTGGGAGCTGTTATCTACGCTGCCAAAAGTGGTCCAACCATCATTTTCCGGCACGTCGAACACGGAGCCAACGGCATTGTAGTAGATGCTGTTGAAGTTACCGACCCAGACGCGACCGAACTGCTGGCTCTGCACGCCAACAAAGCTCTGACGAGTATCAGTCAGGCCGCCGCTACGAGCTGCGCCGTTGAAACGGAACTCCATGTTGGCAAACACGGACATGTCGGAGTTCACTTCGTTACGGGCACGGAAACCCAGGCGAGAACCATTGTTCTCAATGCGAGAGCCTGATTCCTTAACTTCAGTACCTTCTTCACCGCCTGTAACAGCTTGGATAACGATACGACCATAGACGTCAACTTCAGTGCCGTCCTGGCTGTAAACGGTAGCTGCCTGAGCAGCAGCGGAGACGCCCAGGGCGCCGGCGATAGCAGTCGCTAACAGTGTCTTTTTCATCGCGATATGTCCTTAACTAGCTTACTGTTTCGATCGTTTCTGCATATGCAGTCGGCTTTCCCGGTGCGCCTGGCCAATCTGCCGAGGCATAATGGCCGAGACCGCCACCTGAGCGAAGCCTTGTTATATTCCAATGCTCGCAGGTCAAACCTTATACCGGGATTTCCGGGAACGCAACAAGAAAAAACACTGTTTCCAATCTCGATGCACGGAATCCATGGAACTTTTACCCTGCGTCAGCGTCACGCCACCACCTTGAAGCCCATGACGCCGGGCTGCCCAGCGAATCCTGGCCTTTCCGTCGAGCTCATCGCCATACCGACGGCGCTTGCTGATGGAGAATCCAGACACGCCTACAAAGTGCTTTACAGCGCCTGCGGCAACCAGCGCTGGCTATCTTCGCCGGGTCGCGGGCGACATGCAAGCCCCGCCTGCGGCGAGGCATCAACGCCTTGTCATGGGTCAAGCTGGTAGGCGCTGCAGATTCAGCGCTGCTCGTGCTTGGCCAGCAGCTGGCCGAGTTTCTGCTCGAGGCGGGTTTCCTTCTCGCGCTGGGCCTGGCGCTCGGCCTTCTGCGCCTTGCGGGTACGGTTCTGGGCGCGCAGCTCGTCGAGCTGGCGGCGGGCGTAACGCGCTTCGCCGTCGCTCACATCGCCAGCATTGGCGCCGTCGAGGTCGACCCGCTCGGCGCCGGTGCGCACCGCCTTTAAGTAGCGCGGCAAATGCACATAGCAGGCCAGCGCCCGGCGTACCAGCTTGTCGGGCCAGGGTTCGCGGGCTACCAGGTCTTCGTGAATACCGACCTTGAGCGGCCGGGTGTGGCCCTTGAAGAAGGTCTGCGGGTAGCGCTGGTACCACTCATCGAGCAATGCCTGAGGGGACGGCGCCTCGCCGATAGGCAGGCGGCTCTGGGGCTCGTCCTGGCGCTCTGCCACTGGCGTGGTCTCGGTGACAGGGGCGACGGGCTCAGGCGCCGTCGCGGCCTTCGGCTGCGGCGAGCGGGGGGTGGCCTGCGGCTGCGACTGTTGCGCCGGGGCCGGCGTGGCGGGATCGTGATGCCTGGCAGCAAACCGTGGGCGCCGCGACATCAGCGCGGCCAGGCCCTGGCTGCGCGGGCTGGCAGCGGGCTCGCGAGCCGCGACTTCCTGCTGCAGGCGCTGATTGTCGGCCTCGAGTTCGGCCAGCCGCCGCTCGAGCTCGGCAATGGTGGTGTGTGCCTCGCGCAGTGCAGCCAGGCCATACTCGGCGCGCTGCTCCAGGGCGCTGAGCAGTGCCGTGGTGTGATCGTCGTTCAAGGCGTCGCCCTCCATGCGCATCTCACGTGATCATAGCCTCAAGTGTGTGCCAGCTTTGGCATTCTGACAATGCGGCGAGCCAGGATGGCATTACACCGGCCAAGCCAATGCCTTGATACCGCTTTTGCCTGATACGCCGAGGCCTATACCCGCTCGGGGCTGATCCGTCGACAGGACTACGAGGAGGCGCTGTAAACCCATCCCTGGGCGCTATCTTGCGCCATCCATGGCGCAAACCTCCTCTTCGCCCTGTCCCCGGCGCCCCTCGCTAAAGCCGAAGGCACACGCCGCCGACGGATCAGTCCTGGACGGGGCTGGCATCCCGACGCCGATACTCGACGAAGGCATAGGCCGGCTGGCCTTCGCGCGGCGTGCCGGGCACACGCTGGCACTCCTGCCACTCGCCCGGGTCGAACTCGGGGAAGCGCGCATCGCCCTCCACCTCGAGGTCGACCTCGGTGAGATAGAGGCGCGCGGCGTAGGGCATGGCCTGGGCGTAGATCTGCCCGCCGCCCATCACCATGATCTCCTCCACGCCGTCGATGATCGCCTGCTGGTCGGCGAGGTCCAGGGCGCTCTCCAGGTCGTGGCAAACCCGCACCCCCGGATGCTCAAAGTCGCCGTCACGGGTTACCACGATATTGAGCCGCCCCGGCAGCGGCTTGCCGATGGAGGCGAAGGTCTTGCGCCCCATTACCAGCGGCTTGCCCTGGGTCATGGCCTTGAAGAACTTGAGGTCCTCCGGCAGGTACCAGGGCAGCCGGTTGTCGACGCCGATCACACGGTTGCGTGACATGGCGGCAATCATCGCCACCGGCACCATGGTCTCGAAACGCTGCTCTTTCATAATGCCACCTCGCTCATACCGCCACCTCGGCCTTGATATGCGGATGCGGGTCGTAGCCCTCGATGGCAATGTCCTCGAAGCGAAAGGTGAACAGATCCCGCACTTCAGGATTGAGCACCAGCCGCGGCGCCGAACGCGGGGTACGAGTGAGCTGCAGCTCGGCCTGCTCGAGGTGATTCGAATAGAGGTGGGCATCGCCCAGGGTATGCACGAACTCCCCCGGCTCGAGGCCGCAGACCTGCGCCACCATGCAGGTCAATAGCGCGTAGCTGGCGATATTGAACGGCACGCCGAGGAAAATATCGGCGCTGCGCTGGTAGAGCTGGCAGGAGAGCCGGCCTCCGGCGACGTAGAACTGGAACAGCGCGTGGCACGGCGGCAGCGCCATCTCATCGACCAGCGCCGGGTTCCAGGCCGAGACGATCAGCCGCCGCGAGTCCGGATTACGCTGGATCTGCTCGACCACCTGGCGGATCTGATCGACGTGGCCGCCATCCGGCCGCGGCCAGCTACGCCACTGGTAGCCGTAGACAGGCCCCAGGTCGCCGTTGGCATCGGCCCACTCGTCCCAGATGCGGACACCGTTCTCCTTGAGATAGCGGATGTTGGTGTCGCCGGACAGGAACCACAGCAGCTCGTGGATGATCGAGCGCAGGTGCAGCTTCTTGGTGGTGACCAGCGGAAAGCCGCGCGCCAGGTCGAAGCGCATCTGGTGGCCGAACACGCTGCGTGTGCCGACCCCGGTGCGATCGTGCTTGGTCACACCCTGGGCCAGCACCTGGCGCATCAGGTCGAGATAGGGTTGTTCGAGGGCAGGGGCAGTTGGCGCCGGCCGCTCGGAAACTGGGTGTTGAGGAGCTTGTGTCACGCGCTTGCCATCTTGGAAAGTGGGCCGGGCCACCCTCATCGTCAGGGCACCCGGCGTTGAAAGTGCTGACCGCTCGGCTCAGCCCGGCAGCCGCTGGTCGACCGGCTGGCGCCGCGACCAGGCGATCAGCGCCGCGCCGGCCAGTATCATCGGCAGGGTCAACAGCATGCCCATGGTCACCCAGCCGAAGGCGATAAAGCCGATATGCGCATCCGGCAGGCGCACGAACTCCACCGCGAAACGGAACACGCCATACAACAACAGGAACAGCCCGGAGATCAAGCCACGCTGGCGCGGGCGGGCCGATACGATCCACAGCACCACGAACAGCACCAGGCCCTCGAGAATCGCCTCATAAAGGGCCGACGGATGGCGCGACTCAGGCCCGAGGCCGGGAAACGGCATGCCCCAGGGTAGCTCGGTGACACGCCCCGGCAGTTCGCGGTTGATGAAGTTGCCAAGCCGCCCTGCCCCAAGACCGATCGGCACCAGCGGTGCGATGAAATCAGTCAGGGTGAAGAACGCCAGCTGCTTCTTGCGGGCGAAATAGAGTGCCGCCAGCAGCACGCCGATCAAGCCACCGTGGAAGCTCATGCCGCCGTCCCATACCTGGAACAGCCATAGCGGGTTGTCGATCAGCCGGCCCATGCCGTAGAACAGCGCATAGCCCAGGCGGCCACCTGCCACTACGCCGATGGCACAGTAGAACAGCAGGTCGCCGATGTCATCGCGGGTCAGCCCGAGTCGCGCAGCGCGTCGACACCCCAGCCACCAGGCGGCAACGAAGCCGATCACATACATCAGGCCATACCAGTGAATGCTCAGCGGTCCCAGCGAGATGGCGACTGGATCGATATCGGGATAATTCATCTAATTCCTGCTCGATAAGTTGGGCTGTATACGAAAATCGCTATCGCTCGCCGACTTTGCGTACATAGCCTGGGCGGTCAAGCATGTTTCGCCAACCAGCGACGCGCCATGTCGACCAAGGCTTGGGGACGATACGGCTTGGCGAGATAATCGTCCATGCCGGCGGCGAAGAAGCGCTGGCGGTCGCTGTCGCTGGCATTGGCGGTCAGCGCCACCAGGACGCTGCGATGCTGGCGCTCTGCCTCGCGCCAGCGACGACTTGTCTCGACCCCGTCCAGGCCGTGCATGTAGATATCCATGAACACCAGATCATAGCGAGACTGCTCGCGCAGGCGCAGTGCCTCTTCGCCGTCACGGGCACTGTCCACACACATGCCCTCGGCCTCCAGCACCTGCCGGGCCAGCATGGTATTGACCGGGCCGTCGTCGACGATCAGCACCCGCGGCGCCTGAGATGAGAGCGCCTCGTCGCGGCGGGCGGTCGGCGTCTCGCGCGGAACCGCGGTGCGCATCGCCCCCGCTGCGCCCAGGGCTTGCGGCTCCTCCACCAGGTTGGTGACCAGGGTTTCCAGATCGGCGAGCTGCTCCAGCAACCGCGGCGTCGGCTGCCCGGGCGCTTGCAGCGTATGCATCAGCTCGCCCAGCTCCTTCTGCAGCACTTGCAGGTAGCGGCTCTTGAGGCGCGACTCCTCGCGTGCGCGATCCCGCGACAGCGTCAGCTGCGCGAGCTGCTGTTGCTGGTCGACAATGTCCTCGAGCAGCCCCATGCGGTGGCCATGCCCATCATCCAGCGACATCAGGCGAAAGGTACGATACCCGCCCTGGCTGTCGTTGATGCGGACTACTTCGGCAATCTGGCTACCGAGTTCGGCACTGTTGTCGGCACGAATCAGATAGCCAAGCTCGAGACCGCGCAGCTCGGTAAGGCTACGCCCTACCAATTGTTCGAAACTACCGTTGGCTTCGACCAGTTGGCCATCCCGGGCAATGAAGGTCGGCACCGGCAGGCGATTCAGCATGGTGGCAAAACGCGGCCGCTCAGCGACACGCTCCATCAGGGTTTCGAGGGCATCGAGGAGTCGCTCCAGGCGATGCACCGGTCCATCAGCCGCATCCGCGAGGGGCAACACCCGCTCGGACTTGAGCCAAGAGGGTAAGTCGCCGTGAATGATGCCTAGTAGCCGCTCGAGACGCTCGTAGGGCACGCCCAGAGCACTCTCCCACTGCTGTAGGCGCTGGCGCAGCATCAGCAGAAACGTCGCCACGCTGAGGCTGGTGCCTACCGCCAGTGCCAGCAGCAGCCAGCTCAGGTTGTGCCAACCAGCACTGCTCTGGGCGTCCATTTGCCAGATCAATAACCAGGCCAGCAAACACAGCAGCATCACGCCGAACTGCGCCGCCAGCAGCGGCCACAACAGCGGCCAAATGACCCGCTGCCAGAGGCTATCGGTGACTTTATCGACTCGCATTCTCATCCCTGTGAATCGTCGAAGGAAGTTGAGTTTACGAAAATGCGCAGCGCCTGTCATGATGTGCTACTTCGCGCTTTGTAACACCTTGTCGGCGCGGTATGGTGATGCAATGTGCCTGATCGCTTTCGCCTTTTGCCCCGACGACCCAGTGCCGTTGCGACTCATTGCCAATCGTGATGAACGTTACGCCCGGCCTACCGCGCCGCTGGCTCGCTGGGGCGACACCCCCGCAATTCTCGGCGGGCGCGACCTGGTGGCCGGCGGCAGCTGGCTGGCCCTGCACCAGGGTGGCCGCATGGCTGCGGTCACCAATGTTCGCGACCCGCGTATTAGTGTTGCCGACAACACCCCCAGTCGTGGCGAGCTGGTGCGCCAGGCACTACTCAGCGATGACTTGTCGGGCTGGCTCGCACGGCTCGCCGAAGGCGACGCCTGGCAGTATGGAGGGTTCAATCTGCTGGCCGGCGATGCGCAACAGCTGTGGCATCTGCATCGCGGCTATGGTCGGTTGATGCTGCAGTCGCTCTCGCCAGGGCATTACGGGCTCTCCAATGCCGATCTCGAGACGCCCTGGCCCAAGCTGCAGTTGGCCAAGGCGGGGCTTACCGCCAGCCTCAACGGCGGCCGCTGGCCCGCAGACGCCCTCGCCGCCATGGCCGAGCACCACCCCATCAGTGACCCGGCACGCTTGCCGGACACTGGCGTCGGAGAGGCGCTGGAGCGATTCCTGTCGCCGCCCTTCATCATCGGCGAGGCGTATGGCACCCGAGCTACCAGCTGGTTGAGCTGGCACGCCGACGGGCATATCGACATCACCGAGCGGCGCTTCGGTCCCGGCGGCACGCCCGCCGGCGAAACCAGCGAATGTCTGCTCCTCGACATCTGACGCTAGGCGCTCAGCCTAATCGCGTGGCGGTAGCAGATGCGCCAACTGCCACTCGCCAAGCCGCATGGCGAGGTGCGCACGCACCTTGGCCGGCGACTCAAGAGCCAGCGTTTCGCTGACCAGCGACTGTGCTGCAGCCAGCGGCACGCGACGGATCGCCGCCCGCACTCGTGGTAGGCTCGGGGCGTTCATCGACAGCGCATCGAAGCCCATGCCCATCAGCAACAGCGCGCCGGCCGGATCGCCGGCCAGCTCACCGCACAGCGACACCGGCACCCGCAGCGCGGCCGACTCCTTGGCGAGGCGATCCAGCGCCGCAAGCACCGCCGGGTGACAGGCGTCGTACAGCTCGGCGACACGTGGATTGTTGCGATCCACGGCCAGCAGGTACTGGGTCAGGTCGTTGCTACCCACCGAGAAGAAATCGACCCGCCCTGCCAGCGCTGCGAGCTGATAAAGCGTGGCTGGTACTTCAAGCATCACCCCAACCTTGGGCCGCGGCACGCTGACGCCCTCCTCGGCGATCTCCTGCAGGGCGCGGTCTAGCAGACGCAACGCATCGTCGACCTCGTCGACGTTGGTGACCATCGGCAGCAGCACCTGCAGATTGTCGAGCCCCTCGGACGCCTTGAGCATGGCGCGCAGCTGCACCATCAGCACCTCGGGATGGTCGAGAGTCACGCGGATGCCGCGCCAGCCGAGGAAGGGGTTGGCTTCGTCGATGGGAAAGTACGGCAGGTCCTTGTCGCCGCCGATATCCAGGGTGCGCATTACCACCGGCAGCGGCGCGAAGCTCTCGAGCTGGTCGCGGTAGAGGCGAATCTGCTCCTGTTCGCCGGGGAAACGCTCGGTGATCATGAACGGCACTTCGGTGCGGTACAGCCCCACCCCGCTGATACGCGGCTTGAGTGACGCCACCGCGTCCACCGCCAGGCCGGTATTGACCATCAGCGGCATGCTGTAGCCGTCGGGGGTCTCACTGGGCAGGTCCTGCTCGTGCTCGAGCACCGCCGTCAGTGCGTCTTCCTCGGCGATCAGCGCGCGGTAGTGGCTCTCCAGCTCGGCGCCGGGGCGCACGAACAGGCGGCCGCGGTGGCCATCGAGCACCACCTTGGCGCCATTGAGGCGCGGCAGCGGCAGATCGACCATGCCCAGCACCGTGGGAATGCCCATGGCCCGGGCCAGGATCGCCACGTGGGAGGTGCTCGAGCCGCGCACCGAGACCAGCCCGGCGAGCTTGTCGCGGGGCACTTCGCCAAGCGTTGCCACGCTGATCTCGTCGCCGACCAGCACGGTGCGCTCGGCGAATGTATCAGGCGTCTGCGGCGACTCCTCCTGCAGATGCGCCAGCACCCGCCGCCCCAGGTCGCGGATATCCGCCGCGCGTTCGCGCAGGTAGTTGTCGTCGACCCGCTCGAGATACTGCACATGACGGCGCACCACATCGGCCAGGGCGCCGGGGGCCCACTGGCCCTCGCGGATGCGTTTCACGACCTCCTGGCCCAGCGCCGCCTCGCTGAGCATCTCCTGGTAGACCTCGAACAGCGCCAGCTCCTGGGCGCTGATGCGGCTGGCCAGGCGCTCGCCGGCCGCACGGATCTCGTCCCGCACCCGGTATATGGCGTCCTTGAGGCGCTTGATCTCGTAGTCGACGTCGGTGGGAATCAGGTCGGGCACGTTGTCGAGATCAGCCGGCGGCGAGATCACCAGCGCCTCGCCGATGACCATGCCCGGCGAGGCCGCAACCCCGGTAAACATCGCCTGGCCGTCGCCACGGCTGGCACGCGTCAGCCCGCCGGTAGCCAACGCATGGGCCAGCACGCCGGCCAGCTGCGCGGCCATGGTCACCAGGAAGGCTTCATCACCCTCGTCGAAGCGCCGCTTGTCCTGCTGCTGCACCACCAGCACGCCGAGCATGCGCCGCTGGTGGATGATCGGCACGCCGAGGAAGCTCGAGTAGCGCTCCTCGCCGGTCTCTTCGAAATAGCGGAACAGCGGGTGGCTGGGCGCATCCTCTAGGTTGAGCGGCTCTTCGCGCTGGCCGACCAGGCCCACCAGGCCCTCGCCGAGGCGCAGCGACACCTGGCCCACGGCGCGGCTGTGCAGGCCGATGGTATCGTTGAGCACCAGCCGCTGCTGGTCGGTGTCGAACAGGTAGAAGGAGCAGACATCGGTGCGCATCGCCTTGCGAATGCGGCGCACCATGGTCGACAGCGCAGCTTCCAGCGTGCGGGCGCTGTTGACCTCCTGGACAATGCGGCGAAGGACATCGAGCATAAGCGTTCTTCTTATGGGGCCCCGCGGGGCCTGAATGTCGTGCCGCTGGCGGGGTCAGTCTTCACCCAGCGCCAACCGCTGCGCGCGAGGAGCCAGCTCGCGCAGCGCGCGGCGATAGACCTCCCGCTTGAAGGGCACCACCTGGCCCAGTGGATACCAGTAGCTGACCCAGCGCCAGCCGTCGAATTCCGGTTTGGCGGTAGTATCCACGCAGATCTGACTATCCTGACAGCGAATCTGCAATAGAAACCACTTCTGTTTCTGGCCGATGCATACCGGCCGCGAATGCGTTCTTATCATGCGTCGTGGCAGACGATAGCGCAGCCACCCCCGGGTGCAGGCCAGCACGTCGACATCGGCAGCGGTCAAGCCGATCTCTTCTTCCAGCTCGCGATACAGCGCCTGCTGCGGTGTCTCTTCAGCCTTGATGCCTCCCTGGGGAAACTGCCACGCATTCTGTCCAACCCGACGCGCCCAAAGCAGCTGGCCCTCGCGGTTGGCAATGATGATGCCAACGTTGGGGCGGAAGCCGTCAGCGTCGATCACGGACGTCACCTTATGAATCCACTATTGACGCCATTCTTCCACAAAGCCGGAAACCCCATCAATACGCTTGCCGCGCTCGGCGTTGTTGCCGGGCCGCCAACTCTGCAATAATCGGCGGCTGTTTTGTCCCTCACCCTAGGAGCGCGCCTTGAGTCTGGCCATCTTCGATCTCGACAATACCTTGCTTGGCATCGACAGCGATCACGCCTGGGGCGAATTCCTGCTCGAGCAGGGCGCCGTGGATCCGGTGAGCTACCGCGAGGCCAACGAGCGCTTCATGCGCGACTATGATGCCGGCACCCTGGATATCCATGCCTTTCTCGAGGTCGCCCTGAAACCGCTGGCCGACAACACCCCGGAGCAGCTCGCCGCCTGGCATCAGCAGTTCATGGCCAGCAAGATAGAGCCGAACATTCTGAGCAAGGGCGAGGAACTGCTGGCGCGTCACCGCACTCGCGGCGACACCTTGCTGATCATTACCGCCACCAACCGCTTCATTACCGGGCCGATCGCCGAACGCCTCGGCGTCGACCACCTGATCGCCGTGGAGCCGGAAATCGTCGACGGCCGCTACACCGGACGTGTCTCGGGCACCCCCAGCTACCGCGAGGGCAAGGTCGAGCGCCTCGAGGCATGGCTCGCCCACACCGACCTGACGCTGGACGGTGCCTGGTTCTACAGCGATTCGCACAATGACCTGGCGCTGCTGGAGCAGGTCGACCACCCGGTGGCAGTGGACCCCGATGATATCCTGCGCGAGGTTGCCCAGGCACGAAACTGGCGGATCATGAGCCTGCGCTGAATAGAGCCGTACGCCACCGCCGAGACTACGACTAACGTATGATATTGCGCCGCACCATTTGCTTGGTGCGGCGCATTTCGTTGTAAGCCAATGATTTATCGGCCCATTTCGACCCAGCCCTGACCAAAGAGATACCTTATGGCCAATCGACTGAGCATAAAGTCGAGCTTTGGCATGGATTTAATTTGTCGACAAAGCGTCTATAATGCAGCCATCTGAATGACGTCGAGCCAGCGGTGATCGATCATCGCCGCCGGCCAGGGCCTTCGGTCACCACCGCCGAGGGATTCGTTCCGCACCAGGCAAGCGAGAGCCCCCATGTCCACACCGACCTATGATGTCCTGATCGTGGGAGGCGGCGTATCCGGCACCGCCCTTCTGTATGAACTGGCTCGCTACACCGACCTCAAGGCCATCGGCCTGGTCGAGAAGTACGATCACGTGGCGATCGTCAATTCACACGGCCGCAACAACAGCCAGACGATCCACTGTGGCGACATCGAGACCAACTACACCCTCGACAAGGCCAAGGTGACCAAGCGCACCGCGGGCATGGTGGTCAACTTCGCGACCAAGCTGGCGCCTGAGGTACGCGACAAGATCGTCTACAAGTATCCCAAGATGGTGCTCGGCGTCGGCGAGCACGAGTGCGACTTCCTGCGCAACCGCTTCACCAAGTTCAAGGAGCTGTTCCCGCAGATGCGCCTGCTGGAGCGTGACGATATCGCCGAGCTGGAGCCCAAGCTGGTCGAGGGGCGCCCCTCCGAACAGCCGATCGTGGCCATGGGTTCCACCGACGAGTACACCGCGGTGAACTACACCACCCTCTCCGAGGCGTTCGTCGAGGAAGGCCGCAAGAACGCCGATGCCAAGGGCATGGCCTACGACGTCCACCTCTCCACCGCAGTCGAGGACATCCAGCAGGACGGCGAGCTGTTCAAGGTCAAGACACCCAACAAGGGCACCCTCAAGGCGCGCTACGTGGTGGTCAGCGCCGGCGGCCACTCGCTGCTGTTCGCCCACAAGATGGGCTACGGCCTGGATAAGTCGTGCCTGCCCATGGCCGGCTCCTTCTACTTCACGCCCAAGGTGCTCAACGGCAAGGTCTACACCGTGCAGAACGAGAACCTGCCGTTCGCCGCGGTGCACGGCGACCCGGACGTGCTGGTCGAGGACAAGACCCGCTTCGGCCCCACTGCGCTGATGCTGCCGCTGCTGGAGCGCTATAACGGCAAGACCTTCTTCGAGTTCGTCAAGGTGCTGCGCCTCGACCGCAACGTGATCAAGGCGCTGTGGGACCTGATGAAGGTGCGCGACATCCGCCGCTACATCTTCAAGAACTTCCTGTTCGAGGTGCCGGTGCTGCGCGAGCGGCTGTTCCTCAAGGACGTGCAGAAGATCGTGCCCAGCCTCACCGTCAAGGAGGTCAGCTTTGCCAAGGGCTTCGGCGGGGTGCGCCCGCAGCTGATCGACAAGGAGCAGAAGAAGCTGGTGATGGGCGAGGCCAAGATCAACCCGGGCACCGGCATCGTGTTCAACATGACCCCGTCGCCGGGCGGCACCAGCTGCCTGGGCAACGCCGAGAAGGACATGTATCTGGCCCAGGAATTCCTCGGCTTCAACGTCGACAAGGAAGCCTTCGAGCGCGACCTGCTGAGCGGCGAGATCCCGCTCACCGACCTCGAACGCCCGGCAGCCAGCTCGCTGATGTAAGCCTGCCCCGCCCTGCGTCCCGTAATGCGTGCCCCGGCCTTCGGTCGGGGCACGTCGTTTGTTACGGCCAATTTGCGCTATGCTAGGCTGCGCTTGATTAGCGCTGCCTCTTTTCCCCGACTCACCAAGGAAGGCCCATGGTCGTGCGCCGCCCCTCTAACTCGTTCCTGCTGGCTCTGGCCTGCGGCCTGGCGCTGCTGGCATGGATGCTGTTTGGTGACCTGCAGCGCTTCAGCGCCGAGGCGCCGGATGCCGAACCGACCCGCGATGCAGCGCCGTACCGCGTCGAGGTGCAACGCAGTGAGGCGCAACCCTTTGCCCCACAGCTGACCACCCAGGGCCAGCTCGGCGCCTGGCGCGACATAGAGCTGCGAGCACGCCGCGAGGGCCAGGTCGAGGCGCTGCCGGTGGCTCAGGGCGAACGGGTCGAGGCCGGCCAGACGCTGCTCGAGCTCGACCCGGAGGACCTGCCCGCCCAGTTGGCCCGCGCCGAGGCCGACCTGGAACTGGCCCGCGCCGAGCTCGACGGCGCCGACCGGCTGCGCCAGCGCGACCTGGTGTCGCGCACCGAGCAGCTGCGCCTGGCCGGCGCCGTGGCCGGCGCCGTGGCCGAGGTCGAGCAGCTGCGCCAGATGCTCGAGCATACCCGCCCCACCGCGCCCTTCGCCGGCACCCTCGACCAGCTCGATATCGACCCCGGTGCGATGCTGCAGGTGGGTGAGGTCTACGCCCGCCTGGTCGACGATAGCCGACTCCGCGCCACCGCCCATATCGCCCAGCGCGACGCCCTCGACCTCGCGCCGGGCCTGCCGGTCAGCGTGCGCCTGCTCGACGGCAGCAGCCTCGATGGCGAACTCAGCCATGTGGCCAGCCGCGCCGACCAAGGCACCCGCAGCTTTGCCGTGGAAGCGCGCCTCGACAATCCGCAGCGCCGCCGCCTGGCTGGGGCCAGCGCCAGCCTGAGCATCACCCGCGCCGAGCGCCCCGCCCACCGCCTGTCCCCGGCGCTGCTGGTGCTCGACGCCGATGGCCAGCTGGGCGTCTACGCGGTGGACGACGACGACCGCGTGGTGATCCACCCGGTGCAGCTGCTGTCCGCGGACAGCCGCCAGGCCTGGGTCACCGGCCTTCCCGACAGCGTCACCCTGATCACCCTGGGTGGCGGCTTCGTCAGTGCCGGCGAGCGGGTCGAGCCGGTACCCGCCGAGGACGACGCCCTGCTCAGCGGCGACGATCTGCCGGAGGCGCCCGGCAGCGGCGGCGCGGTGCTCTGATATGCGAACTCTGATCGAGGCGGCCCTGCAGCGGTCGCGCACCACCCTGTTGTTGCTGGCGTTTCTACTGCTGGCCGGCAGTGCGGCCTACCAGGTGATTCCCAAGGAAGCCAACCCCGACGTCGCGATACCGATAATCTACGTCTCGCTGAGCCTCGAGGGTGTCAGCCCCGAGGACGGCGAGCGGCTGCTGGTGCGGCCCATGGAGCAGGAGCTGCGCTCGATCGTCGGGGTACGCAAGATGACCTCGCAGTCCAGCGAGGGCCACGCTTCGGTGACGCTTGAGTTCGACGCCGGCTTCGATGCCAACCAGGCCCTGGCCGACGTCCGTGAACGGGTCGATATCGCGCGCAGCTCGCTGCCCGACGAAGCCGACGAGCCGCGGGTGATGGAAGTCAACGTGGCGCTGTTCCCGGTGCTTTCGATCGGCCTCTCCGGCGCGCTGGAAGAGCCCCGGCGGCTGGCGGTGGCGCGTCAGCTCAAGCAGGAGATCGAGGGCATTCCCGAGGTCCTCGAAGTGGAAATCGGCGGCGAGCGCGAGGACCTGCTGGAGATCGTCGTCGACCCCCTGGTGCTCGACAGCTACGGCGTCGACTTCGACAGCCTGTTCAACATGGTCTCGCGCAACAACCGCCTGGTGGCCGCCGGCAGCCTGGATACCGGCGCCGGGCGCATGGCACTAAAGGTACCCGGGGTGATCGAGAGCCTCGAGGACGTGATGGGCATGCCGGTCAAGGTCGAGCAGGATCAGGTGGTCACCTTCGGCGACGTGGCGCACATCCGCCCCACCTTCAAGGACCCGGAGGGCTTCGCGCGCATCAACGACCAGCCGGCGCTGGTGCTGGAGATATCCAAGCGCGCCGGAGCCAACATCATGGCCACCGTGGGCTCGGTGCGCCAGCTGTTCGAGGAGGCCGGGCCGCTGCTGCCCGATGGTCTCGAGATCACCACCATCATGGATGAGTCAGAGACCGTCGGCGACATGCTCTCGGAACTGCTCAACAACGTGCTCACCGCGGTGGTACTGGTACTGATCGTGATCCTCGCGGTGATGGGACTGCGCGCCGCGTTGATGGTGGGGCTGACCATCCCCGGCGCCTTCCTCACCGGCATCCTGCTGATCTGGGCGGTGGGCTACACCCTCAATATCGTGGTGCTGTTCGCACTGATTCTGGTCGCCGGCATGCTGGTCGACGGCGCCATCGTGGTCAGTGAGCTTGCCGACCGCAACCTCAGCGCCGGCCAGTCGCCCTCGCAAGCCTGGGCCGGGGCGGCCTCGCGCATGGCCTGGCCGGTGATCGCCTCCACTGCCACCACCCTGGCGGTGTTCCTGCCGCTGCTGTTCTGGCCCGGGGTAGTCGGCGAATTCATGAAATACCTGCCGGCCACGGTAATCCTTTGCCTGCTGGCGTCGCTGGCCATGGCGCTGATCTTCCTGCCGACGCTGGGCAGCGTGGTCAGTCGCGGCCAGGCCCGCCCCGCCGACAGCAGCGAGCCGCGCATCAGCCGCGGCGGGCGTGCCTATCGGCGCACGCTGGGCTGGCTGCTGGCACGCCCCGGCATGACCCTGCTTGCCGCCCTGGGCATCATGGCGCTGGTGTATACCGGCTATGCGCGCTTCAACCACGGCGTCGAGTTCTTCCCCAGCGTCGAGCCCGACAGCGCCCAGGTGCTGGTACGCGCCCGCGGCGACCTCTCGGCGCTGGAAAGGGACGCCGTGGTGCGCCGCGTGGAGCGTCGCCTGGATGGCATGAGCGAAGTCCAGGCGCTCTACGCGCGCTCCTTCGCGGTACCCAACGAGCAGATGGGGCCCGACGTGATCGGCCAGCTCAGCTTTCAGTTTATCGACTGGCAGCAGCGACGTCCGGCCAGCCAGATACTCGCCGAGATGCGCGAGCGCACCGCGGATCTCCCCGGGGTAATTTTCGAGTTCCGCGAGCAGGAGCAGGGGCCCGCCGGTGGCAAGCCGATCGTGCTCGAGATCAGCGCCCAGGAGCCGGCCCTGACCGACCAGGCGGTTGATCAACTGCGCGCCGCCATGAACGACCTGGGCGGTTTCCGCGATATCGAAGACAACCGCAGCCTGCCCGGCGTGGAGTGGCGCATCGAGGTCGACCGCGAGGCAGCGGCGCGCTTCGGCGCCGATGTGGCCGCAGTGGGCAGCGCCGTGCAGCTGGTCACTACCGGCCTGCAGGTGGCCAGCTACCGCCCCGCCGAGGTCACCGACGAGGTGGACATCCGCGTGCGCCTGCCCGAAGCGCACCGCTCGCTGGGCCAGCTGCAGGCGATGACCATCAATACCGAGCGCGGCCAGGTGCCGATGAGCCACTTCGTCGAGCTGACGCCGGCGCCCAAGGTCGGCAGCCTGCAGCGCATCGACGGCCGCCGCGCCATCACCCTGGAAGCCGACGTGGAGCCCGGCGAGCAGCCCGCCGAGCGCCTGCAGGCCCTGGCCGACGCCATGCAGGCCCTGCCCGACGGCGTGATGGTCAATATCGCCGGCGAGCAAGAGGACCAGCAGGAGACCGCGCAGTTCCTGGTCAGCGCCTTCGGAGTCGCAATATTCCTGATGGCCTTGATCCTGGTGACCCAGTTCAACAGCCTCTACCAGGCGGCGCTGGTACTCTCGGCCATCGTCTTCTCCACCGCCGGGGTGCTGATCGGCCTGCTGGTCAACGGCCAGCCGTTCGGCATCGTCATGGTGGGGATGGGCATCATCGCCCTGGCGGGGATCGTGGTGAACAACAACATCGTGCTTATCGACACCTACAACCAGCTGCGCCGCGACGGCCTGAGCAGCCCAGAGGCAGCCCTGGAGGCCGGCGGCCTGCGCCTGCGGCCGGTGCTGCTGACGGCGATCACCACGGTGCTGGGACTGATGCCAATGGTGCTCGGCATCAACGTCAACCTGTTCGCACCGAGCCTCGGCATCGGCGCGCCCTCGACCCAGTGGTGGACGCAGCTATCCAGCGCCATCGCCGGTGGGCTGACATTCGCCACCGGCCTGACGCTGCTGCTGACGCCGTGCATGCTGGTGTTGGGAGGCAAGTTATCATCGCGGCGGTAGTAAGCACTGTATAAAGGCCTGCGCGAGCGAATCACTGCGTTGCGCGGTGCTCGGAATCCTCACATATACCCCATATGCTCCGGTTCCTGTGCTCCGTGCGCCTTGCGCTTCATCTCGCTCGGCAATTTTTACAGCGCTTACTAATATTTTACCGTTATATTAAGAGAAACTTAGGAGGTGGCGCGCAGGCTGGCTTGGGCGCCGGGCGGCGGCGAATGAGCCGCATGCAGGCGGCCGATGAGCTGGTCTTCGAGGGCGAAGCGCTCGGTCAACCCCTTGGCGAGACGATCAAGCCAGGCCGGCAACAGCCCCAGATTGTGCTGGCACTTTACCGGCGAGGCATAGTCGGCATCGAAGGAGAGCACCAGCTCGGTGGACATGTCGAGGCGCTCGAGCAGACGCTCGGCGATCATCAACGCCTCGTCGTCGTTGAAGGCCGTGGCCTCCTCGCGCAGCTGCGGGTAGATCTCGAAGTGACCGGCGCTGATGTAGTCCATCAGCAGTTCGCTGAAGGTGTCGACCTGAGCCTTGGTCACCGCCTCGAGTTCGACGTCGCAGGCTTCCTGCAGTTCGACGAAGCTAACCAGCAGTTCGCGGCGCTGGTCGAGCCAGCGGTCGATCAGACGGTGAACGCCACCCCAGCGTTCCAGGGCCGTCTTGCAATCTTCGAGCATGGGCGCCTCCCTTGCACATCCTGAGCCGCCAACAGGGCGGACTGACAGACTCGCGCGACTGGCGAGTCGTGTCAATCCTCCATCGGGTGGGATTTGCCTCAGCCGCGATCGACGCGGAACGACAGCGTGAACGACATGTTCTCGTTGGGGCAGAGCCGTGAGCTGCAGGCCTGGGGCTGGCGCATCTCCAGGTAGTAGGTACCGGCGTCGAGGCGCTCGGCGATGCGGAAGTTGAAGCGCTCGCCGCTGTCGCGATCCTCGGCGACCAGCTGGCCGTCGGCGTCCAGCAGGCGGCCGTTATAGCCACCCGGCAGGCTGCGCATGACCGGTGTAGTGGCGCTCAGGATGACGCTGGTGGGACGGTCCAGGGTAAAACGAAACATCCGAGCGCCAGAGGCCAGCTGGCCGTAGTAGGTCTGGCCAGGACGCAGCTCGGTGGCACGCTCCTGCTGCATGGCGGTGGTCGAACAGCCGGCCACCAGCAGCATCACGAACAGCATCAGGGGAAGAGTCAGAAGGCGCATACCAGGTTCCTTTTATCTGGGTTACCGAACGAGTGCATCTGGGTTACCGGAAAATGCATCAGGGTTGCCGAAAAACGCTCACCCGCGGGTGAGGTGTCGAAACGGTAGCATATTTCAGCTACCGCGCACCGCCCGAATCCCGCGTACCAGCATCGCCAGCGGCGCGACGGCCAGGATCACGAAACCGATCAGCGTCCAGCCGGGTAGCGAGATGCCGAGGAACAGGAAGTCGATCTCGGCGCACTCGCCGGAGCCGGACAGCACCCTGGCCAGCACATCACGCCACGGCAGGATGTCCATCATGTAGTCGAGCCCCGGGCCGCAGCTCGGCACCTGGTCCGCCGGCAGCGACTGCAGCCACAGGTGGCGCCAGGCCACGCCGATGCCGCCTAGTACCGCCACCAGCCCCAGTCCGCCATACACGATCATGCCGGCGCCGCGCGGGTTGTGCAGGGCTGCCACCAGCAGCACCGCCGCCGCTGCCAGCACCGCGACGCGCTGGAAGATGCACAGCGGGCAGGGCTCGAGCCCAACGCCGTGCTCGAGCAGCAGGGCCACGGCCATCATAAGGCCGCAGAAAACGAGCCCGGCAAGGCTCCATTGGCGCGCCGACAGCGTCTTGAAAGTTGAGGTCACGCGAGTTCCTCGAATGGTGTCCATGTGGCTCATTGAGAGGCTGGCAATCAGACGGCACGCGCCGCCCGGGGTTCACGTGCACGGGTGAAATAGCCGTTGAGGAAGGCGCTGAAGCTTTCGCTATCGGCGGCCTCGAGCTCGCCCTGCTGGCGATGCGACGTCTCGATCAGCTCATCGAGCAGCGCCCGGTGGGCGGCGTCCATCGGCTCGTCGCGGAACTGTTCGGCCTGCTCCCGGGCCAGCGCCAGCATCGCCTCGGCGAAGCTTTCCTGAGTCTCCTGGAGCCTGGCCATGACGCGCCCAGAGGGAGTCAGCGAGGGGTCATCGAGCAGCGCTGCCAGCCCGCGTACCGCAGCGCCGTGGGGGCTGCCCTCCTCACGCATGTCGAGCAGTTCGGCCACCGCCTCGAGCTCGGCGAATATCTCGGCCCCGCGGCCGGCCACCGAGCGCAGTTCGCCGTCGATGCTCAAGCGCATCGCCGGGTCGCGACCGCGCTCCACTACCAGCCGGCGGTTGTCGTCGAGATGGTCGCACTCGTCGTCGGGGATCCACGGGCTGTCCGCCAGCAGGCACCACATCAGAAAGGTGTCCAGGAAATACATCTGGGCGGCGTCCACGCCCAGCGGCAGAAACGGATTGAGATCCAGGCAGCGCACCTCGATGTACTCCACCCCGCGCGCCTCCAGCGCCTGGCTGGGCGTCTCGTCGTGGCGTGCCACGCGCTTGGGGCGAATGTCGCTGTAGTACTCGTTCTCGATCTGCAGGATATTGGCGTTGAGCTGCTGCCACTCGTTGCCCTGCCTCACGCCCAGCGACTGGTACGGCGCCCAGGGCGTGGAGATCGCATGGCGCAGGGTGCCGACATAGTTCGACAGCGAGTTGAAACAGATCTTGAGCTGTTCCTGGACCTTGTTCTGGTAGCCGAGCCCGGACATGCGCAGGGTAGTGGCATAGGGCGCCAGCAGGGTGTCGCGGCCGTGGGCTTCGAGCCACTCGGGCGCAGGCTTGTCGTCGAGGAAGCTGCGGTCGATGGCCGGCGACGAGCCGAACAGGTACATCAGCAGCCAGCTGTTGCGGCGGAAGTGGCGAATCAGCCCGAAATAGCGGCTAGAACGGTAGTCGGCGTCCGACGAGGCGGCGGCATCCGGCGCCTGGGGGTCCAGCTCGCGCAGCAGCGGCCACAGATTGTCGGGCAGCGACACATTGTAGTGAACCCCGGCGATGGCCTGCATGATCCGCCCGTAGCGCACGTCGAGCCCCTTGCGGTAGACGTGCTTCATGGTGCCGATATTGGAGCTGCCGTAGTCGGCGATCGGCACGCTGTCATTGCCGTCAAGCCGAGCCGGCATGCTGGCCGGCCAGATCAGCTCATTACCCAGGTAGTGGTAGCTGAAGCGGTGCAGGTCGCCGAGAAAGCCCAGCGCGTCGTCGGGCCTGCAGTACACCGGCGTGATGTACTCGAGCAGCGCCTCGGAGTAGTCGGTGGTGATATGCGGGTGGGTAAGTTTCGAGCCCAGCGCATGGGGGTGCGGGGTCTGGACGATGCGGCCGGTGGTATCGACGCGCAGCCCCTCTTTCTCGATGCCGCGGCGCAGGCGACCGATCTGGCCCTCGCGGGCCGGCGCCTTGAGCCGGGCGATAACGGAAGCGAGTTGCTCGGACAAGGTAAACACCCCATGGCATGGAAGGATGGGGCCCGGCCCCTCTTCGCTGATGAAACGGGACGAGCGTCGGGAAATCCACGACGCTCGCACAAGTGACACATTATGGTGCCTGGTCGAGACCTTTCAAGGCGCCAGGCGTGAAAGATGTTTTGCCGCCAGGCACTACTTGTCCTTACGCCGCGCCTGCAGCAGCGCGGCACCCAGCGCACCGACCTGGCCGCCGGCCTGGCCCTTGCCCTGCCCCGACGGGTTTGAATCGCGCTTGCGTGCGGGCTTGTCGGCACGTGCCTGACGCGCGCCACCACGGCTCTGCTGCTCCTCGGGCCGGTCGTCGAGGCGCATCGAGAGGCCAATCCGCGCGCGCTCCAGGTCGACGCTCATCACCTTGACCTTGACGATGTCCCCGGCCTTGACCACCGAGCGCGGGTCGTCGACGAACTTGTTCGACAGCGCCGAGATATGCACCAGGCCATCCTGATGCACGCCGACATCGACGAAGGCGCCGAAGTGGGTGACGTTGGTCACCGTGCCCTCGAGCAGCATGCCGACCTCGAGGTCCTTGAGCGTCTCGACCCCCTCGCGGAACTCGGCGGCCTTGAACTCGGGACGCGGGTCGCGGCCCGGCTTGTCGAGCTCCTTGAGGATATCGCTGACGGTGGGCACGCCGAAGCGCTCATCGGCGAAGTCCGCCGGCTTGAGCGACTTGAGCGTGGCGCTGTCGCCGATCAGGCCGGCCAGCGGCCGCCCGCTGCGCTCGGCAATGCGCTCGACCAGCGGGTAGGCCTCGGGGTGCACGGCGCTGGCATCCAGCGGGTTGTCGCCGTTCATGATGCGCAGGAAACCGGCGCACTGCTCGAAGGTCTTGGGGCCCAGCCGGCTGACCTCGAGCAGCGCGCGGCGGCTGCTGAAGGCACCCTCGGCGTTACGCCGCGCGACGATGTTCTCGGCCAGCCCCAGGTTGAGCCCCGAGACCCGCGACAGCAGCGCCACGGAGGCCATGTTGAGGTCGACGCCCACGGCGTTGACGCAGTCCTCGATCACCGCCTCCAGGCTTCGCGACAGCTGCACCTGGGAGACATCGTGCTGATACTGGCCGACGCCGATCGACTTGGGCTCGATCTTGACCAGCTCGCCGAGCGGGTCCTGCAGGCGCCGGGCAATAGAGACCGCGCCGCGGATGGTGACGTCGAGATCGGGGAACTCGCGGGCGGCGTACTCCGAGGCCGAATAGACCGAGGCCCCGGCCTCGCTGACCATGACCTTGGCCAGCTGGCGCGGCGCCAGGCGCTTGATCAGCTCGCCGGCCAGCTTGTCGGTCTCGCGGCTGGCGGTACCGTTGCCCACCGCGATCAGCGCCACGCCGTGGCGCTCGACCAGCTTGCCGAGCACCGCCAGCGACTCGTCCCAGCGCTTCTGCGGCGCGTGGGGGTAGATGGTGGCGTGCTCGAGGAACTGGCCGGTGGCGTCCACCACCGCCACCTTGCAGCCGGTGCGCAGGCCGGGGTCGATGGCCAGGGTCGCCTTGGGCCCGGCCGGCGCCGCCAGCAGCAGGTCCTTGAGGTTGGCGGCGAAGACTCCGATCGCCTCCTGCTCGGCGCGCTCGCGCAGGCGCCCCATCAGCTCGGTCTCGAGGTGGGTATAGAGCTTGACCCGCCAGGTCCAGCGCACCACCTCGGCCAGCCACTTGTCGGCGGCCCGCCCGCGGTCGCTGATGCCCACGTGCTGGGCGATGGCCACCTGGGCCGGATGCAGCGGCGCTTCATCCTCGCCGGGCAGCTTGATGGCCAGGCTCAGCACACCTTCGTTGCGGCCGCGGAACATCGCCAGGGCTCGGTGCGAGGGGGTCTTGGCCAGCGCTTCGTCGTGCTCGAAGTAGTCGGAGAACTTGGCGCCCTGCTGCTCGTGTCCGGCGATCACCCGCGCACTCAGCTGGCCCTCGGCCCATAGCCGCTCACGCAGCTTGCCGACCAGCTCGGCCTCTTCGGCGAAGCGCTCCATGAGAATCTGCTTGGCGCCGTCCAGCGCCGCCTTGGCGTCTTCGACCGCCGGCGTCTCGCCCTCGGCGGGACGCAGGTAGCGGCTGGCCTCGGCGTCTGGATCCAGGGTCGGGTCGGCGAGCAGCGCGTCGGCCAGCGGCTCGAGGCCAGCCTCGCGGGCTATCTGCGCCTTGGTGCGGCGCTTCTTCTTGTAGGGAAGATAGAGATCCTCGAGGCGCTGCTTGGTCTCGGCTGCCTGGATCTGGCGCTTCAGGTCGGCGTCGAGTTTGCCCTGCTCGTCAATGGCGGCGAGCACCGCGGCGCGGCGCTCCTCGAGCTCGCGCAGGTAAACCAGGCGCTCGTCAAGCTGACGCAGCTGGGTGTCGTCGAGGCCACCGGTGACCTCCTTGCGGTAGCGCGAGATGAAGGGCACGGTAGCCCCGCCGTCGAGCAGTTCTACCGTGGCCGAAACCTGCTGGGGGCGGACACCGAGTTCGTCGGCGAGGCGGGCAATGATAGCGGCGTATGCGTCCATGACATCCTTGATGTAGCAACGGCAAAAGATCGCGCCAAGGTACCATAAACGCCCCGCACTCGCCGCAGACAAGGTCAGCGCCGCCAGCCAATGTCGTCCCAATAGTGGCGACGGCTCTCGCGGTTTGCCTCGTGACGCGTCAGGCCAATATCCCGCAGCAGTGCATCGCTGAGCTCATGCAGCTGATTGCGCTCACGACGAAGCTGGGCGAGCCGGTCCATGCGGCGCGCCCAGTGCCACAGCCGTACGATAAACCGCAGCCGCTGACGCGCTGTGTGCTGGGCCGGATGATGGGCGCAGGCATTGCCTTGGGGAACCGAAGGGGAGATCGAGTCCATGGTCATGGCAACTTCCTCCTGAGGGGTGTGGAGGAAGTGTCGAGGAGCGGCTAAAATCAATCCAACGAATACTTCTTATGCATGGCATCAAATGAATTGATGCACGGGCGATAAGAGAGCGACGCGTCACCGATGAGGAAGCCATATGCTCCAGACCATCGATCACGAACTACTGCGCACCTTTGTCGCCATCGTCGACCACGGCGGCTTCACTCGCGCCGCACAGGCGGTGAACCGAACACAGTCGGCCGTGAGCATGCAGATCAAGCGACTAGAGGAGGACGTGATCCAGCGCCAGCTGTTCGAACGGCAAGGCCGTCAGATGCTGCTGACCAGCGAGGGGGCGACACTGCTCGGCTATGCGCGACGCATCCTCGACCTGCATGGCGAGGCACTCACCATGCTCCGTCAGCCGGATATGGTCGGCAAGGTGAGGCTCGGCGTCCCTGACGACTACGTGATGCGCTTTTTGCCAGGCATCCTGAAGTCTTTCTCCCACACCTGGCCACTAGTGGATGTTGAGGTACAGTGCGCGCCCTCCTCCGAGCTGATCAACCGCCACAAGGGCCAGCTCGACCTGAGTATCGTGACCCGTGAAGTGGGACACGAGATCGGCGAGATCCTGCTGCAGGATCAAACGGTATGGGTAGTGGCAGAGTCGCATGCGACACACCGCCACTCCCCCCTGCCGCTGGCGCTGTTCGAAGAGCCCTGCTTCTGTCGGCGCCACGCCTGCAACGCCCTGACCCGGGCCGGCCTGTCGTATCGCGTCGCCTACAGCAGCCCTAGCTTGGCCACACTTCAAGCAGTCGTCGGGGCAGGCCTTGCCGTCTCGGCGTGGATGAAGAGCCTGGTCACGCCGGGCATGCGCATCCTCGACGAGGCAGACGGCTTTCCTCCCCTGCCCGACGCCTCCATCGTGCTGCTGCGAGCACCAGACACTCACTCTCCCGTAGTGGAGGGCCTAGCGCAGCACATTGTCGAAGGCTTCAGGCTCTAGGCTGACTCGACTCGGATACTCCACACTGGCATCGCGCAGCATGACAACCTGCCGCCATCAATCTTCAGCGGCCAGCGCGGTTGCGCTCCAGGGCGTTGCGATACACCGCCAGCAAGCGATAGAAGCCGTGCACGAACTTGCCGTAGGGCATGGTGATGAACAGCGCCATGACGACCCCCAGATGCACCACCAGCATCACCCCCATGGCCGAGGTTTCACGCAGCAGCATGAGCGCCAAGCCGGTGAAACCGGTCAGCCACAGCAGCGCAATAAAGGCCACGTCCATGCCCATCTGGCGCACGTCGGCAGTGTCCGGGTCGCGCACCAGCTTGAGGTACAGCAGCCCCGCCGGGCCGATCAGCAGGCCGATGCCACCCAGGGTGCCAAACAGCTTGGGTAGGCTGATGAAGTCGTAGGGCGCCTGCCAGCCGAACACGTAGTGATAGATGGTGCCGGTGACGGTGGCAGCGAAACTGAGCATGAAGCCGTAGAAGGTGAAGTGGTGGAAACGCCGCCGCCAGTGAGAGTGGTAAGCGTCGGGATAGGTGCAGCCGACCTCGCCCTGGCCGTGCAGGTGCTTGAGCGAGAAGGTCTCCTTGAGCGCCTGTCGCCAGCTTTCGCCGTCGCGCAGCCCGGCCACGCCCTCGCCGCTCTCGCGCCAGAACCGCACCATCCCCATCACCAGCGCCAGCAGCACGAAGAGCGACACCGAGCCGAAGGTCACCACCATCACGTTATGTGGCATTAGCGCGTAGAAGTCGCCGCCATGCTGGGTAGTCACCAGCGCCGATAGCCCGCCGTTGAGGCCGATGGATATCAGCAGTAGCAGCGTCACCCCCACCGCCAGCGCCAGTGCGGCGAGCAAGCCGTTACGGTCGAACAGCTTCGCCAGAGGACCCGGCCAGGCGTAGTCGCGGTAAGACTCAGCGCGTAGCTTGGCCATCGACTGCGGTACGTTGACGGCGAACTCGTGGGGCGGTGCGTACTGACACGCGTAGTAGCACTCGCCGCAGTTATGGCAAAGATTGGCCAGGTACTTGAGATCCTCGGGGGTGAAGGCGCGACGCCGCTCCATGGCTGGGAACACCGGGCAGAACCCCTCGCAATACCGGCAGGCATTGCAGATCGTCATGTTGTTACGGGTTTCCTCGATCAGTGCCTCAATCTTTTGCATAGCTGCCTGCCTCTGTGCCTGCGATGCGGCCGAACACGGTGCCGATGGTCATGCCGAAGCCGGCGACGTAGCCCTGGCCGAGAATGTTGCCGGCCATGATCTCGCCGGCCAGGAAGACGTTGTCGGCCAGCTCACCGCTGTCCATGTACATGCGCGCCTTGTCGTCGACCTCGGCGCCCAGGTAAGTGAAGGTGATGCCGGTGCGCAGCGGGTAGCCATAGAACGGCGGTTCATCGATGCGCTGGGCCCAGTGGGTTTTCTCCGGGGTAACGCCCCGGGTATGACAGTCGTCGAGCACGCTGTGGTCGAAGTTGCCGGGCTGCACCGCGGCATTGAAGTCGTCGACGGTCTTACGCACGGCGTCGACAGGCAGCTCTAGCTTGGCGGCAAGCTCTTCGAGGGTGTCGGCCTGCTCGGGGGGAAACACCGAGGGCATGAAGCGCCCCTGGGCCTTGGCATCGGTGATCGAGTAGCCCACCTGCCCTGGCTGCTTGGCGATAAGACGCCCCCAGATGGCGTAGCGCTTGGGCCAGAAATCCTCACCCTCGTCGTAGAAGCGCTCGCCATCGCGGTTGACCACGATGCCCAGCGATACACAGTCGACGCGGGTGACGATGCCGCCATCGTACTTGGGCGCGCGGGCATCGATGGCCACCGCATGGCCCTGGGTCGGATCGCCGATGATCTTGGCGCCGTTGTCGATCAGCGCGCGCAGCATCTTGCCCTGGTTGAAGCGCGTCCCGCGGATCAGGAAGTTACGTGACACCTCCCCCCAGGCCTCCTCCAGCCACGCCTGGTTGGACTCGAAGCCCCCCGAGGCAATCACCACCGCCCTGGCGCTGACCTTGCGCGGCGAGCCATTGTAGGTCACCAGCGCATGATCGAAGCGCTTGCCGTCGAATACCAGCCGCTCGGCTTCGGCCTCATAGAGGATCGTCACCCCCAGGCGCTCGGCGGCCTGGAAGTAGGTATTGACGAGCGCCTTGCCGCCGCCCAGGAAGAAGGCGTTGGTGCGCCCCAGGTGCAGGGTGCCGCCCAGCGATGGCTGGAAGCGTACGCCGTAGCCCTTCATCCAGTCTGCGCAGGTTTCCGAGGCGCGAATCACGTGACGCGCCAGGCCCTCGTTAGTGATGCCACCGGTGACTCGCCACACATCGTCGAAAAACTCATCCTCGAGATAGGCGTCGCTCAGCACGTCGGTTGGCTCGCGGTGCATGCAGCGCAGGTTGCGGGTGTGAATGCTGTTACCGCCACGCCACTTGCGCGGCGCGCTCTCCAGCAACAGCACGCTGGCGCCCTGTTCGCGAGCCGACAGCGCGGCGCACAGCGCGGCATTACCGCCGCCGATTACCAGCACGTCGTGGCCGGTCAGGTCGGCTTCGCTGAGTCGCTCTCCGGTCGATGACAACATCGCACTTCCCTCGCCCAAATAAATACAAATGTATCCACTAGTGTTCAAAATGACAAGGCGTGTTCCCTGACATACCATGTTCCACCATCACCACCACCGTCATTCGAGGCCCGCATCCATGGCAGAGCGCAAGCCACGCAAGAGCGCCACTCCGGCGGCCAACCAGCGCGGCGAACCGCGCAGTGAACAGGCCTACCGCTTCATCATCGACGCCATCAAGGAGGGCAGCCTGCCGCCCGGCACGCGAATTCGCGAGGTCGAGCTCGCCGAGCGCACCGGCCTCAGCCGCACCCCGGTCCGCGAGGCGCTCAATCGCCTGCAGCTCGAGGGGCTGGTGGCCAACGACCCGGCACGTGGCACCATCATCACCGAGCTCGACCACGGCATGATCAGCGAGCTTTATGCCATGCGCGAAGTGCTGGAAGGCACCGCCGCAGGGCTGGCTGCGCAGCACGCCTCGGAGGTGGAGATCGCTTTTTTGCGCGAAATCAGCGAACGCGATGCGCGCCTTAGCGAGACCCGCGACCTGGTCAAGAACAACAAGCTGTTCCATAGCACCCTGTATCGCTGCGGCCACAACCGCTACCTGCTCAAGATGCTGCACTCGCTGCAGGAATCGATGATGCTGCTAGGTCGCAGCACCCTGGCCAAGCCGGGCCGCGCCGAGACCGCGCGCAGCGAGCACCGGGCGATCATCGATGCTCTCGAGGCCCGCGACCCGGAGGCCGCCGAGCGCCACGCCCGCAGTCATATCCGCGAAGCCTACAAGGTGCGACTCGAGGCCTTCTTCGAGAGCTACGACGACTAGCCGTCAGATCAGGTGCGGATCGCAAAGGGATCGCGGGCCTCGCTCGACAGATCGATCATCAGGTTCTTGATCTCGAGGTACTCGTCCAGCGCGTGCAGGCCGCGCTCGCGGCCGATACCGCTGGCCTTGACCCCGCCGAATGGCGCCTGGGCGGCACTGGTACGGTAGGTATTGACCCACACCCCGCCTACCTCGAGGCATCTGGCCACGCGGTGCGCCCGTGACAGGTTCTGGGTCCACAGCCCGGCGACCAGGCCGTAGGCGGTGCCGTTGGCTATGGCGATGGCCTGCTCCTCGGTGTCGAACGGGATGATCGCCAGCACCGGGCCGAATACCTCTTCCTGGGCCAGCTCGGCGTCCGATGCCACCTCGGTGAACACCGTGGGCTCAATAAAGTAACCACGCATATAGCTCTCGCCCTGCGGTACCCCTCCACCAACCGCCAAGGTTGCGCCCTGCTCGCGCGCCCGCTGGATAAAGGCCTGCACCCGCTGATGCTGGGCTTGGGTCGCGACTGGCCCCATCTCGGTGGATTCGTCTCGGGGGTCGCCGACGCGAATCGCCCGAGCCCGCGCGCATACCTGAGCCACCACCTGGTCGTAGATCTCGCGCTGCACCAGCAGCCGCGAGCCGGCTATGCAGGTCTGGCCGGCAGCGGCGAAGATCCCCGCCACTGCACCGGTCACCGCCTGATCGAGGTCGGCATCGGCGAACACGATATTGGCCGACTTGCCGCCCAGCTCCAGGGTCACCGGCGTCAGATGCTCGGCGGCTACCCGCGAGATCGCCTTGCCGGTGGCGGTGCCTCCGGTAAAGCTGATCAGGTCGATACCCGGATGACCGGTGAGCGCCGCACCGACGCTGCCGTCGCCGGTGACCACGTTGATCACCCCCGCTGGGAAACCGGCCCTTTCGCACAGTTCGGCGAAGGCCAGGGTAGTCACGCTGGCCATCTCTGAAGGCTTGATCACTACCGTGCAGCCCGCCGCCAGTGCTGGTGCCAGCTTGTTGGCGAGTATCGCCATCGGCGAATTCCAGGAGGTGATCAGAGCGGCAACGCCGCGCGGCTCTCGAGTGGTGAAGTCGACCAACTCGGGGCGGTCCAGCGGGATGCTCTCGCCGTGAAGCTTGTCGGCCCAGCCAGCAAAGTAGCGGTAGTTGCGCGCTGCGAAGCGCATCTGCACGCGGGTCTCGCGGATCACCTTGCCATTGTCGGTGGTCTCGAGCTGGGCCATGCGCTCGGCATCGGCTTCGAGCAGCTCGGCCAGGCGCTGCATCAGCGTGGCCCTGGTCAGGCCGTTGGTGTATTTCCAGCCGCCGTCGAAGGCTTCCCGCGCCGCTTTCACCGCGGCATCGACATCCTCGGCGGTGGCCTGTGGCAGCTGCGCCCAGGGTTGCTGGTCGACCGGATTGATGGCCGGGAAGGTGGCGCCGTTGGCGGCATCCCGCCAGGCGCCGCCGATATACAGTTGGTAGGTGGTTGGCACGGAAGATTCTCCAGGTAAACGGGTGATCAGAGGGAGGATGCTCTCAGCGGAACGGGTCGAAGAAGTAGCCCACCGGCCAGCGCATGTTGAAGGCCTCGCTCAGGCCGAATAGCGCCGCCATCAATAGCGCCACGCCAATCAGCGTGGCCAGCCAGCTCATCTTGCCGACCAGGCGGCAGAAGGCGACGGTGAAGATTGCCGCCGAGGCCATCAGCCCAATCAGGTAGATGCCCAGGTAGAGGGCGGCGAGCCAGGCCAGATAGGGTGCCGTACGTCGAAACTTGGCCCCCCACAGCGGCTCGTAGCCGGTATCGCCAATGTGTTCACCGCCAGCGGGTGACGCCTCCTTGGCGCGATAGGCCCGTGCGCGGCGTACTGTCAGTACCCCCTCGACACTGAGCAGCACCAGCATCGCGATCGCCACCACCTGGGGCATCAGTCGTGCGTTGAACGGATAGCCGGCGGCCATGTGCAGGGCCACGACCATCACCCCGGCCAGCACCGCGATGAGCAGCAGTTCTTCACGTAGTCGCCGTGTCATTAGCTCTCTCCCAAGCCCTTGCGTTTGGCACGTACCCCGGCCACTACCACGCCCACGGCCAGCACACCGATGATGATGACGATAGGGTCGCTGAGCCACGACCAGCCGTAACGCGAAGCCGAGATGGTCAAGTAGCGCTCGATGCTCGGTGCCAGTACGAAGCCGATCAGTACCGGCGCCCGCGGCCAGTCATAGGTCTTGAGCAGCCAGCCGAACATGCCAATGACGATGAAGGCGATCAGATCGCCCCACTGATTGGTGTTCTGATAAGCGCCCACCATCATCACGATTATCAGGAAGGGCGCGAACTTGGCAGCCGGGATGGTGCTCAAGCGAGCGATAGGCCGCGACAGCAAGAAGCAGGCGAAGGCGCCCACGACATTGGCCAGCGCCAAGGTCCAGACGATGGTCAGGGTGATCGATAGATCCGAGGTGAGCATCGACGGACCGGGCTGGATGCCCAACAGGATCAGGCCACCGAGCAGCACCGCGGTGGTACCGCTGCCGGGAATGCCGAACAGCATGGTGGGGATCAACGAGCCCCCCTCCTTGGCGTTGTTGGAGCTCTCGGGAGCGATCACTCCGCGCACGTCGCCCTTGCCGAAGCCACGCTTGTCCTTGGCGCTCTGCACTGCCTGGCCGTAGGAGAGCCAGTCGACCACCGAACCGCCAAGCCCGGGAATAGCACCCACCGCCACCCCAAGGGCCGCCGAGCGCAGCACCAGCCAGCGATTGCGAAAGGTATCGCGCACCCCATCCTTCCAGCCGCTGGAGACCTCCTTGACCTTGGAGACAGCGCGGTTGTCGGCCAGCAGATCGATGATCTCCGGCACCGCGAACAGGCCCATGGCCAGTATCGCCAGCGGTATGCCGTCCATCAGATAGATACTGTCGCCGACGAAGCGGAAGGTCACCGTCGAGGGTGCCGAGCCGAGCATGGCGATCATGATGCCGATCAGGGTGGCGAGGATGCCGCGGAAAGGATACTTGCCGGCCAACAGGCCGACCACGCATAGCCCCAGTACGGTGAGCATGAACAGATGCGGCGACTGGAAAGCTAGTACCAGCGGCCGGGCTACGGGCAGGATGGCGAACAGCACCAATGCACCGATCAGGCCGCCGACCAGCGAGGCGCTGAAGGCCGCGCTCAGGGCACGGCCGGCCTTACCCTGTTGGGCCATCGGATAGCCATCGAGAATGGTCGCCTGGGAACCCGCCGAGCCGGGCACCCCGATCAGAATACTGGGGAAGGTATCGGCAGTGGCAATCACCGCCGCCATACCGATCAGCATCGCCGTGGCGGCATGCGGGTCCATGCCGTAAACGAATGGCAACAACAGAGACATGCCCACGACGCCCCCCAAACCGGGGAGAATACCCACCACCAACCCGACGCTGATGCCCAATAGCATGAACACCAGACGGGAGGGATCGAGGACCAGCGCCAGGGCATCAAACGCGGCGGCTAACACGGCGTCGAGCTCCTATCTGCGAGTAAGGGGCTGGGCGCTGTCGCCTAACGCCGCGGCAGCGCCTGAAAAGAGGCCCGGGGAGGGCCAGGCCCTCCCCGGATGCCGACGTCCGCGCCTTAGAGGTCGGCGTCGTAGCGCTCCTTGAAGGTGTCGCGCAGGTAATCGAGCGCCTCGTCAGAGATATCCAGGGTGGCACTCATGGCAGTGTAGGCATCGTCGCCCACCAGCCACTCGTAGGGGCCGTTGGCCTCTTCGGAGTCGGCCAAGAAGTCTTCGTCCTGGCGCGCCTGTTCGAAGGCGTAGTGCAGGTCGTTGATCGAGTCCTCCGGGGCATCGGCCTTGGCCCATACCATCTTGATACTGCCCGCCGAGAGCACCGCACGGTAGGCGTCCCAGGCGACACCAGACGGCGCTTCGCCGTGACGCTCTTCGTAGACCTCTGCCACGGTGGGCATATCGGGGAAGGCCGGGTCACGCACCAGCTCACCGTCAGTATCGATGATACCCAGGCTGAACAGCGGCACCGCGGTACCCTCCTCGACCAGCGGCTGGACATTGGAGGTATAGGCACTGGTGGTCTGGAAGTCGAGGTTGGTCTCGCCCTGCTCCAACGCCAGGCGGGTCGGCCCGCGGCTCTCGTAGCCGAAGATGGCATCGTGGGGCAGGTCGAGCAGTGCGAAGGCAGCAAGTGCCATGGAGCCGATCGCCTGTGGCGAAACCTCGCCGTAGATCAACTCGTCGACGTCCCATAGCTCGAGGGGCTCCTCGATGCCCAGGTCGGCACTGGCATAGATCACGCCGCCCTGTGCCATGGCCACGATCGGCTCATAGTCGCGGAAATCATAGCGCACGGCACTGGAGCCATACATGAAGGGGAATACCTGGCCGGCGCTCTGCAGCATCACGGTCATACCGTCGCTTGCCGTACGCAGTTCGAACTCGTTGGTGCCCTGCACGCCGCCCGCGCCCGGACGGTTAACCACCTGTACGCCGACGTCGTCGCCGAGGAAAGGGCCAATGGTAGCAGCAATATAGCGAGCCCAAGTGTCTGCGCCGCCGCCGGGCGCCCAGGGGGTAAGGATCTCGAGGGTCTCGCCCTCGTAGAAGCCGGTCAACTCGGCGTGGCTATTGGCCACCACTCCGGCACTCAGACCAGCGGCGACCGCAAGCGTCAATGCGCGGCGGGTAAAACGTGAGGCGTGATATCTGGCGTTATTCATATTATTAACTCCCGGTGTGTGTTTCCCGACTAGGCAGATCGAGTCCACACCCATGGGGTTAGGCTAGGCTCGACTCCGCCACTTGCTGTTATTGTGTACCTGAGTATGCAATTGAGCTCATCGATATGCAATAGTCAGAAAAAGCGAGGTATGCTGACGACTGACCTCTGCCACGCTGTATTAAAGCGTAGACACTTGCATACGGTGACGTCGACGTCTGTTTGCGTCGGGCTCACCGGTGACCACGCCCACTCACAGGAGCACACCGAATGGATATGGCACTCACTAACAAGGTGGCGCTGGTGACCGGCGCCAGCCAGGGCATCGGCTTCGAGACGGCGCTACTGCTCGCCAAGGAGGGCGCCAAGGTGGCGCTGGTGGCACGCCGCGAGGCTCCCCTGCAGGAGGCCGTCGAGCGAATCGCTGCCCTTACCGGCCAGCGCCCGCTGGCCATCGTTGCCGATATTGCTAGCGCCGACGGCCCTGCCGGAGCAGTAGCACGCACCGTCGAGGCCTTCGGCGGCCTGGACATCCTGGTAAATAATGCTGGCAGCAGCGCTTCTGGCCCCTTCCTGGAATCTGATGACGACCTGTGGCAAGCCGATATCGAGTTAAAGCTGATGGGTGCGATACGCGGAATTCGTGCCGCTCTGCCGCACCTCACGGCCTCATCGACGGCGGCGATCATCAACGTCACCACGGTGTCGGGCAAGGCGCCGCCGGCCAACACCCTGCCCACCTCGGCGACCCGCGCAGCCGGTATCGCCCTAACCAAATCGCTAGCCAACGAACTCGGCGCGCAGGGCATTCGCGTCAATACCGTGTGCTTGGGCAGGGTGCGCTCGGCCCAGATCGAGCGCCGCTGGCAACACGAGGCGCCGGAGCTCAGCTGGGAGGACTACTCGGCGCGCCAAGGCCAGGCCATTCCGCTGGGCCGGCTAGGTGACGCCAGTGACGTTGCCAACGCCATCGTATTCCTGGCCTCACCCCGCGCCGGCTATGTCACCGGCGCCAGCCTCAATGTCGACGGTGGTCGCGGCGCCACCGTCTGATCTTCGCAATTCACTGTGAGCCAACAACCAACGCCCAATAACAACTGTATAGGAGCTTTGCCATGCCAAGTGTTGCCCAGACCCTGATCGACGGCCTGTGCCGCGAAGGCGTTACTCATGTGTTCGGTATACCCGGCACCCAGAACCTGGCGCTACTCGACGTGATCCGCGAGACCCCTGAGATACGTTTCATCCTCACTCGTCACGAGCAGGGGGCAGCCTTCATGGCCTACGGCTACGCCCGCGCCGGCCAGCGCCCGGCAGTGGTTACCGCCACCGAAGGGCCGGGCGTCACCAACATGGCCACGCCGTTCGGCGCCGCCTATCGCGGCAACGTGCCACTGATCGGCATCAACGGCCTGCAGGAGGAGTGGCTGCGCGAGAAGGACGCCAGCCAGGAGATGGACCAGATCACCTTCTTCAAGCCGATCACCAAGTGGGCCTACTCCATCACCGGACCAACCAAAGCCCAGGAAGCGCTACGCAAGGCGTTTCGCACGGCACTTGCCGAACCACCGGGACCGGTTCACCTGGAAGCCTCTACTGCCATCTACCGCGCCGAGGTCGAGGCCGAGACGCAGTCGCCGCAGCAGTACCGCGCCAGCGTGCTGCCTGAAGTTGCCGGGCAGTGCCTCGACCAGGCCGCAGCGCTGCTCGCCAAGGCCGAACGTCCGGTGATCCTGGCCGGCAGCGGCGTGCTTCGCGAGCGCGCCAGCGGCGCACTGATCGCCTTCGCCGAGCGCCACAACATTCCGGTCGCGCCGCTACAGTTCAGCCCCGACGCCTTCCCGACATCGCATCCCTTGGCGCTCGGCCCGCTGGGCCGTAACGGCTGGAACAGTGCTAACCGGGTGGTCAAGCAGGCCGATGTGGTTGTCGCAGTGGGCGCGCGCATGGACCTTTTCTCGACCACCTTCAAGCACGGTCTGATCGGCCCGGACGCCACCCTGATCCACCAGGCTGCAAGCGTAGACCCCATCGGCACGGTATTTCCGGTGGACGTTGCCGCAGTGGGCAGTACGCCGAGTTTTCTGGAAGGTCTGTCCGGCCGTCTCGACGGCCAGCACTGGGAGTGGGTCGATGTGGCCGCCGAGGTCGCACGTTGGGAAGAGGAGCGACAGGCGTTGATCGACCCTCATGCCGAGCCGATCCAGCCGCCGTTCGTCGCCGACATGCTCAGGCGCACCCTGCCCAAAGGCGGTATCATGGTGGTCGATGCCGGTAACGCCGGCAAGCACGTGCGCCAGCACTTCGTCAGCTACGCCCCGGACACCTACATGTTTATCGACAACTGGGCGGCGGTGGGTGCCGGCTTCCCCACCGCACTGGGTGCTGCGCTGGCCCGTCCCGATGTACCGGTGCTGGCGGTGCAGGGCGACATGGGCTTCATGTGCAATATCGGCGAACTTGAAACCGCGGTGCGCGAGAAGATCAAGCTGGTCGCCGTGGTGATCAACGACCAGGGGCTCGGCAACGAGCGAGCCTTCCAGGACGCCCACTACGCTGGCCGGCATTTCGCCGTCGACTACCAGAATCCCGACTTCGGCGTCCTGGCCCGCGCCTTCGGTGCTCACGGCGAGCAGGTCACCCGCCCCGGCGACCTGGAAGCCGCCATGCAGCGCGCCTTCGCCGCCGACGGCCCGGCGGTGGTTGACGTGATGATCGACAAGCAGCACCTGGCACCGGTGCTGTTCAAGGCCTGAGCCCCCGAGACAAGGAGCATCATGGACGATAGTGCGACCCGCACGACACCCGACCGCAGCGCGATACGCAACCTGGTGATGGTCTGCATCGGCCTGACCAGCGTATTCGTGTCCCAGACCATGCTGCTGCTGGCGGTGCCGCTGCGGGCACTGGAGCTGGGCGCCAGTCCGTCGCTGGTGGGGGTGATCCTCTCGGCGCCCTACCTGCTGCCGCTGGTATTGGCGATTCCGCTGGGCGGCATCGTTACCCGGGTCGGGCCGCAGAAGGTGTTCTTCATCGGCGCCATCGGCATGATGATCGGCCCCTGGCTGAGCCTGGCCGCCCCCACCTTCAGCGGGCTGGTGGCCACCCAGATCACCATCGGCCTGGCCCACGTGGTGATGGTGATCGCCGCCCAGTCGGTGGTCGCGGGCCTGGGCCGCGGGCGTGCCCTGGAACGCTACTTCGGCTGGTACACCATGTGCCTCTCGGGTGGCCAGTTGATCGGCCCGCTGCTCGCTGGCTACATGATCGACAGCCTTTCGATGGCCTGGGTGTTCGCCACCATCGGTGCCATCCCGGCGATCAGCCTGGTGAGCTCCTGCTTCTTCGTCGGCAACGCCCGGCGCGGCCACGCCACGCCGCGCTCACTGCTCGGCTACCGTGCCCAGGCCTCGCTGCTGCGCGACAATATCGGCGTGCAGATGTCGATCGCGGTGACCGTGGCGGTACTCTTCGCGCTCGGCGCACATGCCGCCTTCCTGCCGGTCTACCTCGAGGAGCTGACCTTCTCGGCGACACTGATCGGAGTGCTGGTCAGCATGCGGGCGCTGGCGGCGATGGTGATTCGCCCCGTCATGCCGCAGGTGATCCAGGCACTGGGAGGACGCGCCAGGACCATGATCGCCTCACTGGCGGCGGTGGCCATGGGGCTGATGTGGACCGGCATGACCGGCAGCGTGGCGGCACTGGCGCTGCTGGCGATCCTGGTCGGTCTGGGCTCGGGGATCTCCCAGCCGCTGTCGATGGTGATTCTCGCCGAGCACGTTCACCCCGAGCAGCGCTCCAGCGCGCTGGGCATGCGCCTGATGGGCAATCGCGGCGCCCAGGTGCTGGCACCGCTGGTGCTCGGGGTGATCGCCGAACTGGTCGGCTTCACCCTGACCTTCCTGCTGGCCGGGGCCGCCCTGCTGGCGGTACTGGTCATCGTGGTACGCCTGCGCCCGGCCTTCGAGCGCGCCGAAGCGGACAATGCCCGGCGTTGGTCCTGAGCGATTGTCCAGGGTCTGATCAGGCCGCTACGAAGCGCAGCGCCAGGCCGTTGTTGCACCAGCGCAGGCCGGTGGGATCGGGGCCGTCGTCGAACACATGGCCCTGGTGGCCCTTGCAGCGCGCGCAGTGGTACTCGGTACGCGGGAAGAACAGGAAGTAGTCGACCTGGGTCAGTAGATGCCCCTCGACGTGCTCGAAGAAGCTCGGCCAGCCGGTTTTGGAGTCGTACTTCATGTCGCTGGTGAAGAGCAGCAGATCGCAGCCCGCGCAGCGGTACTCGCCGTCGCCCCACTGCTTGTCCAGCGGGCTCGAGAAGGCCCGCTCGGTACCGTGATCACGCAGTATCTCGTACTGCTCGGGGGTCAGCCGCTCGCGCCACTCGTCGTCGCTGAGCTCCAGGGGTTCAAGCCCGGGCGCCGGCTCGAGATCGAGCTTGGGCCGCCCCAGTGCCACACCGGGCAGCAGCCCGGCCAGTCCGCCCACCCCCAGCAGACCCATGAACTGACGTCGTTTCATACGCTCCTCCCGTTTGGCCCACAAGCGTTGCCAGGCCAATGCCTAACGCAACGAGGGGAAGCGCTTGGCGCTTCCCCTCGTTCAGACCCTCGGCGTCGCGAGGGGTTCAGCTGCCGTCAGTCGAGACGCGGCCCGGCGGCGACGATGGCCGCATCGACGCCGGCGAACTTCTTGAAATTGTCGACGAACTTGGCCACCAGGTCCTGCATCTGGCGCTGGTAGGCAGCCTGGTCGGCCCAGGTCTGGCGCGGGTCGAGCAGGCTCGAGTCGACGCCGGGCACCGCTAACGGCACGGCGAGGTTGAGGCCGTCGATACTGCGGGTCTCGGCCTCGCGCAGCACGCCTGACTGGATCGCACTGATGATGGCACGGGTGGTGGGGATCGAGAAACGCGTGCCGCCCTGGCCGTAGGCGCCGCCGGTCCAGCCGGTATTGACCAGGTAGACCTGCGAATCATAGGACTCGACGCGCTTGATCAGCAGATCGGCGTACTCGCGGGCCGGCCGCGGGAAGAACGGCGCGCCGAAGCAGGTCGAGAAGGTTGCCTCCAGGCCTGCCGATGAGCCCATCTCGGTGGACCCCACCTTGGCGGTATAGCCCGACAGGAAGTGGTAGGCCGCCGCTTCCTTGGAGAGCACCGAGACCGGCGGCAGCACGCCGGACATGTCGCAGGTCAGGAAGATGATCGCATTGGGCTCGCCGGCACGATTCTCGGCGACGCGCTTGGCGACATGCTCCAGCGGGTAGGCGGCCCGCGAGTTCTGGGTCAAGCTGTCGTCGGCGTAGTTGGGCTCGCGGCGGTCGTCGAGCACCACGTTCTCGAGCACCGCGCCAAACTTGATGGCCTGCCAGATCACCGGCTCGTTCTTCTCCGAGAGATCGATGCACTTGGCGTAGCAGCCGCCCTCCATGTTGAACACCGTGCCCTCGCCCCAGCCGTGCTCGTCGTCGCCGATCAGGTAGCGGCCCGGGTCGGCAGACAGCGTGGTCTTGCCGGTGCCGGAGAGGCCGAAGAACAGCGTGGTCTCGCCATCTTCACCGACGTTGGCCGAACAGTGCATGGGCAGCACGTCGGAGTCCGGCAGCAGGAAGTTCTGCACCGAGAACATCGCCTTCTTCATTTCACCGGCGTAGCGCATGCCGGCGATCAGCACCCGGCGGCCGGCGAAGTCGATGATCACCGTGGACTCGGAGTGGGTGCCGTCACGGGCCGGATCGCAGACGAAGTCGGCGGCATTGAGAATCGTCCACTCGTCCTTGCGGGCCGGATTGTAGGCCGCTGGCCGCACGAACATGGTGCGCCCGAACAGGTTGTGCCAGGCGGTCTCGGTGACGGTGCGAATCGGCAGGTAGTGCTGGGGGTCGGCACCGACGTGCAGCTCGGAGACGAAGTGATCGCGCTCGGCGAGATAGGCATCGACGCGCAGCCACAGCGCGTCGAACGCCTCGGCGTTGAACGGCCGGTTGACACTGCCCCACTCGATCTGGGCGCGGGTGGAGGGCTCGTCGACGATGAAGCGATCGGCGGTGGAGCGCCCGGTGCGCTTGCCGGTGTTCACCACCAGGGCGCCGTTGGCGGCAAGCCGCCCTTCTCCGCGCTTGACCGCTCGCTCGATCAGCTCAGCGTGGCTGAGGTTGGTGAAGCAGGTCGGCGCGGCGGAGGCCTGGGGCGCAGCGGCGGGTGCGGCTTGGGTCGTGGTCATGTTGGTGTCCTGGGCCTTGCGGCCGATTCTCTCTCGTTAGCCGGGCGTCTGACGACGCACTAGTGCCTGATGACCCGCCGGTGAACGAGTGGGCTCGTCTCTGATGGTTGGCGGGCGATCGCGTCAAAGGGGCGGCCATTATGGCAAAAACAATTCTTGTAGCAAACGGCGCATTTCGCGGCATTTCTTGTAGTTTTACTACTACATGAGCGCGAGTTGGTGACGCTTAATGCAGCGTGGGCGGCGGCGCATCCGGCGACTCGATCAGCGCCTCGATCTCGGCGGCGCCAAAGTGGTAGCGGGTATTGCAGAAGTGGCACTGGGTGTCGATGGCCTGCTGCTCCTCGAGGATCTGGCGCAGCTCCCCGGCCCCCAGGCTGTAGAGCGCCTGGGCGATGCGCTCCCGCGAGCAGTTGCAGCCGAAGCGCAGCGGCTTGGGCGGAAACACACGCGCCTGCTCCTCATGGTAGAGGCGGAACAGCAGGGTCTCGGCGTCGAGCTCGAGCAGCTCGCTGTGCTGCAGGGTCGCGGCGAGGTGCACGCTGCGCTCCCAGGCATCCGGGTCGTGGTTGCTGGCGTCGTCGGGCAGCTGCTGGAGCAGCAGGCCGGCGGCCCGCGCCCCGTCGGCGGCCAGCCATAGCCGGGTCGGCAGCTGCTCCGACTGGCTGAAGTAGGCCTCGAGACAGCCGCCCAGGCTGTCGGCGGAGAGTTCGACGATACCCTGGTAGCGCTTGCCTTCGCGGGGGTCGAGGGTGATCACGATGCGCCCGGCGCCCAGCAGCTCCTTGAACGCGGCGTCGTCGGCAGGCAGCGGCTGGCCCTCGCCGAGGCGCGCAATGGCGCGCATTTCACCACCGGGGTTGGACTCGGCCATCAGCAGTTCGAGGGGGCCATCGCCGCGCACCTCGATGCTCAGGGTACCGTCGAGCTTGACGGTCTCGGTGAGCAACGCCACCGCGGCCAGCAGCTCGCCGAGCTGGCGGCTAACCGCCAGCGGATAGGCGTGGCGGTCGAGCACTTCGCGGTAGGCATGCTCGAGCTGCACGACCTCGCCACGCACATTGGTGCCATCGAAGAGAAAACGCTGAATCTGGTCGGTCATGGGTCTCTCGGGTAACGGGTAGAACGGTCAGTCATCGCCCTGACGGCGCTGAAAACGGGTGATCTCGCGGCGCTGCTTCTTGTCGGGGCGTTTGAGGGGATGCTGCATGGCCTGGTTGGTGAGCCGTCGCGCTTCGGCTTCGCGCTCGCGGCGCGCCACGCTGTCGGCGGTTTCGCGATACAGCTCGCGGGCCTCGGGGGCGCCGCGGCGCTGGCCGGAGAGCGCCACCACCTCGACCTCGAGGATGTCCCAGCCCTGGGGCACCCGCACCAGGGCGCCGGTCTCGACGTTCTTGCTGGTCTTGGCGCGGGCGCCGTTGTAGTGCACCTTGCCGCCCTCGATGGCCTTCTTGGCCAGCTGGCGGGTCTTGAAGAAACGCGCGGCCCACAGCCACTTGTCGAGTCGGACGTTATCCATGGCGCTCTCCATCCTTCAATGCGGCGGCCGCTCATCGGGCAGTATGGTGGCAAAGCGATCCAGGGCGATGAACTCCTCGAGGGCCTTCTCTGGCCGGCTGCTGTCGGGCTGCTTGATGCCCAGCAGGTGGCGAATGCCGTACTCGCGGGCGCTCTCCAGCACGTGGGGGTTGTCGTCGATGAACAGCGTGCGGGTGGGGTCGAAGGGCTCGACCTCCTGCAGCTCGAACCAGAACTCCTGGGCCTCCTTGGCCACCCCCAGGTCAGCCGAGGAGACGATTGCATCGAGGTACGTCTCGAGCCCGGTCAGCGGCAGCTTGAGCTCAAGGCTGGCACGGTCGGCGTTGGTCGCCAGCACCACCCGCGGATGGGAGCGCTTGAGCCACTTAAGAAAGTCCAGAGCGTCGCTGCGCAGCCCGATCAGGTGCTGCACCTCGCGCTTGAGGGCGACGATATCGACGTTCAGCTCGTCGCTCCAGTAGCTCAGGCTGTACCAGTTGAGGGTGCCCTGCTCGCCGATGATGCGCGCCTTGAGCGCATCCTGGGCAGCGGCGTCGAGGCGATGCAGCTCGGCATAGCGCCGCGGCAGGTGCTCGAGCCAGAAGTGGCTGTCGAAGTGCAAATCCAGCAGCGTACCGTCCATGTCCAGCAGCACGGTGTCGATGGCCCGCCAGTCGATCATGCTCAGGGCTCCGCAGTGGTGAATCGAGAGTGGTATTGTACGCGAACCGATGGGCCGAGACACGGCCCGCCACGCGGCCTGCCAGGAGTCACCATGCCAGCACCCTATCTGCAAAAGCCCCAGATCCTGTCGCGCCAGGAGGTCGCACGCAGCCGGCTGTTCAACGTCGAGCAGCTGGAGCTCAGATTCTCCAACGGTGAAGAGCGCATCTTCGAGCGGCTGATGGGCAGCGACCACGGCGCGGTGATGATCGTGGCCATGCCCGACCCGGAGCATGTGCTGCTGATTCGTGAATACGCCGCAGGCTTCGAGGACTATGTGCTGACCCTGCCCAAGGGGCTGGTCGACCCCGGCGAGGACATCGTCGGCGCCGCCAACCGCGAGCTGATGGAGGAGTGCGGCTTCGGCGCCAACAGCATTGAGCCGCTGGCCGAGCTGTCGCTGGCGCCCAACTACATGCGCCACCGCATGCAGGTGATGCTGGCCACCGACCTCTACCCCAAGCGCCTGCCCGGCGACGAGCCAGAGCCGCTGATCGTCGAGACCCACGCCATCGACGAGCTGCCGGCGCTGCTGGCACGCGACGACTTCCATGAAGCGCGCGCCATCGCCGCGCTATACATCGCCCGCGACCTGCTGCGCGAGCGACGCGAGGGGCTGGACCTGTGGTAGCCCCTCAGAGGCTGACCCAGCGGCCCTGGCGATGGCTGTCGAGCCCCGCCTCGAGCAGGCGCATGGAGCGCAGCGCATCCTCGACGCCGACCGGCATCTCGCCGCTGCCGCTCAAGGCCGCGACCACGCCGCGGTAGTAGGCCAGGTAGTCGCCGGGCAGCGTCGCATGAGACGCTTCGCGGACTTGCCCCTCGCTGCCTTCGGCGAGGCTGAGAGTGCCGTCACGAGGATCCACGCCCCATGCCGGTGCCGGCGTCTCGCCGGCCTTGAGCCGCGCTTCCTGGGGATCGAGGCCGTACTTGACGTAGCTGCCCTGGGTACCGTGGACGCGAAAGCGCGGCGTCTCGGCGGCGACCAGGGCGCTGGCGGCCAGGCTGACCCGACAGCCCGGGTAGTCGAGCAGGCACAGGAAGTCGTCCTCGACGCTGGCCTCGTCGCGCTGCCTGGCCAGGTTGAGCTGGATAGCCCGGGGCATGCCGAACAGCTCGCAGGCCTGGTCGAGCAGGTGTGGGCCCAGGTCGTACCAGATACCACCGCCGGGGCGCGGCTTCTCGCGCCAGCGGTCGCGCACCGCCGGGCGAAAGCGGTCGAAGCGCGACTCGAGGCTCACCACCCGGCCCAGCTCACCGCTGGCCAGCAGCGCCTTGAGGGTCATGAAATCGCTGTCCCAGCGGCGATTGTGGAATACCGACAGGCGCCGCCCGGCGTCGTCGGCCAGGCTCTTGAGCTGCTTGGCTTCGGCCAGGGTCACCGTGAACGGCTTGTCGAGCACCACGTGCTTGCCCGCCGCCAGGGCCGCCTTGGCCAGCGTGAAGTGGGTCTCGTTGGGGGTCGGAATCACCACCAGATCGACGTCGTCGCGGGCAAACAGCGCCTGGGGCGTGGCCGCCACGGCCACCTCGGGCAGCGCCGCGGCGACCTTGGCGGCATCGCTGGACGACACCGCCGTCAACTGCAGGCCGGGGGTAGCGAGAATCAGCGGCACATGGAAGGTCTGGCTGGCGAAACCGAAGCCGACCACGGCGACGTTGACATCGTGCGGCATGGGCACTCCTTGTCGGTGGCTTATGACGATATGGCGTGATGCATATCAAGAAACGGTCAAAGAAAGGTCATCTCGACCTTGGTATAGGGGTCCATACTCAGGGGGCTGTTTGCAACCCCGTCACCCACCCAAGGAGGCAAACGCATGTGCTGTTCAGAAGAGAGTCTAGCGCTACTGGAGACATGGTATGCGTTGGAATGCCAGCTGCAAGCGCTGGCCGAGCCACCGGTTAGGCTGAACGAAGCGGCGTGATGCGCCACTGCCGACAATTCGAGCCCCGCTTCCAGGCGGGGCTCGCTGTTTCCGCTTAGATAACCCCGGCTCTCCGGGCGATCTTCGTTGCCCCAGAGCGAAGGACGCCGGGGACAGGCCGAAGAGGAGGTTTGCGCCATGGGTGAGGAGCACTGCTCCAAACGGGCTGGCCATGGATGGCCAGCACCGGTCCTGCAAGCGAAGCAGGATGCGAGAGCGAAGCAGGGCGCAAGGTAGCGCCCAGGGACGGGTTTACAGCGCCTCCTCGCAGGCCTGTCGACGGATCAGTTCGAGCGGTGCTGGCTGATCTGCGATAGCCCTGCCGCTAACTCAATCCAACTTGGAAAGATCGCGCACCGCGCCCTTGTCCGCCGAGGTTGCCAGCAGCGCATACGCCTTGAGCGCCGCCGAGACCTTTCGGTCGCGCTGAATGCGCGGCTTCCAGGCGTCCTTGCCGCGGGCCTCCTCGGCCTCGCGGCGGGCCGCCAGCTCAGTATCGCTGAGCTTGACGTTGATCGCCCGCTTGGGGATATCGATATGGATGATATCGCCGCTCTCGATCAGGCCGATGGCGCCACCCGCGGCAGCTTCCGGCGAGACGTGGCCGATCGACAGGCCCGAGCTGCCGCCGGAGAAGCGGCCATCGGTCATCAGCGCACACACCTTGCCGAGCCCCTTGGACTTGAGGTACGAGGTCGGATAGAGCATCTCCTGCATGCCGGGGCCGCCGCGCGGCCCCTCGTAGCGCACCACCACCACCTCGCCGGGCTTCACCAGCCCGCCCAGCACGTGCTCCACCGCCTGGTCCTGGGACTCGACCACGTGGGCCGGGCCCTCGAACACCAGGATCGAGTCGTCGACGCCGGCGGTCTTTACCACGCAGCCGTCCACGGCGATATTGCCGAACAGCACCGCCAGGCCGCCTTCGTGGGAGAAGGCGTGCTCGAGATCGCGGATACAGCCGCTGACGCGGTCGCCGTCGAGGCTCGGCCAGCGCGCGGCCTGGGAGAAGGCGGTCTGGGTCGGCACACCACCGGGGCCGGCCTTGAAGAACTCCACCACCGCGGCGCTGGGGTTGCGCATGATGTCCCACTCGTCCAGCGCCGCCTTGAGCGTGTCGCCATACACGGTGGGCACGCGGGTATCCAGCACCCCGGCGCGATCCAGCTCGCCGAGGATCGCCATGATCCCGCCGGCGCGGTGGCAGTCCTCGATATGGTACTGCTGGGTGTTGGGCGCCAGCTTGCAGAGCTGCGGCACCTCCCGCGACAGGCGGTCGATGTCGGCCATGGTGAAGTCGACCTCGGCCTCCTGGGCGGCGGCCAGCAGGTGCAGGATGGTGTTGGTCGAGCCGCCCATGGCGATGTCCAGGGTCATGGCGTTCTTGAACGCCGCCTTGGAGGCGATGGCACGCGGCAGCAGGTGCGCCTCGTCACCCTCGTAGACGCGCTTGGCGAGTTCGACGATGCGGCTGCCCGCCTCCTCGAACAGCCGGCGACGGTCGGCATGGGTGGCCAGTACGGTGCCGTTGCCGGGCAGCGCCAGGCCCAGCGCCTCCATCAGGCAGTTCATCGAGTTGGCGGTGAACATGCCCGAGCAGCTGCCGCAGGTGGGGCAGGCGCTGCGCTCGATCTCGTCGATCTCCTCGTCGCTGTACTTGTCGTCGGCGGCGTAGATCATGGCGTCGATCAGGTCGATGCCGTGGTCGAGCAGCTTGGTCTTGCCGGCCTCCATGGGGCCGCCGGAGACGAAGATCACCGGAATGTTGAGACGCATCGCGGCGTTGAGCATCCCCGGAGTGATCTTGTCGCAGTTGGAGATGCACACCAGCGCATCGGCGCAGTGGGCGTTGACCATGTACTCGACGCTGTCGGCGATCAGGTCGCGGCTGGGCAGCGAATAGAGCATGCCGTCGTGGCCCATGGCGATGCCGTCGTCCACGGCGATGGTGTTGAACTCCTTGGCCACCCCACCGGCCTTCTCGATCTCGCGAGCCACCAGCTGGCCCATGTCCTTGAGGTGCACGTGGCCGGGTACGAACTGGGTAAAGGAGTTGGCCACGGCGATGATCGGCTTGTGGAAGTCATCATCCTTCATGCCGGTGGCGCGCCACAGGGCGCGGGCGCCGGCCATGTTGCGGCCGGCGGTGGTGGTACGCGAACGATACTCGGGCATGCTGTCCTCTAGCGTCGATGCCGCCTGCGGCCGCCCTCACTGTGCGGGCGACCGGCGGTCTTGATAGGAAGTCGTGCGGCAATTTTGTCATGCGCGCCGAGGGCGCGCCACTGCCGCTTAAACTCCCTAGCAGCCACGGCTATGATCTGAAACATCGGCGAGCGAAGGTCAGACAAGCCCGAGCCAGATCACATGTCGCGCCCCCTTCCCCGGCCTATGCGCCCGCACCTGATGCTCGCTGACGCTGAAGCCGACCCGCTTGAGGCGCTCGCTGAAACCGGCGTCGCGCCCCGCCGACCACACCGCCAGCACACCGTCCTGGCGCAGCGCGCGCTGGGCGCTCTCCAGGCCGCGCGGCGAGTAGACGAGGTCGTTGTCCTTGCGGGTCATGCCCTCGGGGCCGTTGTCGATATCCAGCATGATAGCGTCGAAGCCGCCGGGGGAGTCGCGCATCAGGGCCGCAACATCGCCGACGTGGACCCGGGTGCGCGGATCGTCCAGCGGCCGCCCCGCCGCCTGGCCAAGCGGGCCACGGTTCCAGTCGACCACCTCGGGCACCAGCTCGGCGACCACCACCTCGGCGTCACTGCCCAGCGTGGCCAGTGCCGCGGCGAGGGTAAAGCCCATGCCCAGGCCACCGACCAACACACGTGCGCCCGGTCGGGTGGCGACGTCTGCACAGGCCAGCTCGGCCAGCGCATCCTCGGAGCCGTGCAGGCGGCTGTTCATCAGGTCGCCGGGCTGGCCAACAATGCGAATCGAGAACTCGTCGTTACGCTGCAGCAGCCTGAGTTCCGTGCCCTGGCCGGGAATGGCGGCCCGGCCGATTTCTGCGAATTTTGCCATGTGATCTCGTCATGTCGTGGGGTGGGCACGGGGCCCCGGTCAGCCAAAGACTACCTTGGCCACGTCGCGATAGTGCTTGGCGAAGTGAACGGTCACTCCGGCCTTGAGGTAGTCGGGCAGCTCGTCGAAGTCGCGGCGGTTGGCGTCGGGCAGGATCACCTCGAAGATATCGCTGCGCCGGGCGGCAATGATCTTCTCGCGGATGCCGCCCACCGGCAGCACCTGGCCGGTCAGGGTCAGCTCACCGGTCATCGCCAGCGAGCGAGCGATGGCCTCGTGGCGCGCCAGCGACAGCAGCGCCGTGGTCATGCTGATCCCCGCCGAGGGGCCGTCCTTGGGCGTGGCGCCCTCCGGCACATGCAGGTGGATGAAGGCATCGTTGAAGAAGTCGCCGTCGGCGCCGTACTCGCCGAGGTGGCCCTGCACGTAGCTGTAGGCGATATTGGCCGACTCCTTCATCACGTCGCCGAGCTGGCCGGTGAGCTTGAAGCCGCGGTCCAGGGCGTGCACCTTGCCGGCTTCGATGGGCAGCGTGGCGCCGCCCATGGAGGTCCAGGCCAGCCCGGTGACCACCCCCTCGCCTTCGAGCACCTTCTCCTTGCGGAACAGCGGCGCGCCGAGGAACTCCTCGAGGTTGTTCACCGATACCTTGACCGACTGCTGGCCGTTCTCGAGCAGCTTGACCGCCGCCTTGCGCACGATGCGGTGCAGCTGCTTCTCGAGCTGGCGCACCCCCGCCTCGCGGGCATAGCCCTCGATCACCTGCTTGAGCGCCGCCTCGGTGAGGTTGATGCGCTTCTTGGCGATCTTGTCGCGCTTGAGCAGCTTGGGCCACAGGTGGTGTTTGGCGATGGCCAACTTCTCTTCGGCGATATAGCCGGACAGGCGAATCTGCTCCATGCGGTCGAGCAGCGCCGGCGGGATCGAGTCCAGCGTATTGGCGGTGCACACGAACAGTACCTTGGAGAGGTCCATGCGCACGTCGAGGTAGTGGTCGAGGAAGTCGACGTTCTGCTCCGGATCGAGCACCTCGAGCAGCGCCGAGGCGGGGTCGCCCTGGAACGACTGGCCCATCTTGTCGATCTCGTCGAGCATGATCACCGGGTTCTCGACCTCGACCTCCTTGATCGCCTGCACCAGCTTGCCGGGCATGGCACCGACGTAGGTGCGGCGATGGCCCTTGATCTCGGCCTCGTCGCGCATGCCGCCCACCGAGAAGCGGTAGAACTCGCGGCCCAGCGCCTCGGCGATGGAGCGGCCCACCGAGGTCTTGCCGACCCCGGGCGGGCCGACCAGCAGCAGGATCGAGCCGCCCACGTCGCCCTTGAAGGTGCCCTCGGCGAGGAACTCGACGATGCGCTCCTTGACGTCGGCCAGGCCATCGTGGTCGTGGTCGAGCACCTGCCGGGCGTGGCCCAGGTCGAGCTGGTCCTGGCTGGTGATGCCCCACGGCAGCGAGGTCAGCCAGTCGAGGTAGTTGCGGGTGGTGCCATACTCCGGCGAGCCGGTCTCGAGCACCGAGAGCTTGTCGAGCTCGTCGTCGATACGCGACTGCACCCGCTCTGGCACGTGCAGTTCGACCAGCCGCTTGCGGAAGGTGTCGACGTCGTTCTCGCGGTCGTCCTTGGAGATGCCCAGCTCGCGCTGGATCACCTTGAGCTGCTCGCGCAGGAAGAACTCGCGCTGGCGCTCCTGCATCTGGGCGTTGACCTGCTCACTGATCTCGCTCTGCAGCTGGGCGACCTCGATCTCCTTGTGCAGCAGCGGCAGTACCTTCTGCATGCGCGCCATCACCGGCAGCGTCTCGAGGATCTCCTGCAGCTCGTGCCCCTTGGCCGAGGTGATGGCCGCGGCGAAGTCCGACAGCGGCCCCGGCTCGTGGGGGCTGAAGCGGTTGAGGTAGTGCTTGAGCTCCTCGCCATACAGCGGGTTGATCGGCAGCAGGTCCTTGATGCCGTTGATCAGTGCCATGGCGTAGGCTCGCGCCTCATCCTCCTCGGCGTCGATCGGCTCCTTAGGGTAGCTGACCTCGACCAGGTACGGAGGTGTCTTCGACAGCCAGCGCTGGATCTTGAAGCGGCGCATGCCCTGGGCGATGAACTGAATCTGGTCATCTTCGCCCTGCACCTTGTGCATACGCACCGCGGTGCCGATCTCGGGAAAGTGCTCATGCCCCAGTTCATCGACGCCGGCATCACCGACGAAGGCAAGCCCCACGGAGTGGTGCGGGGTATTGCCGACGCGCTTGATGGTCTCCTCCCAGCGCGGGCGGTGAATCACCAGCGGCTGCACCTGGGCGGGAAAGAACGGCCGGTTGTGGATCGGCAGCAGATAGAGTCGCTCGGGCAGGGTATCGCGGGCCGGCACTACGGCCCCGTGGTGCTGTGGCTCGCCATCGCCAGACTCGTGGTCATCGTGGGAGGCGGCATCGAAGATTACGTCATGCAGATCGTCGCGTTCGCTCATCATGCATCCTGTTGGCAGCAGTGGGCATTTGCCCCGTTGCCAACAGGAATGCGGGCGCGATGGCCAAACTTCAAGCGTGATCGCTGCTTACGCTGCTGCCTCCGGTGCTACCAGAGCGGCGGCAGTGGCTCGCCGTTGAGCGTCAGCTCGCCAGCCTCGATGCGGATATCGAGGTCCTGAGTATCCAGCGGCAGCCCTAGCTGAAGTGCCACGAAACGCGGCAGATCACGCCATACGAAGTGGCCATCGAGCCGTGCCAGCCAGGGATTGTCGGCAGCAGCCACCTCGAGATCGGCCAGCGAAAGCGTATCGATCTGCTCACCGTCGAAGACCAACTCCCCCTCGACGAGCGCCTCGATGCCAAACATTGGACTCTCGACGCGCAGCGGCTCGAGAGTCAGCCGCGGCGAATCGATCAGAGTGGCCAGTATCTGGGGTTCCAGCGCCATGGCCAGCGCCTCGGCCTCGCGGTCGGTGAGCGGGTCCTGGCTATCTCGGGCAGCCAGCGCGATGCGCAGTTCGCGGCTCAGTTCGCGCACTGCCTCGGCGTTGAGGCGCGACACACCCAGCGCCAGCTCGCCGGACAGCGCCGGCTGCTCGGCCATGCTCATCTCACCGAGAGACAAACGGCCAGCCAACGTCAGCTCCTCCTCGCCGAGACGCACCTCACCGCGGTAACCCAGCGCCTGCAGGGCGATCTCGGGGCCGTTGGCCTGGGTCAGGCGCAGGTAAGCAAGCTGCAGCTCATCGCGCTGCAGGAACTCGGCCTCGCCATAGCGGTAGCGGCTGTCTAGCTGCAGCGGGCCGACCTCGAGCCGCTCGCCGTCGACGCTTAGCTGCCAAGGTGCCACGCTGCCGGACAGCGCCAGGTCACCATGCTCACCGCTGAGACGCAGCGCCAGCCCTTCGAAGTCGAACTCGCCCTGCTCGTCCGATACCTGGAAAGGCGCCATGTCGAGACGACCCTCGAAGGTCTGCGACAGGGTCTGGTATTCGCCGTGCCAGCGTGGTGGGCTGGCCGGCAGGCGCTCGCCGAACAGGGTGTCGTCGCCGTCGTCGAGCTGTAGCTGGAGCTCACCCTCGATGCGCGTAGTCAGCAGGCCGTGATGGGCGACATAGGGCAGCGATAGCTGCCAGTCGTCGAGTAGCGCGGTGAGCTGGATCTCGCCTTGCGACACGAACCAGCCGCGCTCGAGCTGGTCGCGCTGCACATGCAGGTCGCCGCGTGCCTCGAGATCCTCCAAGGTGCGTGACAGCTCACGTTCGAAGATAGCACTCGAATAGGCCTGGGCGGCCAGATAGCCAGCTCCCAGCACTACCACGGTGGCAACCAGTAGGCGTCCCTTGCGCATCATCGTCCTCGATATTGGTGTGCACCGAAACGGCGCCGCCGCAAGCCACGCCAGGCATCATCGCCTAGTGCAGCCACAGCCATAGATGGATGGTACTCCAAGCATAGATGCCGGCCAGTACGTCATCGATCATGATACCAAAACCGCCTGCCACGCGGCGGTCGGCCCAGCGAATCGGCCACGGTTTGAAGACGTCGAAGACGCGAAACACGATAAAGCCCCATAGCGCCGCCTCCCAGGAGAACGGCACCGCCGCCATGGTGATCCAGTAGCCGACGAACTCGTCCCAGACGATGCCTGAGTGGTCGTGAACGCCAAGGTCTCGAGAGGTCACCTCGCACAGCCACACACCGATGATGAAGGTGGCGAGGATAATCAGCATGTACCAGGAGAGTGGCAGCTCCGACATTAGCCAGTAGAAGGGAATCGCCGCCAGGGTACCGAAGGTACCTGGTGCCCAGGGCACGGTGCCGCTACCGAGGCCAAAGGCCAGGAAATGGGTGGGGCGTCGCCAGACGCTGGCCGGGGCACGGTTCATGGTTTACCTCCCGGGAAGTGCTGCCAGCCATCGACCGCAGCAACACCGCGCACCCCGGGCGTGGCGCTGCAGCTACCAACCGCCGTCAACGTCAGGCCCAGCGCGGCAAGCCGAGTACGAGCCACATCCCATGCCGACGAAGGCAGGCTGACCAGCAGCTCGTAGTCGTCGCCGCCGGCCAGTGCTGCCTGCCTGGCCCCCTCCTCGCCCAATGCCGCGACCAGGCCATCGGCAAGCGGCAGCGCCGCGGCATCCAGATCGGCACCGACCCCGGAGGCCTCGCACAGGTGGCCAAGATCGGGCAACAGGCCATCGGAAAGATCGATAGCCGCACTGGCCAGGCCACGCAGCGCCTGGCCGGCAGCAAGCCGAGGCTGAGGCAGTAGATAGCTTGCCAGCAGGGGCTGCGCCAGGTCGCGTTCGCCTGCCTGCCAGGCCTTGAGCCCGGCGCACGCCCCGCCGAGGGTGCCGGTTACCGCCAGCACCTCGTCGGGGCATGCCGCATGCCGGGTAAGCGCCGCCCCAACCGGCACCTCACCGTGCACGGTCACGCTGATCGCCAGCTGGCCACGGGTCACGTCACCGCCCACTAGCGCAACACCGCTCTGCTCGCATAGCGCATGAAAGCCGGAGGCAAACTCGCCGAGCCAACCATCGTCTACTGCGGGCAGCGTCAACGCCATCAGACACCAGCGCGGCGCGGCACCCATCGCGGCGAGATCGCTCAGCGCCACTGCCAGAGCACGATGACCGATGGCCGCTGGAGGGGCATCGGCGGGAAAATGCACCTCGGCCACTGAGGTATCGACGCTGACCACCAACTGGCAGCCGGCACGCGGTGTCAGCAGCGCACAATCATCGCCCACGCCAAGCGCCACGCCGTGGGACTCGCCCCACGGCGAGCGCGCGAAATGACGGGCGATGAGCTCGAATTCGCTAAGCATCTGGATGGGTGACTCAGCGACGCGCGCTGACCTCGGCATAGCGCAGGCGAGCGGCGAGCTTGTCGAGAATGCCGTTGACGTATTTGTGGCCGTCGGTGGCGCCGAACGACTTGGCCAGTTCGACGCCTTCGTTGATTACCGCGCGGTAGGGCACCTCCAGGCGCCGCGAGAGTTCATAGGTCCCCAGGCGCAGGATGGCGAGTTCGATTGGGTCGAGATCCTCCAGGCGGCGATCGAGCAGCGGCGAGATGGCAGCATCGAGGTCATCATGAAAGCGCACCACGTTGTGAAGCAGTTCATGGAACAGCGCCAGATCGGCGATCTCCATGACCTTGGCCCAGTTCTCGTGGTCCTCGAGATCGTCGTCGGCGAGCTGGCTACGAAACTCGGCCTCCACGGCGGTAATCGACTTGCCAGTCATCTGCCACTGGTAGAGCCCCTGCACGGCCAGCTCGCGAGCCGCATGGCGGGCCTGCTGCGCCGCAGAGGGAGCACGACGCGACTCCTTCATGCATCACCTCCGAAGTGCTTGAGCAGCGAGACCATCTCCATCGCCGCCATAGCCGCTTCGGCGCCCTTGTTGCCGGCCTTGGTGCCGGCACGCTCGATGGCCTGCTCAATGGAATTGACGGTCAACACACCGTTGGCCACCGGAGTATCGAACTCCAGTTGCAGGTTGCCAAGCGCGGTGTTGCAGCCACCGGCCACGTACTCGAAATGCGGTGTGCCGCCGCGAATCACCGCGCCCAGCGCGATGACCGCATCCGGCTTGACCACCTTGAGCGCGCGCTTGACCGCTAGCGGCAGCTCCCAGGCACCCGGCACATGGACAATATCGATATTCTCAGCGTCCACACCGTGGCGCACCAGGCTGTCGACGGCGCCCTCGACCAAGCTGTCCACCACATGGTGGTTGAAGCGTCCGACCACGATCACATAGCGGCCATCGACGTCGGTGAAATTGCCTTCGACTTGGGAGATCGGTTGCATGCTCTGATTCCTGCTATAAACGGTACTGCTGAAATTGAAACCCGCCGGGCCCTAGGGGTCCAGCCTCTCGACCACTTCCAGATCGAAACCCGACAGCGCTGAGAACTTCCACGGCGAGCTGAGCAGACGCATCTTGCCGACGCCGAGATGGCGCAGGATCTGCGAGCCGGTGCCGATGGTCAGGTAGTTACCGGCGCCGTCGGACTCGCTGCCGCGGGGCTGGCGACGACGCTCGAGAAACACCTCGAGATAGTCGAGGAAATCCTGGCGCGGCCGGCCATCATTGAGCAGCACGAAGACACCAGCCTCGGCGCGGGCGATTTCCGCGATGGCACCGCTGGCGCTCCAACTGGGGGTATCGCCCTTCTGCAGGCACAGCAGGTCGCGCATCACGTCGGCCAGGTGCACGCGCACCGTGGTCGGCACTTCCGGCGACGGCCGCCCCTTGACCAGCGCCAAGTGGTGGACACCCTGGATCCCGTCTCGGAACACGTGCAGATCGAACTCACCGAAACTGGTCTCGACTTGGGTCGACTCGACGTGGTCGATGGTCTGCTCGTTGTGGATGCGGTAGTGGATCAGGTCGGCGATGGTACCGATCTTGAGGCCATGCTCGGCGGCGAAGCGCTCGAGCTCGGGGCGCCGCGCCATGCTGCCATCGTCGTTCATGACTTCGCAGATCACGCCACTCGGGTCGAACCCCGCCATGGCCGCCAGGTCGCAGGCCGCCTCGGTGTGCCCGGCACGACGCAGTACGCCACCCGGTTCGGCCATCAGCGGGAAGATGTGCCCCGGCTGGACGATATCCTCGGCCTTGGCATCACGGGCCACCGCGGCCTGCACGGTACGTGCGCGGTCGGCGGCGGAAATGCCGGTGGAGACACCCTCGGCGGCCTCGATGGAGAGCGTGAACTTAGTGCCGAACCCGGAGCCGTTATCGCTAACCATCAGCGGCAGCTTGAGGCGCTGGCAGCGCTCGCGGGTCATCGGCAGGCAGATCAGGCCGCGCGCGTGGCGAGCCATGAAGTTGATGTGCTCGGCCTCGACTTTCTCGGCGGCCATGATCACATCGCCCTCGTTCTCGCGATCCTCATCGTCCATCAGGATCACCATCTTGCCCTGACGAATGTCGTCGATCAGCTCGGCGATCGAGGCCATGCCAGTCGCCTGGTCGGCGCTGGAATCCTGTGAAGCCTTAGCCATGCAAACTCCAAATCGCTATGCCCATGGGCGCCGCACGGCGGCGGCGGGTGAACGCTCGGACAGCAACGCCCATTTGAATCGGCGCTCAGGGTACCTTGGCGCGGCGTCGGGCGCCAGTAGAGAGCACCCTTGGCGCGGCGTCGGGCGCCAGTAGAGAGCAGCGCCCAAGGCCTCTGAGCGAGGACGCCGGGGGCAGGCCGCAGAGAGGGTTTGCGCCATGGATGGCGCAAGGTAGCGCCCAGGGAGGGGTTCACAGCGCCCTCTCGGAGGCCTGCCGCCGGGTCAGTTCCGAGCGGTGTTGCGTTAGGCCCGGCGCTGCGGGCGCGCGATGATCCGCCAGTCGCGGCCCACCGCGCGGATATCGAGGATATCCAGGGCCCGCTGCTGGGCCATGGTCTCGAGCCCCGGCAGACTGAACAGCGGGCGCGCCTCGCCGCCCAGCAGGGTCGGCGCCATGAATAGCTGAATCTCGTCGACCAGCTCGGCGTCGAGCATCGCCCCGGCCAGGGTCGCGCCGGTCTCCACCAGCACCTCGTTGGCCTGCTCCTCGCTGGCCAGATGCCGCAGCAGCGCCTCCAGATCGACGCGCCCGTGGATATCCGAGGCCAGCACCCGCACCTCGGCCCCCGCCGCCTCGAGACGCGCGCGGCGCTCGGCGTCATGGCTGCAGGTGGCGACCAAGGTGCGGCCCGGCTCGCGCAGGCAGGCCGCCGCCTGGGGCAGCCGCAGCCGCGAGTCGACGATGACCCGCAGCGGCTGGCGCGAGGCGATCGCCTCGGCGTCGTCGAGGTCGAGCTGCGAGGCGCGCACGGTGAGGCGCGAGTTATCGAAGATGATCGACTCGACGCCGCTGATCACCGCGCTGGAGCGCGCACGCAGTCGCTGCACCTCGGTGCGCGCCCGCGGCCCGGTGATCCACTGCGATTCGCCGGAGCGCATCGCCGTGCGCCCGTCGAGGCTGGTGGCCATCTTCAAGCGCACAAAGGGACGCTGCCGGGTCATGCGCAGAATAAAGCCGGGGTTGAGCGCCTGCGCCTGCTCCTCCATTAGCCCGCACGCCACCTCGATACCTGCCTCGCGCATGATCGCCAGGCCGCGCCCGGCGACCTGGGGGTTGGGATCCTGCATCGCCACCACCACGCGCTTGACGCCGGCCTCGACCAACGCCTCGGCGCAGGGGCCGGTGCGGCCGTGGTGGGAGCAGGGCTCCAGGGTGACGTAGGCGGTGGCCCCGCGGGCGGCGTCGCCGGCGGCGCGCAGCGCGTGCACCTCGGCATGCGGCTCACCGGCGCGGGCGTGAAAGCCCTCGCCGACGATGCGCCGCTGCTTGACCAGCACACAGCCAACGCGGGGATTGGGATCGGTGGTATAGAGGCCGCGCCGCGCCAGGGTCAGGGCGCGGGCCATCCAGGTTTCGGCAGTCGCTTTGGGCATGCGTCGTCCGTGTGCAATCAACTATCGTCGTTGGGCGAGAACGAGGGTTCCTGGGCCAGGCGGTCGATCTCGGCGCGAAACTCATCGAGGTCTTGAAAGCGGCGATACACCGATGCAAAGCGAATGTAGGCTACCTGGTCGAGACGCTTGAGCGCCTGCATCACCTCTTCACCGACATCCAGTGCCGCCACCTCGCGCTCGCCGCGGGCGCGCAGCCGCTGACGAATACGCTCCACCGCGGCCTCGATCGACTCGGCGCTGACCGGACGCTTCTCCAGCGCGCGCAGCATGCCGGCACGCAGCTTGCGCTCGTCGAAGGTCTCACGGGAGCCGTCGGCCTTGACCACCCGCGGCATTACCAACTCGGCGGTTTCGTAAGTCGTGAAACGCTCGCCGCACGCGGCGCACTGGCGGCGACGGCGCACCTGGTCGCCTTCGGCGACCAGCCGCGAGTCGGTCACCTTGGTGTCGTGCGTACCGCAGAAGGGACAATGCATGGGGTCAGTTCCGGCGTCGGTGTTGTTTTCAAACAGTTGCCGTAGTGTAAGCGCTTGGCACGCCTTCTGCATTAAGCTGAAGAGAGAAGCCTATCAAGGAGAGATGCCATGAGCTCGCCGACGCCCCCCACTGCGCTCGCCCCCCTCGATGCCGCGGCCTTCACGGCGCTGGCCAGCGCCCGGCTCGGCGAGGTCTACGGACCGCGCGCCGGCGAGGTGCTGCGCCGGCTGACCACCCTGCTGGCGCACCATCGTGAGGCATTGCGCGAGCGCCCCGGCGCCGGACGCCCACTGTGGAGCGAGCGCGACCAGTGGCTGATCAGCTACGGCGACACCCTGATCGACGGCGACCGCCCACCGCTGGAAGTGCTCGACGACTTTCTCGAACAGCGTCTCGGCGATACCTTCAGCGGCGTGCACGTGCTGCCGTTCTTTCCGTGGAGCAGCGACGACGGCTTTTCGGTGATCCACTATCGCGAGGTCAACCCGACGCTGGGCGACTGGTCGCACATTCAACGCCTGGCCGGTCACCGCGACCTGATGGTCGATCTGGTAATCAACCACGTCTCCCGCGAATCGCTGTGGTTCGTCGACTACCTGGCCGGCAGCCAGCCGGGACGCGACTATTTTATCGAGATGGACCCGGACACCGATCTCTCCCAGGTGGTGCGCCCGCGCAATTCGCCATTGCTGGTACCGGTGGCCACGCGCCGCGGTACCCGCCACCTGTGGGCGACCTTCTCCGAGGATCAGATCGATCTCAACTTCGCCAATCCCGATGTGCTGCTGGAGTTCATCGGCATCCTGCTGTTCTACGTCGAACAAGGCGCGCGGATCATCCGCCTCGACGCCATCGCCTTCCTGTGGAAGGAGGTCGGCACGCCGTGCATCCACCTGCCGCAGACCCACGCCATCGTGCGCCTGCTGCGCGGCATTCTCGACCATGTGGCCCCCGGCACCCTGCTGGTCACCGAAACCAACGTGCCGCACCGCGAGAACCTTAGCTACTTTGGGCTCGAGCGCCTCGAGGAGGGTGGGCTGGAACGCGGCGAGACGCCAGACGAAGCGCACCTGGTCTATCAGTTCACCCTGCCGCCGCTGCTGGTCCACACCCTGACCAGCGGCGACGCCAGCACCCTGGCCAGCTGGCTGCGTGGACTGCCCTCGCTGCCCGCCGGCTGCAGCTATCTCAACTTCACCGCTAGCCACGACGGCATCGGCGTACGCGCCCTGGAAGGCCTGCTGCCCGGGCATGAGGTGGAGGCGCTGCTGGAGCTGATGCACCGCTTCGGCGGTTTCGTCAGCATGAAGGCCAACGCCGACGGCGAGGACTCGCCCTACGAAATCAACATCACCTACTTCGAGGCACTCAAGGGCACCCGCCGCGGCCCTGATCCCTGGCAAATCGAGCGCTTCCTGTGCAGTCAGCACCTGATGCTGGCACTGCAGGGCATTCCCGCGCTCTACCTGCACTCCCTGACGGCCACCCTCAACGACCACGAAGGCATCGAGCGCAGCGGCAGGCTGCGCTCGATCAATCGCCGCCAGTGGGAGATGGAAGTGCTCGACGAGCTGCTCGACAGTCGCAATACGCCGACCCGCGAGGTGTTCCTGGCGCTCAAGCGGCGCCTCGACATTCGCCGCGGCGAGCCCTGCTTTCACCCCGACGCCGACCAGCAGGTGCTCGACACCCCCGCCAACCTGCTGGCCATCCAGCGCGGGCCGCTGGCCGACGGCCGACGCCTGCTGGCAATCTACAACGTCACCGACAAGCGCCAGCCGCTGGCGCTGCCGGCGCTTGCCGAGCATGACTGGCACGACCTGCTCGAGGACTGCGCCTGCGCCACGCCACCCAGCGAGCTTGGGCCCTATCGCAGCTTGTGGCTGGTCAGTCGCTGAGCCCCAGCCGGGCGGCGTTGGCGGTGACCGACAGCGAGCTTGCCGCCATCGCCAGCACCGCCACCAGCGGCGGGATCGCCATCCATACCACCAGCCCCAGCGCCACCAGGTTGTAGCCCGCCGAAAGCGCCAGGTTCTGGCGCATGATGCGCCGGGCCCGGCGAGCGATCTGCCAGGCGTCCACCACCCCGGCCACGCCCGGCTCAAGCAGCTGCACCGCAGCCCCATCGCGGGCCGGCTGGCTGGCGCCCAGCGGCGCGATGCCGACGTCCGCCGTGGCCAGGGCCAGTACGTCATTGACGCCGTCGCCGACGAACAGCGACGGCCGCGGCAGGCGCGCCACCAGCCGCGCCTTGGCCTCCGGCGACTGACCGGCGAAGCACTCACGTCCGGCGAATCCGGCCGCCTCGCCGACCGCCGCCACCTCGGCGGCGCGGTCGCCGCTGACCAGCGCCAGCGTCATGCCGGCACGCCGCAGCTCGGCCAGCGGCGCCAGCGCGCCGGGGTCAGGGCAGTCCTGCAGGGTCAGCTCGCCGAGCCATTCGCCGTCGCGGGCCACCGCCACCCGACTGCCGGCGCGCGACTCGTCGTCGCTATCGGCTGGGCGCGCGATGCCCAGCTCGGCGGCCAGCCACGCCGGGGCGCCGACCATGAGCTCGGCGCCCTCGGCCAGCCGTACATGCCGCCCGCCGCCGGCCACCTCGTCGCTCTCGCTGGGTGCCTCGCCCATCGCCAGGCCGCGCCGGTCGGCGGCGCGGCGCAGCGCCATCCCCAGCGGATGCTCGCTGCCCCACTCGGCCTGGGCGGCCAGCACCAGCAGCGTGTCCTCGGAGACCCCCGGCGCCGGACGGCACTCACTGAGTTCGGCCTCGCCGCGGGTCAGGGTGCCGGTCTTGTCGAAGGCAGCACTGCGCACCTGGCCCAGCGACTCGAAGGCGGCCAGGTCGCGGAACACCACCCCACGGCCCAGCGCCTGGCTGCCGGCGGCTAGATTGGCCAGCGGAATCGCCAGCCCCACCGCGCAGGGGCAGGCCACCACCAGCACCGAGAGCGCCCGCACCACGGCCTCTTCTACTGCCACGCCGCCCAGCAGCAGCGCCATCAGCGTCGCCAGTGCCAGCACCACCGCCAGCGGGCTCAGCCAGGCGGCGAAGCGGTCGGCCAGGCGCTGCAGCTCGCCCTTGCGCGCATGCAGCTCGAGCATCTGGCGATGCAGCCGGTCCAGGTAGCCCTCGCCGGCGCGGGCGGTGACCACCAGGGTGATCGCCTCGCCCAGATTGCGGCTGCCGGCCTGCAGCGCCGCGCCGCGCTGGCGGCTGACCGGGCGCGCCTCGCCGTTGAGCGGCGACAGGTCGAGCCAGGCACGCGCGCTCTCCAGTGCACCGTCCAGCGGCACCAGCGCGCCGGCCGCGACGCGCAGCCGCGCGCCGGGGACGACGTCGGCCAGCGCGCTCAGCCGCGGCCTGCCGGCGTCGAGCACCTCGACCTCATCCACCTGCGGATAGAGCCGCGACAGCGCCCGCAGGCCGCGATAGCGGCACAGCGTCTCCACCAGCCGCCCCACCAGCAGCAGCAGGATCAGCATCACCGCGGTATCGAAATAGACCTCCGCCGAGCCGCGCCACAGCAGCCACAGCGAGACCAGCACGGCGCCCAGCACCCCCAGGCTGATCAGCGCATCCATGCCCGGGCGGCCGGCGCGCAGGGTGCGCCAGCCGGCGCGATAGAAGGGCCAGCCGGCGTAGCCCACCACCGGCACAGCGAAGGCCCCCGAGACCAGCGCCAGCACGAACTCCAGGCGCGGCCCGGGCAGTGCCCCGGCGTAGATCAGCAGCGAGGCGAGCATGGTCCACATGCCGAAGCTGGCGCCCACCGCCAGGCGCAGGGTCAGGCGCCGGCTCTCGGCCTCGAGGCGGCTCTCGGCGTCCTGGGCCGCCTCGAGGGGCACCAGCCGATAGCCCAGGCGGCGCACCCGCGGCGCCAGCACCTCGAGGGCAATCGCCTCGGGGTCGCCGCTGAGGTGTACCGTGGCGGTGGCGTAGTTGACGCTGGCGCGCTGCACGCCGGCACGGCGCGCCAGCACGCTCTCCACCGCCTGGGCACAGCTGGTGCACCACATCCCGTGCAGCGAGTAGAGCGCGGTGGTGGCACTGGGTGTCGAATGGATGGAATCGGGCATGACCGTCCTTGGCAGCGGGTCGGAGACGATGCGTCAGCTTACCGCGCCTGAGGCGCTGGGCAGAATGTCCCGGGCGTGGCAGTCTGAGCGCACTGCCCCACGAGGATATCCCATGTCCCTGCACCGTTACCGCCTGCCTGCCGCCCTGCTTGTCGCCGGCCTGCTGCCCAGCGCCGCGCTGGCCAACGACTGGCCGGCGCCCATCGCCGCTCTGCAAGCGCAGGGCATGACCATCCATGGCGAGTTCGAGGCGCTGGGCGGCATGACCGGCTACGCCGGGAGCTATCAGGGCCACGAGCTGGCCGCCTACCTGCTGCCCGACGGCGAGCATGTGATCGTCGGCACCCTGCAGGACGCCGACGGCAACGACCTGAGCCGGCCGATGCTCGACGAGGTGATTCGCGGCGAGGAGGACAGCGAAAGCCTGGCGATGCTCGAACAGAGCGCCTGGATCGCCGAGGGCAACGGAGAGCGCATCGTCTATGTGTTCACCGACCCCTACTGCCCCTACTGCCAGCGGCTGTTCCACGAGGCGCGCCCCTGGGTCGAGGCCGGCGAGGTGCAGCTGCGCCACGTGATGGTCGGGCTGATGGATCGCGACAGCCCGCGCACGGCCATTTCCATGCTGGCCGCCGACGACCCAAGCGCGGCGCTGCTCGCTCATCTCCGCGGCGAAGAGACTCCGCGCCTGGAGAGCCTGCCCCGCGACCTGGAGGAGGCGCTGTTCGACAATCACCAGCTGATGGAGAGCTTCGGCCTGATGGCCACCCCGAGCATGGTCTACCAGGGCGAACGCGGCCTGCAGATGGCCCACGGCCTGCCGGAAGAGGACGAACTGGCGGCGATTTTTGGCGCGCCGCGTCCCTGACGACCTACCGGCCCTAGCTTTGCCTTGTTAGTCACCATGCAGGGTGCTGGCATGCTCTTAATCCTCACATAATCCCCTCCCGCTAGTCTGACCGCCTCTTCACCGACACTCGATGAGAGGCCATGATGACCCAGCCTTATTTCGCGGCCCTTGGTGGTAACAAGACCGCACGATGCCTGCGCCAGCTGCTGACAATGATCCTGCTGCTGGTCTCTCCCTTGTCCATGGCTCAATCCTTCTTTGCCGAGGAGAGTGGCTTCCTGGCACCGGATCAGGCCTTTACGCTATCGCTCTCCCGTGAAGGGGATAGCCTGATGGCGCACTGGGAGATCGCCGATGAGCACTACCTGTATCGGCATACCTTCGAGGCCGACATCGACGGACGCTCATACGCACTCTCTCCACCACGCGGTACATTGATCGAGGACGAGTTCTTTGGTGAATCCGAGGTATTCCACGACGCCGTGGAACTGACGCTTCCGGTCGCAGATGCCGACCATGTCACCTTGACCTGGCAAGGCTGCGCTGAAGCTGGCTTGTGCTACCCGCCGCAGCAGAAACGTATCGAACTCGCCACATTAGCGCCATCAGATGCCTCTCCAGGGGATACGCCCCTCGCGTCCTCCTCCCCTCAAGCCCCTCAGGCAGAGGATCAGCAACTCGCCTCTCGACTCGCCAACGCGCCTCCACTGTGGGTACTGGGCGCCTTCTTCGCCATGGGGCTGCTGCTGACCTTCACACCATGCGTACTACCGATGATCCCGATCCTCTCCAGCTTGATCATCGGCGATCAACGCACCGCCAAGCCCACTGCCTGGCGCGGACTGGGACTGTCGCTGGCTTTCGTGATTCCCATGGCGATGACATACGCCTCTCTCGGTGTAGCCGCCGCCTTGGCGGGCGCCAACCTGCAGATGCTGTTTCAGGCACCGCTCTTCATCGGCATCTTCGCGGCTGTCTTCGTGCTCCTGGCCATGGCCATGATGGGTGTCTTCGAATTGACGATTCCCCAAGGAGTGACTCAGCGCCTGGACGCAGCCTTATCACGGGTACGCGGCGGCCGTATTACGGGTGCCGCGGCCATGGGCGTGCTATCGGCGATTCTGGTCGGCCCTTGCATGACCGCGCCACTTGCCGGGGCACTGCTCTACATCGCCGAGACCGGCGATGCCTGGCACGGTGGACTCGCACTGCTGGCACTCGGTCTCGGCATGGGGGTGCCGCTGATCGCAGTGGGCACGCTGGGTCCCCGCCTACTACCCCGACCCGGTGCCTGGATGCTGCGTGTCCGCGTGGTATTCGGATTCGTGCTGTTGGGCATGGCCATCTGGTTCTCTACACGTATTCTGCCAGGACCACTCGGCCTGGCGCTCTGGGGAGCGCTGCTGGTCGGCATGGCGATCGCCAGCCTGCAGGTCGCCAGGGAACTGAAGGGCAAGCGTCTGGCAACCCCCTTTCTTCAGAGCCTGGCCTTCACGCTGGCGGCATGGGGGCTGATGGGGTTGGTAGGTGCAGGGCTGGGCGGTAGCGACATATCCCGCCCGTTGGCCCAACTGACGCCCTCGCCGACATCGGCAGGCAGCGGCGCCGCCCCAGCCGACACGCTGACGTTCGATACGCTAGCCAACCAGGCAGCCCTCGACGATCGACTACACGAGGCATCAAGCGAGGGCATGTGGACCATGCTCGAGTTCACTGCCGACTGGTGCATCACCTGCCAGATCATCGAGCGCGAGGTGTTCGGTGATAGCGAGGTGCAACGAGCGTTGAGCGACGTTGCGCGCTTGCAGGTGGATGTCACCGACTACACCGCCGACGACCGCGAGATCATGTCCGCGCTGGGCATCATCGGGCCACCCTCCATCCTGTTCTTCGGTCCGGACGGTGACGAGAGACGCCACGCTCGCATCATCGGCGACATCGATGCCGATGGCTTTCTGCGGCGTCTCACAGAAGCGGGTCACACCACTCCTACCAGCCAAGAGATGTACTGAATCATGCTGAATCATAGTATCGCCATTGGCCCACTGGGCTTCAGTATCGGTCAGCTCCTGTTGATGCTCAGCTTCGCCATCGCCCTGGCCGTCGGGGCCTGGGCGGGACGAGGGAGCCGTACAGGCGTCAGCGATACCCTCTTTACGCTGCTGCTGATCGCGTTACTCGGTGCCAGGCTGGTGTTCGTAGCTCGCTACTGGAGTAGCTACGACAGCCTCGCCGGCGTGCTGGACATTCGCGACCGCGGATTCGATCCGTTCGGCGCGCTTGGGGCAGGCGCCCTCTACATAGCCTGGCGCCTGTGGCAGGCACCCGCCCAGCGCCGGGCGCTGGCCGCCGCCCTATTCGGCGGTGCGCTGTCATGGAGCCTGCTTGCCGGTCCGTTGACGCTGATGGACGCCACCTCGCGTCCGTTACCGAGTGTCGAGCTGGTCACCCTGGAGGGCAGTAGCACCTCGTTGCCGGCACTGGCCAACGCCGAGGGACACCCGCTGGTGGTTAACCTGTGGGCCAGCTGGTGCCCTCCCTGTCGCAGGGAGATGCCGGTGTTCGAAGAGGCCCAACACGCTCACGACGACATCACCTTCGTCTTCGTCAACCAGGGTGAGTCCTTGGCACAGGTGCAGCAGTTCCTGGAAGAGGAGGCCCTACAACTCGACAACGTTCTGCTCGATGCTGCGCTCGACCTGGGAGAAGTCACTGGCGCCGTGGCGATGCCCACCACGCTGTACTATGACGCTGCGGGACAATTGGTGGATACCCACTTCGGAGAGCTATCGCGCGCCACCCTGCAGCGTGGACTGCAACGCCTGCGCTAATTCACACCACACGGAGACCGTCTACCATGCGACACCCCCTTGTACTGACCAGTACCCTGCTTGCTTGGTCACTGGCAACCCCGGCCCTGGCCGATGACCACTGGCCTGCACCGGTTCAGGCACTTGCCGAGCAGGGCTTGATGATCCATACCGAATTCGATGCTCCCGGCGGGCTGAGGGGCTTTGCGTCGAGCTATCCCACCGGCGAGGCCACCATCTACCTCATGCCGGACGGGGAGCACGCCATCGTCGGCACCCTGGTGGATGAACAGGGCAGCGACCTGTCCAGTCCGGCACTCGACAGGTACGTGCGTGCCGAGCAGTATGCCGAGGTGTGGCAAGACCTGGAGGCGAGCCACTGGATCGCCGACGGTGACCCGGAAGCAACGCGAATCGTCTATACCTTCACCGATCCCAACTGCCCCTTCTGCCGGCAGCTATGGCAAGCCACCCGACCGTGGGTCGATGCGGGGGAGGTTCAGTTGCGCCACGTGATGGTCGGTATCCTGCGCAGCGACAGCCCTGCCCAGGCCGCCGTACTCCTGGGCAGTGACGACCCGACGGCGGCCCTCGACGAGCATCAACGACAACAAACCGACCTCGCCATCGAAGCGCAACCGCGTGCCATCGAGGAGCAGGTCTATACCAATAATCAGCTTTTCGAAAGCCTGGGGTTCATGGCCACTCCCACCACACTCTTCCAGGCGGGTGACAGAATCGAGCGGATCGAGGGCATGCCCGACGCCGAACGGCTCGAGCAAGCAATGGGTGGGCCGGCGCCCTGATCGCTTGGCATCGAGTAACTTACCTAGCATGGCAAGGCAGGCTGACGTGCGCCTCGAACCCACTGTCGAGGGTCTGGAAGACGAGCCGTCCATCGACGTGGTCGAGGATGGCCTGAACGATCGCCAGCCCGAGGCCGACGCCCGATGAGTCGGCGCGATGCCAGAAACGCTGGGTCACCTTCTCAAGCGACTCGGCGGCGATGCCGTGGCCCTGATCGACAATCCGCACCGCGACCCGCTCGATGCCATCGCCGCCGGACGGTTCGGTTGCCGCCGAGAGGCTCACCTCGGCCTCTTCAGGCCCATGGACGAGCGCATTGTCGAGCAGGTTACGCACGACCAGGCTCAACATTTCACACGACAGTGCGACCGTCACCGCGGGGATCTCACCGGACACTCGCACACGCTGGTGACCGGCGCGCACTCGTGCCTCATCGACACAATGCACAAGCACCTCGCTCAAGCAGCAAGCGCCGCTCGATGCCCCCTCATCGCTGGTGTCGATGCGGGCCAGCGCCAGTAACTGTTCGAGGGTGCCCTCCAGTCGAGTGACGCCCTCGGTTGCCTGCAGCAGCGCGTGTCGAGATGCGCGCTCATCCACCCGCATTGCCACCTGCAGGTGGGTCTTGATGGCGGTCAGCGGGGTACGTAATTCATGGGCGGCATCCGCTGAGAACTGCTGCTCTCGGGAAATACTCCGGCGCATTCTCGACAACAGCCCATTCAGCGTCCGCGCCAAGGGGCCAAGCTCCTGTGGCAGTGCCCGACTGGTAACCGGCGATAAATCGTCGCGATCCCTTAGTTCGAGCTCCCGACACCAATGGTCGAGGGGTCTCAGCGAGCGCCAAACGCCCAGTGCAACCGCCACCAGGCTCCCCAAAAGCGCTATCACAAAAGGCACGACGGCCACCATGGCGATGTTACCGAGCAGCTGCCGACGCTCGTTAACCCGTTCGGCGGTAGTGATACGCACACCGTCATGGACGAGCGTATAGACTCGCCACGACACCTCACCTTCTTGCCGATAGGCGTACCCCGGCTCGGCATCATCGAGCACCCCGTCGAGCCCGGAATGTGTGCTGGCGAGCCGCTCTCCTTGGGCAGAGGAGACCCGGCATGCCATCCCTTCGAAAGGGACGCTCATCGATAGCTGTCTGTCGCTCGATAGGGAGGATGCATCAGGCAAGCGCACCACGAGATCTGCCACCATGCGTGCCGACTGCGCAAGGCGCCGGTCGAGCGTGCGTTCCACCTCTTCACGCAGATCCCACATCAACCAAGCCGCCGCCGCGCCCCAGGTCAGCAGCAGGGTGAGCCCCAACGTCCACGACAATCTGGCCCGCAGACTCATGTCTGCTGCCTACGTATCGACACCATGTCGTGCAGCGTTTGCGCGGTTCCCAGGCGATACCCTACGCCGCGTACGGTCTCGATCACCTCAGCCCCCAGCTTGCGTCGCAGATGGTGAAGATGGACGTTCAACGCATTGCTCTCCACGCTGTCATTGAAGCCATAGAGGCTGTCGTGCAGGCGCGCCGCACTCAGCACCTGGCCTGGCGCCTGCAAGAACGTTTCGAGCAGCGCCGTCTCGCGACGCGACAGTGACACATGGTGCCCTGCCATGGTCAAGCCTCGCGTACGCGGATCGAAGCGCAGGGGACCATGCACGATATCGGGGCTCGCACGACCCGCTGCACGTCTCAGCAAGGCATGCAAGCGTGCAATCAACTCATCCAGGTCGAATGGCTTGACCAGGTAATCATCGGCCCCTATAGATAGCCCTTCGATGCGATGCTCGATGGCATCTAGTGCGGTCAGCATCAGCACCGGCACCCCAATCTCCCGCGCACGCCAGCGGCGCAACAGGTCGATCCCGTCGCCATCCGCCAGACGGCGATCGAGCACCACGACATCACTTTGCAATACGCTCAGTGCGTGATCAGCAGCCGATAGCGACCCAACCACTTCCACCGACCAGCCAGCATGCTCTAGCCCTGCGCGAATGCCCGAGGCCACCAAGGCATCGTCCTCAACGATCAGCACATGCATCGCAACCACACCCATCGACGAACTCGGTCATGCGACCTTCCGGGCCAGGTACCAGCCAACTACCATCGCTATCAGCATCGCCGCCAAGGGTAGCGACAAGCCAGCGATGGAGGCCACCGCCGGCCCCGGGCAGTAGCCAGAGAGCCCCCAACCGATGCCGAACAGCGCCGCGCCGCCCAGCAGCCGGGCATCCAGGTCACGTCGGGTGGGCAACTGAAAGCTGGCCTCAAACAGCGGCTTGCCCCGCGCCCACGCCAGCCGATAGCCGATGAAGGTGGTCGCCACCGCGCCACCCAGCACGAACATCAGGGTCGGATCCCAGGCCCCGGCCAGGTCGAGAAAGCCCAGCACCCGCGCCGGATCGGTCATCCCGGAAATCGCCAGGCCGAGCCCGAACAGCAGCCCGGCAACGTAGCCCGCCAGGGCCTTGCTATCGAGTGCCTTCATGCCCCACCTCCGATCACATGACGAACCACATAGACGGTGACGATCGCCGCCGCCAGGAAGGTCAGGGTCGCCACCAGCGAGCGCGGCGAGAGCCGCGCCAGGCCGCAGACCCCGTGGCCGCTGGTGCAGCCACTGCCCAACCCGGTACCTACGCCGACCAGCAGACCGGCCAGCAGCATCAGCGCCACGCCGCCGGCGGGCGCACCGATCACCGCCCCCGTCGCGTCGACGGCGTCTCCGGAGACGTTACCGAGCCCGCCGCCCAGCGCCATCACTAGCAGCGGCCCACTGATCAGGCCGAGCAGGAAGGTCAGCCGCCAGGCACTGTCACCCTTGGGCCGCACCCAGAGCAGGCTCGACAGGATACCGCTGATGCCGGCGATACGGCCCATGGCGGCCATCAACCACACCGCCGAGAGGCCGATCAGCACGCCTCCCACCAGCCCCTGTAGACTTGCCATCAGATCCATTCGTCTCTCCTGTCGTGTCTTGTGTATTAGCGCTCGGTGAGCGGTGACGCCTCGTTGGCCGCCGGCTGACGCGTTACCGAGACGGCGTCTCCGTGCAGCGCCCGCCAGGCATCGAAGGTGCTGAGAAATACCTCGCCACTCAGCTCGCGGCAGAAGGCGGTGTGCTTGAGGCGGTCCATCACCGGCCCCTTGACCTCGGACAGGTGCAGAGTCACGCCGGCATCCTGCAACCGGGCATTGATCGCTTCGAGACTCTCCAGCGCCGAGGCATCGATCCCGTTGACCGCCTGACAGGCCAGCACCAGGTGCTCGAGTTCGGGTCGCCGCACGGCGAGCGCCATCACGGTGTCTTCCAGATAGCGGGCGTTGGCGAAGTAGAGGCTCTCGTCGACGCGCAGAATGGCCAGACGCGCGTCGGTCTCGACCCGATGGCGCTGCACGTTGCGAAAGTGCTCGGTGCCCGGCATGCGCCCCACCACGGCGCTATGCGGGCGGCTGCTGCGGTAGAGATGCAGCACCAGCGACAGCCCCACCCCGGCCAGAATGCCGCTCTCGACACCGTGGCCGAGGGTCACGGCGATGGTTGCCAGCATCGCCGTGGCATCGCTTCTCGAGTAGTCCCAGGTGCGCTTGATGGCCGCTACATCGACCAGCGTCAACACCGCCACGATAATCGTGGCCGCCAGGGTGGCGATGGGCAGGTAGGCGATCAGCGGGGTCAGCAGCAGTGCCGCCAGGCCAATGCCCAGCGCTGTGAAGGCGCCGGCCGCCGGGGTCTCGGCGCCGGCGTCGAAGTTGACCACCGAGCGGGCGAAGCCACCGGTGACCGGCATCCCACCCGTGAAGGATGCGGCGATATTGGAGGTACCCAACCCGATCAGCTCTTGGTCGGGGTCGATGCGCTGGCGGCGCTTGGCGGCCAGGGTCTGGCCCACCGACACCGACTCGACGAAGCCGACCACGCTGATCAACAGCGCGGCCACCATCAGTTGGCCCCATAGGTCGCTGTCGAAGCCCGGCAGCGTCAGTGGCGGCAAGCCCACCGGCACAGCGCCGACCACGGCGACCCCGCGTTGATCGAGGCCTAGCCCCCAGGTGGCCAACGTGGTCAGCGCCACGGCAAGCAGCGGTGCCGCCTTGGTCAGCATGTCGGCCGGTCGCGGCGCCATGCCGAGCGCCACCAGGGTCGGCCTGAGCCAGCGCCGCGCCGCGCACAGAAACACCAACACCGCGGCGCCAATCAGCAGGGTCGGAGGGTGCACTGAGCCAAGCTGACCGACCAGTCCAGCCAGTGCTTCCAGCAGATGCTGGCCGCCAGCGTCCACGCCGAGCAGGTGCTGCAGCTGTCCCGCGGCGATGATCAGCCCGGTGGCGGTGATAAAGCCGGAAATCACCGGATGGCTGAGGAAGTTGGCCAGAAAGCCCAGCCGCGCCAGCCCCATCAGGGTAAGGATCAGCCCCGACATAAGCGCCAGCACCAGCGCCGCAGCGAGGTATTCCGGCGAGCCCTGGGGAGCGACCTGGCTCACCGCTGCCGCGGTCATCAGAGAGACCACTGCCACCGGTCCCACCGCCAAGGTGCGGCTGGTGCCGAACAGCGCATAGACCAGCAGCGGCGCGATGCTGGCGTAGAGCCCAACCTGCGGCGGCAGCCCTGCCAGCATGGCGTAGGCCAGCGACTGCGGGATCAACATGATGGTGACGATCACCGCCGCCAGCAGGTCGCTGGCCAGAGTCACACGACCATAACCCGGCAACCACTGCAGGATCGGCAGGAAGCGTTTAGGGTTCACGGGCAAGGCCTCAGAAGGTATTGATCGGCACCTTGAGATAGACCTGGCCGTTACCCTCGGCCGGCGGCATCTCCCCGGCGCGCATATTGACCTGCACCGAGGGGATGATCAGCTTGGGCATGCCGAGGGTCGCGTCGCGCTCGGTGCGCATCTTGACGAACGCCTCTTCGCTGATGCCCTCATGTACATGGACGTTATGCGCCCGCTGCTCGGCGACGCTGGTCTGATGCTGGTACTCGTCTCGATCCGGCGCCTTGTAGTCGTGGCACAGAAACAGCCGGGTCTCCTCCGGCAGCGCCAGCACCTTGTGGATGGAGCGATACAGAGTGCCCGCGTCGCCCCCTGGGAAGTCACAGCGGGCGGTGCCGTAGTCGGGCATGAACAGGGTATCGCCAACGAAGGCGGCATCGCCAATCACATAGGTCAGGCAGGCCGGGGTGTGGCCCGGCGTGTGCAGGACCCGCCCTTCCAGCTCGCCAATGCGGAAAGTGTCGCCCTCCTCGAACAGGCGGTCGAACTGACTACCATCGCGGGCAAACTCGGTGCCGGCATTGAACGCCTTGCCGAACACCTCCTGCACCACGGTGATTCTGGCGCCAATGCCGGTCTTGCCGCCCAGCTGCTCATGCAGGTAGGGAGCCGCGGAGAGATGATCGGCATGCACGTGGGTCTCGAGGATCCACTCTACCGTGAGGTCGTTGTCACGAACGAAGGCAATGATTTCGTCAGCAGAGCGCACGTCGGTGCGGCCGGCGGCATAGTCAAAGTCGAGCACCGAGTCGAGGATGGCACAGGCACGGCTCGCGGGATCCTGGACCACATAGCTGAAGGTGTTGGTCGGCTCGTCGAAGAAGTGAGTCACGAGTGGCGTAGGTGCGTTCATCTTGGACATGGTGAGCGACCTCCATCGAAGTCGTGCTGGTGGATATAGCACTACTATAGAACACTGCTTGTTATAATGTTAGACCATATTTGAATATGCAGGCCTTGTTTCATGCCGGCCAACAGCCAGGCGCCCGTGACCTGGGGAGCACGGGCGCCATCGATCTGGGTGTCAGCAGCTCAGAAACTGAAGACCGGAATGCTCGGGTCGCGCATCATCTCGGCCATGGCGCCCGGGGTGGCCACCCCGACCCCGTCGCGCAGGTCATCCTCGCCGTACTCGCTGTTGGGCAGATAAATGGCGCAGACATCCACCTCGGCCCCCTCGTCCATCATCATCTGCATCAGGCCCTCGGGCTTCACGCCACGCGGCCCCAGCTCGGTCGCGCTCTGGTAGCCGTCGATGGCCAGCTCGCCTGCGGCATCGCATAGCAGGATGTGTGGGGTGGTGCCCTGCTCGCGCATGGCGTTGGCGAGGATCATCGCCATGCCCTGGGTCTGCAGGGAGTCGCTGGTCAGGATCACCAAGGCACGTTCCGCATAGGCGCCATCGCCGCTGGCATGCTCATCGGCCATGGCCAGCGGTGACAAGCAGAGCGCGGTCGCGGCAAGGACCGAGGCCATACATGCTGTTCCACTCATTTTCATAACATTTTCCTCTAACCTAATAATTTTAAGTAGAGCTGTCAGCCTAGCGTAGAGGAAGCGTCAAGACATGAGGTAAAACGCCGCAGCTTGATCTGGGTCAAGCGATTGGGCCAGGCAGCCGAACCTATAGGGTGATGCGCTCACCGTAGCGAGGTATCTCTGCCTGAATGCCGCTCTCGGCCAGCGCCGCCTGCAGCCGCTGCTGTGCTCCGGGCTCGCCGTGTACCAGATAGACGCGGGGGGTATTGCGAAAGGCGCCGATCCAGCCGATCAATTCGCGCTGTCCAGCGTGAGCGGAAAAGCCGCCCAGGGTATGAATCCGTGCCTTGACCATCAGCGCTTCGCCCAGCACCTTGACGCGCTCGGCACCGTCGACCAGGGCACGCCCCAGAGTGCCGGCGGCCTGAAAGCCGACGATCACTACCCGGGTACCGGGCTTGGCCAGGTTGTAGCGAAAGTGGTGGAGAATTCGTCCTCCGGTGCACATCCCGGCCCCGGCAATGATAATTGCCCCGCCGTGGATGCGATTGATGGCCATCGACTCCTCCACCGTACGGGTCAGTCGCAGTCCCGGCAGGTACTGGCTGGGATCGCCCTGGGCAGCAACGTTGAGCACCTTGAGGTCGTCGCGGTTGAGCGCTGCCTTCTTGCGCGCATAAAGCTCGGTGACGCGAATCGCCATGGGGCTGTCGAGGAAGATGCGCTGCTGCTTGAGACGCCCCTGATGGTAGAGCACGCTGAGATGGTAGAGCACTTCCTGGGTGCGCCCCACCGCAAAGGCCGGAATCAGCACGTTGCCGCCAGCGGCATGGGCCTGCTCGAGCACCTCGGCGAACTCCTCCAGGGTCTCCTCCAGCGGACGGTGATCGCGGTCACCGTAGGTGCTCTCCATCAGCACCACGTCGGCATCGCGCGGCTTCTCGGCAGGATGCATCAGCACCGAGTCCGGGTTGCCCAGATCGCCGGAGAACACCAAACGCCGCTGGCGCCCGCCGGCGGGTACGCCGAGTTCGACGATCGCCGAGCCGAGGATATGCCCCGCATCGCGAAACACCAGGCTGGCGTCACCGCCCAGTGACACCACCTGCCCATAGCCGTGGGGCACGCAACGTGCCAGAGTGCGCTCGACATCGTCGAGCTCGTAGAGCGGCTCGAGCAGCGGTTTGCCGGCCTTGCGCCGCCACTTGTTGTCCCACTCGATATCCTTGGCCATCACGAAGGCAGCATCGCGCAGCATGATGTCGAGCAGCTCGGCGGTATCGCGGGTGCAGTGAATGGGCCCGGCGAAACCTTCGCGCACCAGCTTGGGTAGCAGCCCGGCGTGGTCGAGATGGCCGTGGGATAGCACTACCCCATCGAGTTGGCCGGCCAACTGCCCAAACGGCTCGGCGTTGGCGCGATCGGCATCCGGCCCGCCTTGATGCAAACCGCACTCCAACAGCCAGCGGTGCTCGCGCCCGCCGTCGTGGTACTCGAGCAGATAGCGCGAGCCGGTAACCTCACCGACCGCCCCCAGGAACGTCAGACTGGCCATGTCGACTCCCGCCGTGAAGGGTGATACCTCCAGCATAAGCGAGATAAGGCGGCCCGGCGTTGATCCAGCGCAGCCGTTGAGCTGAGGCTATACCTTGCCCTGGTTGTCGAGCTCCACCGCCGCATGCATCCGCTCAAGCAGGTCCGGGATCGCCGCTTGGACGCGGTTCCAGCTGGGGATGAAGGGCTTGTCGCGGGGGTTGTCGAGGAACGCCGCACCGGCCTCCATGATATTGCTGGCGAACAGCTCCACCGCCTGCTCCTCGCTGTGCCGGTCGAGCTTCAGGCCGTTCATCATGGCATCGTTGTCGTAGGCCTCGATCAGGTCGAGGGCGATGCGATAGTAGGTGGCCTTGATGGTGCGGAAACTCTCGGCGTTGATCTGCACGCCGAGGGTGGCGAGCTTGCGATATAGCGCCTTGGCGATATCCAGGCTCATGCGATTGAGGCCCCCGGAAGGATCCTCCTGCGAGACCGGTTGATGCTTATGGTCGTAGATATCGGCGATATCCACCTGGCACAGCCGCTTGGTGGAGTAGTTGCGATGCACTTCGGAGAGCACGCCGATCTCCAGTCCCCAGTCGCTGGGAATACGGATACCGTCGAGCACATCGGCGCGCATCGAGAACTCGCCGGAGAGCGGATAGCGGTAGCTGTCCAGGTAGTCGAGATAGGGCAGCGGGCCATAGATCTTCTTCAGCGCACGGATCAAGGGCGTGACCATCAGCCTGGCCACGCGACCGTTGAGCTTGCCGTCGGCAATACGCGAGTAGTAGCCCTTGCAGAACTCGTAGTTGAACTGGGGATGGGCCACCGGATAGATCAACCTGGCCAGCAGGCTGCGATCGTAGGTGACGATGTCGCAGTCGTGCAGCGCCACCGCCTCGGCACGCCGCGAGGCCTGGATATAGCCGGAGCAGAACCATACGTTACGCCCCTTGCCCGGCTCCTGGGGCGAGATGTTCTCGGCGGCCAACTCCTCGTCGAGCGCCTTGAGCCGCGGACCGTCATTCCACAGAATGCGGTGGTGCTGCGGGAGCCGCGAGAAGAATTCACGGGCGTGCAAGAACTGCTCGCGGTCGGCGCGATCCAGGCCAATCACGATCTCGGAGAGATACGGCACCTTGGCCAGCTCGTCGACGATATGCGACAGCGCCGGCCCCTCCAGTTCGGAGTAGAGCGACGGCAGGATAAGTCCCATCGGCCGACGCATCGAGAAACGCACCAGGTCGGCCTCCAGCGCCTCCACCGGCCGCTGAGTCAGGTTATGAAAGTTGGTAATGATACCGTTCTGATAGAAATCGCTCATCGCTCGCGCTCCTTGCCATTGGCGCCGTCACCGACGGCCTCGGGAATCTCGTCGCTCCACCAGTGTTCGAGTCCTTCCATCCAGCCACTGGGACCATAGCCCGTGGCGCAGTAGAGCATCGGGTTGCTGACCTCGACGCGCTGGCCATGGTGGCCGGGGATCAGCACCGCGCGATCCACCGCGTCGAGCATGGGGATGTCATTGGGCCCGTCGCCCAGCCCCAAGGTAAGGGGCCGGCTACCGCGTAGCGACGTGAAACGCTCGATCAACCAGTCCACCGAGGCGCCCTTGTGCACTTCCCCCATCACGTGCCAGAAGCGTCCGCCGCGGGTCAGGCGCAGGCCATCGTCGGCCAGCGCCTGACGAAAGCGTTCCAGGGCCGCGTCATCGTCCTGCCAGATCAGTGGCTCGCTACCCTCACGTACCCGGGCCTGGCGAGCCGCCGGCTCCGACAAACCGGTATGGGCCATGATGTCCTCGAGGCGCATCGCGCCCATGCCCTGAAAACGCACGCCAAGCCGCTCACGAATCACCTCGAGGCGGGTGCGAATAAAGCCGATATCCAGCCCCGGCGTCTTGATCACCAACCCATGGGGATCGGTCGGGTCGCGATCCAGCCGCGCGTGCTGCCAGGCGGGCGGCAGGCCAATCACCGCGCCGTTCTCGGCGATGAATGGGCTCTTGGCCAAGCCCAGCTCGAGGCGCAGCGAAAGCAGCTCGGCGCGGGTCTTGCTGGTCACCGGGATTACCGCAATTCGTGCGGCGGCGAGGCGCGCCAGCCATGGCTTGGCCGGCGACCAATCATAGCTGTCGTGATCGAGCAGTGAGCCGTCGAGATCGGTGAAGACCAGGCGTGGCGGGGACACTGGAGCGTGATTCATACGGCACCTGCTGACGTGCAAGGAAGTGCGCGTTTTTGCGCATTACTGGTGACACTAGCACGTGGCGTGCCAGTTCGCTGCGAACGCCTGCGGACGCTCGCTCGGCGTGTCTCCGTCACGCTCCGAAAGCACTCACAGCCACTGCCATGCACCATTTCAGATCATGCAAAAACCCTATTTTGGTGCAGCCGGGAGTCGCGCTGACGTTCAGGCAGGCGCTTCTCCAAGCGTTGAAAACTTGCCCCGACGACGGTCGCCATGGGTAGCATGTCGGGCTTGGGTCAGGCGTGCCACTGCCAGATCTGCTGCCAGAGGACGTTGCTACCATGGCCACAGGGCTTTTTTTCTTTGCCAATCTGATGTTCTGCCTCGCCTACCTGGTGCGCGACATGGCCTACCTGCGCGCCATCACTATCCTCGCTGCACTGAGTACGCTGCCCTACTTCTACTTTCTCGACACCCCGCTCTACTCGGCGATCGGCTGGCAAATCGCCTTTATCGCCATCAACGCTTTCAACCTCACCGTACTACTGCTGGCACGGCGGCCGGTGGTACTCGATGACCACCAACGCTGGCTGCACCACCACACCTTTCGCATGCTCACGCCGCGAGAAATGCTCAAGGTGCTGCGCCCGACCCAGCGGCAGCACTGCCCGCCGGATGCGACTCTGATCGAGCAGGACCAACCGCTTGACCGGCTGATCCTGCTTCTCGACGGTGAGGCAGAGGTACACGCCGACGGGCAGCACCGCGCCACGCTGCGTCCGGGTGACTTCGCCGGCGAGATGAGTTTCGTCACCGGCAAGCCCGCCAGCGCTACGGTGGTGACCAAAGGCGCTGTCGATTACTTGAGCTGGCGACGCCGCGACCTCGAGGCACTTTACCAGCGCGACCCGCGCCTCAAGGATGCCATGCAGGGGGTGATCGGCGCCGATATGGCCAGAAAGCTGACTCGCTGAGCCGCCACTCTGTCTGCATGCTCCATTGCGCCGAACGCCCTCCGAGTCACGCCAACCCAGTGCCCAAAACAAGAAGCGCCCCGCCAAGGCGGAGCGCTTCTTGATGCTGTCGGCAATGAAGGCTAGCGATCAGTCGCGATACACCGGCAGGCGCGCGCAGACCGCTGCGACCTTGGCCTTGACCTCGGCCTCGATAGCGTCGGTGCTCTCGGCCTTGGCCATCACGTCGAGGATGTCGCAGATCCAGCCGGCGAGGTCGCTGCACTCGGCTTCGCCAAAGCCGCGGGTGGTCACCGCCGGGGTGCCGATGCGCAGCCCGGAGGTTACGAAGGGGCTCTGCGGGTCACCGGGCACGGCATTCTTGTTGACGGTGATATGCGCGCGGCCCAGGGCGGCGTCGGCGTCCTTGCCGGTCAGGCCCTGCTTGACCAGCGACAGCAGAAAGAGGTGATCCTCGGTACCGCCGGAGACCACGTCGAAGCCGCGCTCGATGAACACGCCGGCCATCGCCTGGGCATTCTTGACCACCTGCTGCTGATAGGCCTTGAAGCCAGGCTCCATGGCTTCCTTGAAGCAGATCGCCTTGGCGGCGATGACATGCTCGAGCGGGCCGCCCTGGCCACCCGGGAAGACCGCCGACTGCAGCTTCTTCTCGATCTCGGCGTCACCCTCGCTGGAGAGGATCAGGCCGCCGCGCGGGCCGCGCAGGGTCTTGTGGGTGGTGGTGGTGACCACGTGGGCGTGGGGCAGCGGCGTGGGGTAGACACCCGCAGCGACCAGGCCGGCGACGTGGGCCATGTCGACCAGCAGGTAGGCGCCCACCTCGTCGGCGATCTCGCGGAACTTCGCCCAGTCGATGATCTGCGAGTAGGCAGAGAAGCCGGCGATGATCATCTTCGGCTTGTGCTCGCGGGCAAGCGCAGCCACTTCGTCATAGTCGATCAGGCCGTCTTCGCCGAGGCCGTACTGCACGGCATCGTAGTGCTTGCCGGAGAAGTTGGGCTTGGCACCATGGGTCAGGTGGCCACCGGCGTCGAGGCTCATGCCGAGGATGGTATCGCCGGGCTTGACCAGCGCCTGGAAGACCGCGCCGTTGGCCTGGGAACCGGAGTGCGGCTGGACGTTGGCGTAGCTGGCCCCGAACAGCTGCTTGGCATAGTCGATGGCCAGCTGCTCGACGATGTCGACATACTCGCAGCCGCCGTAGTAGCGCTTGCCGGGGTAGCCTTCCGCATACTTGTTGGTCAGCTGGCTACCCTGGGCTTCCATCACCCGGGGGCTTGCATAGTTCTCGGAGGCGATCAGCTCGATGTGCGCTTCCTGGCGTGCGACTTCCTTGTTCATCGCATCCAGCAGGGCATCATCGAAACCGGCAATGGTCATATCACGGCTGAACATCGTCGTGGGTCCTCAATCGGGGGCGAACGATAGGCAAAATCGAAAGGCGCCATGATACCCCAGCCCATCCCCCCTTTCACATGAAAGGGGGTCATGGCTGCCCGAGTATTTCTCACCTTCGCTTTAGCCAGGCTAAACCCGCGCAAGCGGTCATGCTTCTCCGAGCAGCCCCAGGCTCTGCATCGGCGTCTGGCGGCGTACGCTGCGCGACAGCGCATGACCGATCACGCCAATCAGCAGCGCACCGCCCAGCGGCAGGGTCAGCCACAGGCCCCAGTGGATCCTGGGGGCGAGGTCGAACCAGGCGAGGTAGATGCCCGCCGCGGCGAGCTCGGCAAGCAGCGCGCCCATCAGGCCGCTGGCAAAGCCGAGAATCGCGAACTCGGCCCCCTGGACCCGCGAGATCAGGCGGTCGCCGGCGCCGAACACCCTCAGCAAGCCGCTTTCGTGAGCCCGCGTCGGGCGGCTGGCGGTGAGGGCGGCATACAGCACGCTGATGCCGGCCAGCAGCACGAAGCCGAGCACGAACTCCACCGCGCGGGTCACCTGGGTCAGCAGCTCACGCACCTGACCGAGGATCGCCTCGACGTTGAGCAGCGAGACGCCGGGGAACTCGCGCACCAGGGCGCGGCTGATGTCGTCACGCTCGCGGTCGAGGTGGAAGGCAGTGATATAGCTGTGGCCGTAGCGCTCCAGCACCTCGGGCGGGAAGATCACGAAGAAGTTGGGGCGGAAGCTGTCCCAGTCGAGATTGCGCAGGCTGGTGAGTTCGCCGACGATCTCGTCGCTGCCGATGGTGAAGGTCATGGTGTCGCCGAGGGAGAGGCCGAGCCGTTCGGCCAGGCCGTCCTCCACCGAGATCGGCACCCGGCCGTCGGCAAGCTCGGGACCGGCGTCGAACCACTGGCCGGCGACCAGACGATTGGCGTCGGGCAGCGTCTCGCGCCAGGTGAGGTTGAGCTCGCGGCGCAGCGAGCCGTCGCCGCGGGCATCGGCAGGCACCGCATCGCGCGGGGTCTGGCCGTTGATCGCGGAGATCCGCCCGCGCACCATCGGGTAGAGGGTGGTGCGTTCGTCCACGGCATCGTCGAGGGTGTCGATGAAGGCGTCGCGTTCACCGGGCTGGATATTGATGGCGAAGTAGTTGGGCGTATCCTCCGGCAGTTGATCCTGCCAGGTAGTCAACAGGTCGCCGCGCACCAGGGCGATCATCGCCATGGCGGCGAAGGTCACCGAGAACGCCAGCAGTTGGCCAAGGCTGGCGCCGCGCCGCCGCGCCAGCTGCTGGGCACCGAGACGCAGCGCCTGGCGCTTGCTGCCGCCCTGGGGCAGCCAGGCGGCGAGACGCACCACCCCACCCAGCAGCAGTGCCCCGAGGCCCCACAGCACCACCAGCATGACCAGGCCACCGGCCAGCAGGCCGAAGGCGAGCTGCGGGTCACCGGAGTAGAGCCACAGCAGGCCGCCGAACACCAGGCTCGCCACCGCCACCACCAGCCACGCCGAGGCCGGCAGTGGATCGAGCTCACGCCGCAGCACCTTGAGCGCGCTGACGCGCTTGAGGCGCAGCAGCGTGGGGCCGGCAAAACCGGCCAGCACGGCCAGCGCCGTGAGCACGCCGAGCAGCAGCGGCAGCGGCCCCGGGGGCGGTAGCTCGATGGGCAGGAAGGCGGTCAGCAACCACAGCAACCCGGCCTGGCCGACCAGCCCCAGCAAGGCACCGACCACCGATGCCGCCAGCGCCAACCACAGCAGCTGCAGAGCGAACAGCCGGGTCAACTGCCGTTGGGTAGCACCGAAGCAGCGCAGCAGCGCTGCGGTATCGAGATGGCGGTCGACGTAGCGGCGCGTGGCCATGGCCACCGCCACCCCCGCCAGCAGCACCGCGGCCAGGCCGGCCAGGCTCAGGTACTGCTCGGCGCGGGCCAGGGCGTTGCCGAGCTGGGGACGGTCACTGCGTACGTCGCGCACCTCGACGCCGTCGCGACGCAGCTCGGCAAGCGTGGCCTCGACCCTGGTCAGCGCCTCCGGCGGGCCGGCGGCAAGAATCTCGAACTCCACACGCGAGCCGGGTTGCACGAGGTTGGTGGCCTCGAGGTCGGCAAGATTCATCATCAGGCGCGGATTGAAGTTACCGAAGCCCCCCGACTGATCGGCTTCGCGTTCGATCACCCCGGCCACGCTCAGCTGCGTCTCGCCGACCTGCACCTGGTCGCCGATCTGCACTTCCAGCAGCTGCATCAGACGCGGCCCCAGCCAGGCCTCGCCTGCCGCCGGCCCCTGGGCCAGCTGTTCGATGCCGTCACCGAGATCGACGTGGGATACCCCGTAGTGCGGATAGACGTCGTCGACCACCTTGAGACTGGCGGGCTGGAAGCGGTCGGCATGACTGATCATCGACACCAGATCGACCTGATCGCTCAGTGTGAAACCGGCCTCGACCAGTTCCTGACGCAGGCCGTCGTCGAAGGGGCGGCCCTGTTCGAGCACCAGGTCGCCGCCGAGCAGCTGGCCGGCCTGGCGCTCGAGGCCACGCTCGAGGCGGTCGAGAAAGAAGCCGATCATGGTCGAGGCAGCCACCGCCAGCGCCAGCGCCACGAACAGCGCGCGCACGTCGGCGGCACGCAGGTCGCGCCGCATGCCGCGCAGCGACCAGCGCAGGGTACCCAGGCCGCGAGCCTGGCGAGACGTCGATCGTGATGTGTCGGCAATACTGCTCATGCCTCGACCTCATCCAGCACCAGCGGCTCGAGCCGCCCGTCGTCGAGGCGCAGGCAGCGGTCGCAGCGCCGTGCCAGGGCGTGATCGTGGGTGACCAGCACCAGGGTGGTGCCGGCCTCGCGGTTGAGGGTAAACAACAGGTCGATGATGCGCTTGCCGGTGGCCGGATCGAGATTGCCGGTGGGCTCGTCGGCAAACACCAGCTGCGGGTCGGTGACGAAGGCGCGCGCCACGGCCACGCGCTGCTGCTCGCCGCCAGAGAGCTGCTTGGGCAGATGGCTCAGGCGTTCACCGAGCCCGACCCGGGTCAGCCAGTCGCGACCACGCCGCTCACTGTCCGCGAGCGGCGATAGCTCCAGCGGCAGCAGCACGTTCTCCAGCGCCGTCAGGGTCGGCAGCAGCTGGAAGTTCTGAAACACGAACCCCACGCGGCCGGCGCGCAACTGAGCGCGACCGTCCTCGTCGAGGCTCGACAGCGCGTCGCCGAACAGCGTCAGCTCGCCGCTGGTGGGTTCGTCGAGCCCGGCCAGCAGCCCCAGCAGGGTCGATTTGCCGGCCCCGCTGGCGCCGAGGATCGCCAGGGTCTCGCCGGGGAACACATCGAGGGCCAGATCGCTCAAAATGGTCAGCGGCTTATCGCCGCTGGTGACCTGCTTGCCCAAGCCTCGGGCGTGTAGAATCGCGGAAGCATCCGTCTTCAAGGAGTCTGACATGACAAGCGGTTTCCCTGTGCTGGGGTTTGCTGGTATTCAAGGGCGACGCATGGCGCACATGCTCGCCGCCGGTGTGCTGAGCATTGCCGCCATCATCGCATGGCCGGCGGCCCATGCCGACACGCCGCCGACGCTGCTGGTACTGGGCGATAGTCTCAGCGCGGCGTATGGCATCGAGCAGGAGGAGAGTTGGGTGTACCTGCTCAATGAACGGCTCGACGGCGAGGTACGCGTCGTCAACGCCAGCATCAGCGGCGAGACCACCGCCGGCGGCGCCGAGCGCCTGCCCGACCTGTTGGGACAGCACGAACCGCAGTTGGTGCTGCTGGAACTGGGCGGCAATGACGGCCTGCGCGGGCTGCCCCCCCAGCAGATGCAGCAGAACCTGGCCGGCATGATCGAGGCCAGCCAGTCTGCCGATGCCGACGTGCTGTTACTCGGGATCGATATTCCGCCCAACTACGGCCAGGCCTACCGCGACGCCTTCACCGGTGTTTACCGCAGTCTCGCCGAGGAGTTCGACGTCCCCCTGGTGCCCTTCCTGCTAGAAGGCGTGGCGCTGGAAGAGGGCCTGATGCAGTCCGACGGCATCCACCCCACTGCCAGTGCCCAACCGGTGATCCTCGACAACGTTTGGCCGGAGTTGGAAGACTGGCTGGAGCAGTGGCAGGAGACCCCTCAGTAAGCAAGTGGCAACCGGTCTTTTGGTGGACTATATTTGGACCAACCGTCACTGATCAGGATGTCGTCAATGCGCACCGAGACCATTAGCTATCTAAAACAGAATGCGGCCACCCTCGATGTTCAGGAGCCGCTGGTGATAACTCAAAAAGGCAAGCCCACCTACGTTGTCGAATCTTTTGCAGCTCACGAGCGGCGCGAGCAGGCCATTGCCTTGCTCAAGCTGCTGAGCCTGGGCGAGAAGAGCCGCGCGGAGGGCAAGACCATGAGCGCCGAGGAGTTTATGGCGCGGCTAGAGAAAGATGAAAGAGCCGAGCTGGGTGGGGCGCTGTGACCCCACCCCTGCCTGTTACCCTTGAAGACACTGCCCTGCACTCGCTACGTAGTTGTCGTCATCTCTTGATCGATCATCTGGAGTGGCCCCCGGTAGAGGCACACACTTATTCAAGGCGGCTCGTCGGTACTGCGCTGGAACGCCTCTCTGAACGCCCTGGAGCATACCCGGTTTGCCGTCTGGCTCTGGAGCTCGGCATCAGCCACTATCGCGAGCTACTGATCGACGGCTATCGCATCATCTATCGCCACTGGCCCGAGCAGCAGCAGGTATCCATTTATTTGTTCGCCCATCAGCGCCAGGACTTCAAGCAGTTGCTGTTCGAGTATCAGCTGCTCTCCTGAACGTCGCCCCTGATCCTTTCGAGCCCGCCACAAATCAACCAGCACCAGTTAGAAGAGAAGCCCTCCCGGGAGTGGAATCCGAATCAACTGAACGAATAGAAAATACATGATTACTGCCGCCATGATAGGCAGCAGGATGGTGGTTTTCCAATGGCGCAGCGGCGCCTGAGTAAGCAGTGAGGAACCCGCCATCAGCGCCAAGGCGAGGGTAACCGTGAACCCCAAGCGGCCGGCCAGGAGGAACAGCAGCACACCGCCCGACACCATCACCACGGCCGTCATCAGCACGCTGACAATTTCCTCCTGCCTGGCGTCATATTTGCCAATGCAGGTATTGGCCGACACCAGGCCCCCCGCCATCATGATCGCAATATAAGCGACCTGTGGAAACGCCTGGGGCCCCATTGTCTGACCGGTTCGCCAGTTGCCGTAGGCGATATCCAACAGGCCAGCGGCGGCAATAGCTATCATCACCAGCCCCACATAGAAGTCCTGGTAGCGCAGCGGATTACGCAACATTGATGACATCATACCCTTCCCGGCTTACGCCTTGTTTCGCAGCAGCAACGTGAACAGCAAGATCAACCCCAGCGCAGTGACATAGAAGCCGATAGCGATCGGGCTCGAAAACAGATAAGACCACTCACCACCAATCAACAGTGACTGCCGCAGCGCCCGTTCGGCCCCCGGCCCGACGATGAACCCCAGGATTAGCGGCGCCAATGGGAAGCCATAAAGACGCAGCACCACCCCGAGCAGCCCGGCTCCCAGCAGCACCCACACGTCGACGAAAGAGTTGCCAGCCGCATAGGTGCCAAAGATCGCCAGACAGAAGACGATGGGTAGCAGGATGCGCGGCTGAACCATCGACATCTTGGAGTAGTATGGCAGCAGCACTTTGCCCATCAACAAGTTGACCATATTGGCATAGACAAGAATGATGAACAGGGCATAGATGACATCCGAATGATCACGCACCATGTTCGGCCCCGGCGTCATTCCCATTAGAATGAACGCGGCGCCGAACAGAGCTGCCGTGGCACTCCCCGGTATGCCGAAGGCGAATAGCGGGATAAGGGTTGAGCCTGAGGTAGCGCTGTTACCCGCTTCGGCACTAGCGACACCCTCCATGGACCCCTTACCGAATTCATCGCCACTGCGCGAGAAGCGCTGGGCCAGACCATAGCTGATGAACGCTGCCAACGAAGACCCTGCACCAGGCAATGCCCCAATCAAGGTACCGGTACCAGTGCCAATGGCGGTCGCCTTCCAGAGCTTGAGGAAGTCACGGAATGGCAGCTTGTCGGCGGCGGCATCGTAGTCGCTAAACATATTCGACTTCTCTTTAGCGTCCTCGACGATGGCGCGCGACTTGGCGGCCCACGCCTTGGAAACCTGCACGATCAACTCCGAGACCGCAAAGATGCCAACCAGTACCGGGATAAGACTGAGGCCACCCGCCAACTCAGGGATTCCAAAGGTCATGCGCAGTGAGCCACCGATAGGGTCACGACCGATCATGGAGAGCAGAATACCCAGTGCGCAGGCTGCCACTCCCTTGGCAAGCTGCCCTCGGGTCAGCGCAGAAATCAACAATAGGGAGAATGCATAAAGGGCAAAGAACTCCACGGGCCCAAATTTCAATGCAACGGCGGCTAAAGGCAACGCAATAAAGATCAGGATCAGGTCACTGGAGGTATCACCAGCGACTGACGAATACAATGCGGTATGCAGCGCACGATTGGGCTTGCCTTTAAGTTTCGCCTGATAACCGTCGATAGTGGTGGCAGCAGCTCCCGGGGTGCCGGGCACACCAAAGGTTATGCCAGAGATCGATCCCCCGAACATACCGCCCTTGTAGATCCCGACGAGCAACCCCAGCGCAGAGGCAGGTTCGAGGTAGAACACGGTAGGAAGTAACAGTGCGATAGCCATGTCACCGCTAAGGCCAGGTATGGCGCCCAGGGTGATACCCAGCAGGATTCCCAGCGCCACGAACAGCAGTACCGAGGGGTCCAGCGCCAATGACAAGGCATCCGTAAGCGCTTCAAGCATGCAAGACTCCGGCAAGTATTATTGAGAGAGATCATGTAGATGCACAAGGAGCGGCAGCTACTCACTGCCGCTCCTTGTCAATTTACTGGCATGCTTAATCGATCTCGCCAATCTCACGCAGAATACTGCCCACCATCTCTACCGTGTTGTGGTAGAGCTCGGCAGAATCTTCCATGCCACGCGGATCGATCCCCGCGTTTGTGCGATCACTCATCGATTCGGCAGTCGGCGTCGCCAGCGCTTCCATAAAGCAATCTTGTAGAAACTCCTTGGTCTCTTGCGGCACATCATTCTTGGCGAAAATCATTAGCCAAGCTGGCAGAGAGACGTCGTAACCTGCCTCCTTGAACGTCGGCACATCGGGCAAGACATCGGCGCGTTCGTCGGCAAAAGTACCCAGTGCCTTCAGCGTGCCATTTTCGACTTCCGCTGCAATGCTGGCAGGCAGCGTCATGCCCAAGTCGACATGCTCACCCATGACCATGCTACGGGTCTCACCACCGCCCGAGGTAGGAATATGGCGATTCTCGAGTCCCGTCTCCATCTCGAAGAGGATCAGCGGCAAATGGACGATACCAAGAGGTGCCGCATGAGCGAAGGTCACGGAATTCGGCTCCGCCTCAAGCTTATCGACCCAGTCCTCGATACTGTCAATTTCGTGATCCGCATGGGTATACACGGTGGGTAGCCATTCGGTGAACAGCATAACCGGATCCCAGTCATCATGAGACCACTCCACATCGTCGACGAAGCCAGAGGTCACAATGGGGCCATAGTCTGTCACCAGCAGAGTGTGACCATCCGATTCGGCATTCATGACGTGGTTGACCGCTTCGAGCCCCGCGGCCCCGCTCATGCTGACGACGTCGATTCGTGGACCGCAGAATTCTGGTGCAGTGGCCGTGAGCACACGGGCCGTCATATCGGAACCGCCGCCCGGGCCAAAGGGGATAACCAAACGAATGGGTCCATCACCCAGCGGTGAGTCGCCGTTCGTATCACTACCCATCGTAGGCCCTGCGGCAACACCCAGTACGGTGGTGGCCAATGCTGCAACCAACGTCTTTCGATGCATCTTCATTACATGTCTCCTTGTTTTTATTCCCACGCAAGCTGCGTGTCAGCCTGCGTGATCACCGTGCCATCAGATGTATTTATATAATATACAATCTACGAAAACGAAGCTAACCGAAACCCTGACGGCGTGCAAGCCTCTGTTTATGAATCTATCGCCTCCGCCTTACGTGCGTTGATCGAGTGAGGATGTGTCGCGCCAGCCCAAGGCCTCAGGTAAACCGTGACAACCGATAGGGCGACAGCGGCGGCAATCCGGGCGCCACCCCGTCCTGGTCGGACGACGCAAACTGACCGATCAGTCGTGCGGTTACGGCCGCCTGGGTCAACCCGAGATGATGATGCCCGAAGGCTAACCAAACCCGCCCCTCAGGGCCTGCCCGGTCGATGATTGGTAGCGAATCGGGTAGCGAAGGACGAAACCCCATCCAGGGAGTCGCTTCCGCCTCGTCGAGGGGCTCCGAGAACAGGCCATCGGCCAGTGCCCGAAGCCGCCAGGCACGCTCCATGAACGCTGGACGTTTAAGGCCGGCAAATTCCACGGTGCCAGCCAGTCGCAGCCCCCCTGCCAACGGGGTCATGATGAAGCGCCGCTCCAGCGAAGTGACTGCCATCGGCAGCCGGTCACCCTCACGAGGAAGCATCAAGTGATAGCCACGCTCGGTATCCAGTGGCACCCGTACGCCAGTCATCGAGGCCACCAAAGAAGCCGAGTGGGCACCGGCAGCGATGAGCACCCTTGGCACATCGAGCACGCCGCTGCTCGTCTGTAGACGAACCCCACCGTCACTTGCCTGCCCAGCCATCACCTCGGCGCGAGTGAAACGCACCCCTAGCGCCTCGGCGGCTTCCGCTAAATCCTTGACCACTTGATGAGGGTCGATCACGTGCCCTGTCTCGGGGAAAAACAGGCCGCCGCAGATGCGTTCGCTCAGCGAAGGTGCCAGCTGTCGCACACGCTCACCGTCGAGACTTTCACAGGCCACGCCTTGGCCAGTGAATCGCGCCATTGCCTGGGCAAGCTCACCGGCAGTCGCGTCGCTCTCGTGTACCAGCAGCGATCCCTCATGCTTTAGAAGCCAAGGCTTATCAATGCTCGTCAACAACCGCTTCCAGGCGGCGAGGCTCGCTTCGTTAAGCGCCCGAATACCCGCCACACTGGCCTGGTAGGGAGAAGCGCGCAGATTCCATAGCACCCTCATCAGCCAGGGGATGGACCTAGGCAAATAGCGCCAGTCCAGCCTTAGTGGCCCGGTAGGGTCCATCAGCATCCCCGGGATACGCATCAGCAGTGAGGTATCGGCGATGGGAAAGACCTGTTCCGTTGCCATATGGCCCGCATTGCCAAAGGAGGCCCCCATACCGGGCACATCGCGATCCACCACCCGAACCCGATACCCCTGACGGGCTAACTCGAGGGCACAAGCCGTGCCGATGACACCCGCGCCAACGACCGCGATGTCAGCATCGTCGACACCACTCCCCGATTGGGTGCGCGTCTGGATAGAAGTCGTCGCGTTGGGGTACGCCTGGGTCATGGTGGTTACTCGGTTGAAGTGTCGCCGGAGGATTGTATAAATTATATAATTAATCCTGGCAAGCACCTACGACCAACGTCTACATAGCTCGACACAGCGCATACTTTTCTGACTAAGGCTTCACAACGCGGCCCGTAGATTGTATAAAATATAAAACATGGGGCACACGCTCATGGATCGCGGGCCCTTCCCAGGCAATGAAGGAAAACGAAGAGGAGCAGCACATGAAACGCGTGCGTGCCATCGACTCTCATACGGGCGGCGAGCCAACGCGACTCATTATGGAAGGCTTCCCCGCCCTCGCTGGAACCACACTTCAGGAGAAACGGGATACGCTGCGCAACTCGCACGATGAGTGGCGGCAAGCCTGCATGTTGGAGCCGCGCGGTCATGACGTGCTCGTCGGCGCGCTCTACTGCGAGCCGGAGTCGGCGAACGCCACCTGTGGCGTGATCTTCTTCAATAACACCGGTTATTTGGGGATGTGCGGTCACGGCCTCATCGGCTTGGTGGTATCCCTCTACCATCTCGACCTGATAGAGCCTGGCACTCACACGATTGACACCCCCGTGGGGCCTGTCGAAGCGACGCTGCACGACGATGGTGCTGTCACCGTGCGCAACGTAGTGGCCTATCGGTATCGCCAACGGGTACCCGTTGAGGTGCCCGGATATGGCCTGGTCCACGGCGATATCGCCTGGGGCGGCAACTGGTTCTTCCTTGTCGAAGAGCACGACCACTCATTGAAACTGGAAAACGTCGAGGCGCTGACGGCCTTCACCTGGTCAATACGCCAGGCACTAGAAGCGCAGTCGATCAGCGGCGAAGACGGTGCGCTTATCGACCATATCGAGTTATTTGCCGAGGACACTGTGGCGGATAGCCGCAACTTCGTGCTGTGTCCCGGCAAGGCGTATGACCGGTCTCCCTGCGGTACGGGCACCAGCGCCAAGCTGGCCTGCTTGGCTGCTGATGGCAAGCTGGCACCCGACACCCCCTGGGTGCAGGCCAGTATTACCGGCAGCCTTTTCGAGGCGTACTACCAGCGGGAGGGGAATCGCATTCGCCCCTATATCAAGGGGCGAGCCTACCTGAGTGCCGACACCACGCTATTCATCGATAAGCAGGACCCCTTTGCCTGGGGTATTACACCGTCATGACTGCCGCGGTTTGACCCGCCTGCCGTGACTCCAGCATATCGCTACTGAGCAGCTGGCGGCTTTCACCTGGGCACCGACCAGCAGTAGAGACTGACTTGTACAACGACAAAGGAAACATGATGAGCACGAGTATTTTTACCGGCTGCATTCCCGCCCTGATGACTCCCTGCACCGAAGATCGCAAGCCCGACTTCGATGCACTCGTCGCCAAAGGCCGCGTGCTAATCGATACCGGCATGAGCGGTGTGGTGTACTGCGGCTCGATGGGTGACTGGCCGCTTTTAACCGAGGCCGAGCGCCAGGAAGGGGTGGCACGACTGGTCGAAGCGGGCATCCCCACGATCGTCGGTACCGGCGCCGTCAACTCCAGGGAGGCCGTATCTCACGCAACTCATGCTGCCAAGGTAGGCGCGCAGGGTTTGATGGTGATCCCACGCGTCCTGTCACGGGGCACCTCCGCTGCCGCCCAACGAGCTCACTTCTCCGCCATCTTGGGTGCAGCCTCTGAGCTCCCGGCAGTAATCTACAATAGCCCGTACTACGGTTTCGCTACCCGCGCCGACCTGTTCTTCGCGCTACGTCAGGAGCACCCGAACCTGATCGGTTTCAAGGAATTCGGTGGTGCCGACGACCTGCGCTACGCCGCAGAAAACATTACCTCCAGAGACGATGACATCACGCTGATGGTGGGTGTCGACACTACGGTGTTCCATGGCTTCGTCAACTGCGGCGCGACGGGCGCGATCACCGGTATTGGCAACGCGCTTCCTCGCGAAGTCTTGCACCTGGTGTCATTGAGCAAGAAAGCTGCACAAGGTGATGCTAAAGCACGCCTTCTGGCGCAGGAACTCGATGCCGCACTAGGCGTGTTGTCATCCTTCGATGAAGGCCCGGACCTGGTGCTCTATTACAAGCATCTCATGGTGCTTAACGGCGACCATGAGTACGCGCTTCACTTCAATGAAACCGATGCCTTGAGTGATGCCCAGCGCAACTATATCGAAGCGCAGTACGCGCTGTTCCGCAAGTGGTATGCGCAGTGGTCTTCCTCTCTCCAGGCCGCGTGAGGGATCTGCCGTGACGGGCGGCTATCGCAGCGAGGCCCTGGTGCAGCCTTAAAGACCGGGCCTCGAGAAGTAGCGCGTCGACTCGCGGCGCAGCATGATAATGAATGTTTGCCGCAGCTTGTATACAATGTGCAATAACATTCTTCGAGCGGATCAAGGCCATGCCAGCGTATAAGACACGAGCACAGTTCGTTGCAAACGACCTCCGCGGGCGCATTCTGGGAGGTGAGTTTCCAGGAGGGTCACAGCTACGCCAGGACGCCTTGGCTAAGGACTACGACGTCAGCAGGATCCCGGTGCGAGAAGCCCTGCTGACCCTGGAGTCGGAAGGGCTAGTAGAATTTCATGCGCATCGCGGGGCATTCACGACAGAGCTCTCGATCGCCAAGATTCGCGAGCTTTTCGAGCTGCGGGTGCTACTCGAGACATACATATTGAAACGCGCCATCCCCAACCTCACTGAAGAGCAGCTCGATGACGCCGAGGGCATATTGCGTAAGTACGATGCGGCACTCGACTCAAGAGGGCAGATCGATAATTGGAGCGAATACAACTTCGCATTTCATCAAACGCTATACGCTCCCGCCAACTTGCCGGAGACAATGGCGATCATCAGCCAGCTCAACACCAAGTCGGACCGCTATATACGCATGCAACTCCTCTATACCCAGGAGATCGAGAAGGCCGAGCGAGAACACCACACCTTGCTGGCCCTGTCCCGCGAAGGGCGAATAGAGCAAGCGTGCCAGCTGCTCGAGACCCATATCCTGGAGGCCTGCGAAGGGATCGTTTCAATACTCGAAGGGCGCGCCCAGGCCCAGCAACAGACCTTACCCGATACTCGCTGACGAATTTTCGAACAACATGAGCGCAAAAGAGTGCACGGAGTAGTGGCACCCAGTAGCGCTGCGGGAGGCAAGATGAACTCTGATCAGCAAGCTCTCCTGCTGGGGCTAGGGGCAGTGCTGCTGTGGTCGACGGTGGCAACGGCCTTCAAAGTCGCCTTAGGCTATCTCACACCGCTAGAGCTGGTATGGATTGCTGCTTGCGTCTCCTGGCTACTGATGACCGGACTGCTATGGCGGCAAGGTACGCTGCGCAAAGCGGCGACCACTCGATGGCGAACGGCCCTGTGGGCCGGCCTGATGAATCCTGTGGCTTACTACTTGATCCTGCTCATTGCCTATGACCGACTTGCCGGCCAGGAAGCCATGGCCCTGAACTACACCTGGGCGCTGACCATGGCCCTATTGGCCGTACCAATTCTTGGCCACCGCCTGACGCGTTACGATGCATTGGCTGGACTGATCGCCTACAGCGGGGTACTGGTGATTGCAACCCGTGGTGACCTGCTAGGCATGCGTTTCTCGGATGCACTAGGGGTTGGAATGGCGTTACTCTCGACCCTGCTCTGGGCCTTTTACTGGCTAATGAATACGCGCGACAAGCGTCCTGCCCTGTTAGCCCAGTGGCAGAATTTCAGCATTGCAGTACCAGTTCTGACGCTACTCGTATTGCTGCTTTCTGACTGGCGAAACCTCCCTTTTGCGGGGATATCAGCGGGGGTCTACGTGGGCCTTTTTGAAATGGGGCTTGCCTTCCTTCTTTGGCAAAGCGCCATGAACAAAACAACTCGCACGGCGAGAATATCCTGCTTGATTTTCTTGGCACCGCCTATCTCGTTGCTCATCCTTTTCCTGGTTTTGGGAGAAGCACTACTGCCCTCAACGCCAATCGGTCTCGCTCTGATCCTCGCCGGATTAGCGTTTCAGCAGTTTCAGCCCGGCTCGAGTCGAGCCCAGAGAGCATCCTAGGCATAGAGGAAAAGTGTCATGACTATCGGCATCTTGGGTACCGGCCACCTGGCGGAGTCCATCGTCCACGGCCTGCAACGCAGAGGAGACAGTGAGCGGATCGTGTTGTCTCCACGTAATGCCTCTCGCGCCGCCGCGTTGGCCGAGGCATATCCAGCTAACGTAGCGGTCGCATCGTCCAACCAGGCCGTGTTGGACACGGCCGACACGATACTCTTGACGATACGCCCGCAGATAGCCGATTCAGTCCTTTCTGGCCTGAGCTTTCGCCCCAATCACGCGGTTATCTCGATGATGGCGCTGCTGCCGCTGGCCCAGGTGATCTCGTGGGTTTCCCCCGCCACGATGGTTGCCCGCGCGGCCACCTTGCCTTACGTGGCCAAGGCAGCGGGACCGGTGCTGCTCTACCCAGGCCAACTGCAAGCCATCACGCTATTCGAGCAACTGGGGCCACTGGAGATTGCCACCGACGAATCCACACTGGATACGCTGTGGACGCTAACCGCCATGATGGCACCATACTTTGCTTCCATCGACACCATGGCGAACTGGGCCCAGCAACAAGGGGTTGCAGCGGATCAGGCCGGACGCTTCATCTCAGGCATGCTGACAGCACTGGGCAGCCTGTGTGAGGACTACCCCGATGGACACTTCGCGCAGCTCGTCGCCGCTAGCCAAACCCCCGGCGGCATCAATCAGCAGGCGCTGCAGCAACTGCAACGCTCCGGCTGCTGCGAAGCGCTCGAACAAGCCCTCGACGGCGTGCAGCAGCGTATCTCCCGCCACACCGGCAGAGCCCCCACCTGACCCGGCATCAGCGATCGACGTGGCCCAGATCGCGCTCAGGGTCCAGGCGGTCGCGTACCAGCCGCTTCAGCGCCTTGCTGTCGGGAAAGCCGTCGTTGCGCTTGCGCTCCCAGATCGATTCGCCGTCGTAGAAGATCTCGAAATGGCCGCCGTGACTGGGTACCAGGGCCACCTCATCTAGGGCTTCGCCGAAGGTCGAGAGCAGCTCCTGGGCCAGCCAGGCGCTGCGCAGCAGCCATTGGCACTGGGTGCAGTAGTGAATTCGGATGCGTGACATCGCGGCCCACCTGTCGCAACAATGAAAGGCGATGATAACAGCCAAGGAGCACGCATGGCCGCCCCCGAGATCAGTCAGAGCCGCCTCTTCGAGTGGCTGACCGGCGACGACGACAGCCGCATGTGCAAGGACATTCCCGAGGAGGCCTGCGATGAGCAACCGCGCAATTTCTTCCTCCACCTGCTGGCGGCGCTGGGCAACAAGCTGGCCGATGAACTCTCCAGCGCGCGACTGGTACTGCCCTGGCTGATGGGGGTGATCGGCGCGCCCGTGTGGATGGTCGGCCTGCTGGTACCGATCCGCGAATCCGGCTCGCTACTGCCACAGCTGTTCGTGGCCGGCGTCATTCGCCTCCAGCCGCAGCGCAAGTGGGCCTGGGTCTTGGGCGGCGCCCTGCAGGCCGCCTCCGCATTGCTGCTGGCACTGCTGGCGCTGTTCGGCAACGGCGGGCTGGGTGGCACCCTGGTGCTGGCCGTGCTGGTGGCACTGTCGTTGGCCCGGGGGCTATCGTCGATTGCTACCAAGGACGTGCTCGGCAAGACCATCAGCAAGCAGCGGCGCGGCACGCTGATGGGTTGGAGCGGCAGCGTGGCGGGCGCCGTGACTCTCGCCGCCGGGGCGGTGCTGATGCTGTTCGATGAGCGCCCCGGCGAGTTGGCACTGGCCGTGCTGCTGATCATCGCAGCGCTGGGCTGGGCGCTGAATGCGCTGTGTGCGGCGCGCATCGCCGAGTCACCCGGTGCCGTGGAAGGCGGTGAAAACGCCTGGGACAGCATCAAGCTCGGACTGCGGCTGATGCGCGACGATCACACCTTTCGTCACTTCAATGTGGCCCGTGCCCTGCTGCTCGCAAGCGCCCTTGCGCTGCCCTATATCGCCCTGCTCGGCCAGCAGCAGAGCGGTACCGAACTGGGTGGTCTAGGCATACTGATTGTCGTCTCGGGGCTTGCCGGCATGCTGGCAAGCCCGCTATGGGGCAAGCGTGCCGATGTCTCGAGCCGCCGGGTGATGCGCGATGCCGGCCTGGGGACTACGCTGTGCTGCCTGCTGGTCGCGGCCGCCGCCTGGCTACCCGGCGGCTGGAGCGAAACGGTCTGGCCCTATGCGCTGGGCTACGGGCTACTGGTCATGGTCCACGCCGGCGTGCGCCTGGGCCGCAAGACCTACCTGGTCGACATGGCCAACCAGGACCAACGGGCGCTTTACGTGGCGCTGTCGAATACCCTCACCGGTGCCCTGATGCTGCTTGTGGGCGGCGCTATCGGCGCGCTGGCGCAGTGGCTCGGCACTACCGCCCTGCTGGCGATACTGGCCGCCACCGCGCTATGTGCCGCCGTCAGTGCACAGCGATTACCCGAGGTAGAACAGTGAGCCGATTGCTCCGTAAAGTGGCAACACATTGAAATGCCAGCCACGTCTGGCCATTATGTAGCCAGATGATAGTTAACGAATCAGGGTACGACAGGAACGCGCGCGCATGAAAAGACCGCCAATGATCAGCCCAGCCCTGCTGGAACGCATCGTCGATGCCTCGGAAGACGGCATCGTGGTGGCCGAACAGGAGGGTGACGAGAACATCCTGATCTATGTCAATCAGGGCTTCGAGCGCCTGACCGGCTACAGCGCCGACGAGATCCTGTACCGCGACTGCCGTTTTTTGCAGAACGACGACCGCGACCAGCCGGGCCTCGACAACATTCGCCAGGCGCTGGCCGACGGCCGACCATGTCGCGAGGTGCTGCGCAACTACCGCAAGGATGGCACGCTGTTCTGGAACGAGCTGTCGATCACGCCGGTATACGATGACGCCGACCAGTTGACCTACTACATCGGCGTCCAGAAGGACGTCACCGAGCGCGTCGAGGCGCAGCTCGAGGTCGAGCGCTTGCGCGCCGAGCAGGGCCATTGACCGGCCCTGCACCTGGCCCGCGAAAAAAACTCGCCCCGCCCTCTTGTACTCACTCCCCGTCGAGGCTATAAGGCCATCAGGATGCCGCCGCATCCTGATGGCAGCCATGTTCTGCCGTTGACCGCTATCATCGACCACTGCGTCGAGATAGCCCTATCGATCTTTCGAACGGTCATGGGAGGCATCGCATGCGCCGAGATCATCTCACCAACACCCTCAGCGACGACGCAGACGGCTTCGACGCCGTCAACGATGATAGCTACTCACCCGAGCAGGAAACTCGCACCCGCAGCACGTCGCGTGCCGACACCCTGCGCGCGCGCCGCCAAGTTGAGAGTCTGCTCGAGGAGCGCCGTCTGAAGCGTGCCATCGAGGACGACTGGCGACTCGACGACGAAGAGGAGTAGCGCCAAGCGAGGCATCATCATGGGCGGTGCCACTGGGGTAAACTAGCCATTCGCCGCCCCGGCCACTATCATCGTGGCCACTGAAACCCCGCAACTTAGATGGAATCCCATGGCGCAATACGTCTACACCATGAACCGGGTGGGCAAGGTCGTGCCCCCCAAGAAACATATTCTCAAGGACATCTCGCTGTCCTTCTTTCCCGGCGCCAAGATCGGCGTGCTAGGCCTCAACGGCTCGGGCAAGTCGACACTGCTGCGCATCATGGCCGGTGTCGACACCGAAATCGAAGGTGAGGCCCGCCCCATGCCGGGCCTGAACGTCGGCTACCTGCCCCAGGAGCCTGAGCTCGACGACGACAAGAACGTCCGTGAATCCGTCGAAGAGGCGCTGGGCGAGATCAAGGCTGCCCAGGAGAAGCTCGACGCCGTCTACGCCGCCTACGCCGAGCCCGACGCTGACTTCGACGCCCTGGCCAGCGAGCAGGCACGCCTCGAGAACATCATCGAGGCGGCGGATGCCCATAACATCGAGCGCAAGCTCGAAGTCGCCGCTGAGGCGCTGCGCCTGCCGCCCTGGGATGCCAAGGTGGGCAACCTCTCCGGCGGCGAACGCCGCCGCGTAGCGCTGTGTCGCCTGCTGCTGTCGAGCCCCGACATGCTGCTGCTCGACGAGCCCACCAACCACCTCGACGCCGAGTCGGTGGCCTGGCTGGAGCGCTTTCTCCACGACTATTCAGGCACCGTGGTTGCCGTCACCCACGACCGCTACTTCCTCGACAACGTCGCCGGCTGGATTCTCGAACTCGACCGCGGCCAGGGCATTCCCTTCGAGGGCAACTACTCGCAGTGGCTCGAGGCCAAGGAGAGCCGCCTGGAGAAAGAGGCCAAGCAGGAAGCCTCGAAGAACAAGGCCATCAAGCAAGAGCTGGAGTGGGTGCGCAGCAACGCCAAGGGCCGTCAGGCCAAGAGCAAGGCGCGCCTCAACCGCTTCGAGGAGATGCAGTCCGGCGATTTCCAGAAGCGCAACGAGACCAACGAGATCTATATACCACCTGGCCCACGCCTGGGTGACAAGGTCATCGAGTTCCACGGCGTCAGCAAGGCTTTCGATGGCCAGCTGCTTTACGAAGACCTGTCGTTCAGCGTCCCCAAGGGCGCCATCGTCGGCATCGTCGGCGGCAACGGCGCGGGCAAGTCGACGCTGTTCAAGCTGATCGATGGCGTAGAGCAGCCAGACAGCGGCGAGGTGGTGCTCGGCGATACGGTCGAGATTGCCCACGTCGTGCAGTTGCGCGATGCCCTGGACAACAAGCAGACGGTCTGGGAATCGGTGTCGGATGGACAGGACATCCTCAACATCAACGGCTACGAAGTCTCGTCACGCGCCTACGTGGGACGCTTCAACTTCAAGGGCAACGACCAGCAGAAACGCCTGTCCGAGCTTTCCGGCGGCGAGCGCGGTCGCCTGCAGCTGGCCCAGACCCTCAAGCAGGGTGCCAACGTACTGCTGCTCGACGAACCCTCCAACGACCTAGACATCGAGACGTTGCGGGCGCTGGAAGAGGCGCTGCTGGCCTTCCCCGGCTGCGCCATGATCATCTCCCACGACCGCTGGTTCCTCGACCGCATCGCGACCCATATCCTGGCCTTCGAGGGCGACTCCCAGGTGGTGTTCTTCGAGGGCAACTATCAGGAGTACGAAGAGGACCACCGCAAGCGGGTCGGCAGCGATACCCCCAAGCGCATGAAGTACAAGCGTATCGACGCCTGATCGCTATTGGTGATCGGCATGACGCACAAGGCCCCGCCACTGGCGGGGCCTTGTGCTTATCGAGTCCATGGCCGGCAGGCCCTGGTTCGAGGGTCAGCGTCGTCCGCGAATCAGCGAGACCACGAACAGGATCAGAAACAGTACGAACAGCACCTGTGCAATGGTCGATGCCACCCCGGCAATACCGCTGAAGCCTAGAACGGCGGCGATCACGGCAATTATCAGAAACAGCATGGCGTTGCCAAGCATGGGAACTCCTTTCCTCGGTTATCAGTCCTCCGGATCCACAATGCAATCCGGCACTCCGTTCGACCGACCGCATAGTGTCGGCCATCGACTACTAGCCTTGTACGTATTGACCGACGCGTCAAGTCCATGTTGTTGGCCACCAAACTATCGCAGATAGCCAGAACGCTCGGATCTGATCCGTAGACAGGCGTCCTTCGCTTGGAGGCAACTGTGCTCGCTCTGACCAGAGGCAGGTTTATGAATACAGCGAGGGCTCACCTTCCGGGCGGGTCTTGAAGCGCCGATGCAGCCACAGGTACTGCTCGGGGTGCTTGCGTATCGCCGCCTCGATAAAGGCATTGATGCGCGCCGCGTCGGCGACCTCATCTCCGCTGGGGAAGTTCTCCAGCGGTGGCAGGTACTCGAGAGTGTAGGTGCGATTGTCCGGGTTGCGGTGGAACATCAGCGGCATGACCGGCGCGCCGGTCATGCGGGCGATCTTGGCGGTGAGCTTGATCGAGGCCGCCTCGACGCCGAAGAACGGCGCGAAGACACTGACGTCGCGGCCGAAGTCCTGATCCGGCGAGTACCAGACGTGATGGCCGGCCTTGATCCGTCGTACCACCCCGCGCAGGTCATGGCGATCGATGGCGGTGCCGAAGATGCGCTTGCGGGCGCGGGTCATGAAGCGTTCGAACAGCGCGTTATTGTGGGGGCGATAGACCACGTCGGCGGGAAAGAACAGCGAGTGTAGCGCTCCCCCAAGGTCCAGGGTGGAGAAGTGCACGCCGATGATCAGCGCCCCCTTGCCCTCTGCCTGTACCTTGGCCATGTGCTGCTGGCCCTTGAAGGTCACGCGATGGCGCAGATGCTCCGGATCCCGACACCAGCCGGTGGCGGTCTCGAGGATACCGATGCCGTTGGCCAGGAAGGTCTCGCGCACCAGCCGGCGCTGAGCGTCGGCGTCGAGCTCGGGAAAACACAGCGCAATATTGGTCTCGGTAATCCGCCGCCGGCGCTTGGCCAGGCGCCAGGCCAGCCAGCCGATGCAGCGCCCGACGGCCAGCTTGAGTCGCCACGGCAGCCAGGCACCAACGCGCATCAGGCCGATGGCGAGCGCGGCGCCCCAGTAGCGTGGATGAAGAAACGACGAGGTAGCATCCTTGGACATGGTGGTCTCGCGGCTGAAATCAGCCGCCATGATACCGTCTCGGGACCCTCGGCAGCACCCCGGTAAGCAGCGTATAACTGATCGTGGCACAGTGACGTGCCACCTCGTCCACCGACAGCAGCGCGCCGTTGCTGGCCCGCCCCCACAGCACCACCTCGCTGCCGATATCGGCGTCGGCAACGTCGGTCACATCCACCGTCAGCATGTCCATCGACACCTTGCCGGCGATGGCGCAGCGCCGTCCATTGACCAGCACCGGGGTACCGTCCTCGGCGTGACGGTCGTAGCCATCGCCGTAGCCGGCGGCCACCACGGCGATCCGTGAGCGCCGCGCTGCCTGCCAGCGACCGCCATAGCCCACCCGCTCCCCCGCCTCCAGCTCGCGCAGGGCGATGATCTCGGAGCGCAGCGTCATCACCGGGGCAAGCCGGCGACTGGCGTCACTGGCGGTCTCCAGCGGGTCGCTGCCGTAGAGCATCACGCCGGGCCGATTCCAGGCCCCGTGGGCTTCGGGCCGGGCCAGCGTGGCCGGCGAATTGGCCAGGCAAGTGGGCGCACCGAGCTCATCGGCAAGCGCCCTTACGATGCCCATCTGGTGCTGGAAGTAGCTGGGATCGACGCTGTCGGCGGTGGCGAAGTGGCTCATCAGGTGCAGGTCGCTGACCCGGTCATCGGCGGCGGCGAGCCGCGCCCACTGGGCAGCCAGCTGCTCGGGAGGAAAGCCCAGTCGGTGCATCCCCGAGTCGACCTTGACCCATACCGGCAGCGGCCGCGCCGGGCGGTAGGCGAGTAGCGCATCGACCTGCCAGGCACTGTGCACCGCGCTCCACAGTCCGAGCGCTTCGATGCGCTCGAGTTCGGCGGCCTCGAAGAAGCCCTCGAGCAGCATGATCGGCGTCTCGATACCCGCCGCCCGCAGCGCCTCGGCCTCCTCAATAGAGGCCACCGCCAGCGCTGGCGCCAGCTCCGCCAGCGCCTTGGCGCAGGGTACCAGGCCGTGGCCGTAGGCATCGGCCTTGAGCACCGCAATGGCACGACTGTGGGGCGCCAGGTCGCGGGCCAGGCAGTAGTTGTGACGCAGCGCGTCGAGGTCGATGTCGGCAATCAGCGGGCGGGCCATCGAGGACTCCAATGCATAAAAAGGGCGCCATGATTATTTGTCATTCATTCGCCAATTACACGGATAAAAACGCCATATCGAGGACAAGATATGGCGTTTTTATCTAAAGTAAGACCTATAACCGGCAAATATCCCTCAGGAAGGGGGCGTTGGCCGCGTGCCGATGTCGAGCGCCGGGTCACGACCACCTGCCTCGTCGGGCAGATCCAGGGAGATCCCCTGGCTGGCATCGAGCCACTGGTTGACGCCCTGGATCGCCTCGCCGTCGAGGGTCCCGGACTGCTGGCGCAGTTCGAGCAGGCCAAGTACGTAGTCGTAGCGCGCCTCGGCATGGTCGGCGATGGCATTGAACAGGTTCTGCTCGGCGTTGAGCACATCGACGATATTGCGCGTGCCGACCTCGTAGCCGGAGCGCGTCGCATCCAGCGCGCTCTGGTTGGAGGCGATCGCCTGACGCCGCGCCTCGACGGTCTCCACGTCGTTGCTGACCTGGGTATACAGCGAGCGCACCTGCTGCACGGTGTCGCGGCGCTGGGCCTCGAAATCGTACTGGCTGACCTCCAGGCCGAAGGTGTTCTGACGAATCTGTGCGCTGGTGGTCCCGCCGGTATAGAGCGGCACGCTGGCACGTACCCCCAGTTGACTGTCGGAGTTGTAACCCGACACGCCGCTGCGATCGGTATCCGAGTACTGGTAGTTGGCGAAGGCTTCAAGGGTCGGCAGTCGGCCGGCGCGGGCGATGTCGAGGTCGCTACGTGCCACCTCGATACCGGCTTCGGCCATCATCAGCATGGGGCTGTTGAGGAGCGCCATTTCGACCCAGGCATTGCGCTCGGCCGGTGTCGGTGGCTCTACCGGCAACTCGTCGGAGAGGCCGTCGATGCTGGCATAGCGCTGGTCGGTGAGGCGCTCGAGGGCCTCGAAGCTGATCTGCAGGGCGTTCTCGGCGGCGATCCGCTGGGCCCGCGCCAGGTCGAACGAGGCCTGCGCCTCGAACACATCGGTGATCGCCGTCAGGCCGACCTCGAAGCGCTCCTCGGCCTGCTCCAGCTGGCGGCTGATGGCGGTCTCCTGGGAGCGCCGCGCCTCGAGGATATCGGCGGCGCGCAGGATCTCGAAGTAGGCGCTGGCCACGTCGAACAGCAGCTGCTGCTCGGCGACCTCGAGCGACAGCGCCTGCTGGCCGGTGAGGCGCTCTGCGCGCTCAAGCTGAGCGAAACGGCTGGCATCATAGAGCGCCTGGCTGGCATCCAGGCTGACGCTCAACGAGTTGAAGTCCTGTTCGTCGTCGACCACCAGGCCATCGCCGACACCGCCGGGGTCCCCCACCTGACCACCACGTCCCTGGGACGAATAGGTGCGGTTGTGGCTCAGGCTCGAGCCGGCGCTGAGCTGCGGCAGCAGGCCGCCGCGCTCGACGTCGCGACCGGCGCCAACCCGCTCCAGCTCGGCCCGCGCCGAGGCCAGCCCGGCATCATTGAGCAATGCATCGCGAGCCACGCTGAGCAGATCGGTGGCCTGGGCCGGCGCTGCGGCCAGGCCAATGAGCAGCACCAGCCAGCGCCGTGCAGGGAACAGTGAAGTGCGATTGGATGTCATGGCGGTACTCATTCGCTCCTTGGCGGTATGCCCCCGCGTCGCTGCCTAGCTGCGCATGACGGGCATGAAAGGCGTCTCTCGGCAATCATCATCATCTGGCGAGGTGCAAATAACGTGCAACGCGGGCGGCCTTGGCCGCCCGCGCTATGAGCATCGCTTTCCATCACCGTCACTCGAAGATGGCGTCCAGCGACAACCCCTGCTTCTCGAGCATGCGCCGCAGCTTCTTGAGCGCCTCGACCTGGATCTGGCGCACTCGCTCGCGGGTCAGGCCAATCTCCTCGCCGACCTCCTCGAGGGTCGCTGCCTCATGGCCGCGCAGGCCAAAGCGGCGCACCACCACTTCCATCTGCTTGTCGGTGAGCTCGGCCAGCCACTCGTCGACGTGCTGCTTGACGTCGACGTCGACCAGCGACGACTCGGGCCCCAGGTCGTTGTCGTCGGTGAGCGTCTCGATCAGCGGCTTGTCGCTCTCGCCGCCCATCGGATAGTCCACCGAGGAGACCCGCTCGTTGAGACCCAGCATCTTCTTGACCGTGGCCACCGGCTTGTCGAGGAAATCGGCGATCTCCTCGGCGGTCGCTTCGTGGTCGAGCTTCTGGGTCAGCTCGCGAGCGGCACGCAGGTAGATGTTGAGTTCCTTGACCACATGGATCGGCAGGCGGATGGTGCGCGTCTGGTTCATCAGCGCCCGCTCGATGGTCTGGCGAATCCACCACGTGGCGTAGGTCGAGAAGCGGAAGCCGCGCTCGGGGTCGAACTTCTCTACCGCTCGGATCAGGCCAAGATTGCCCTCCTCGATCAGGTCGAGCAGCGACAGGCCGCGGTTGAGATAGCGCCTGGCGATCTTGACCACCAGCCGCAGGTTGGACTCGATCATGCGCGCCCGGCCGGCAGGGTCGCCGGCCTGCGCCAGGCGGCCGTAATGGACCTCTTCCTCGGGGGTCAGCAGCGGCGAAAAACCGATCTCGTTTAGGTAGATCTGGGTCGCATCGAGGCTGTGGTGATACGTGTTTTCCTCGCGATTAAGGGCTTTTTCGAACTCCTGCTCATCCTTGGCACCACTCTCTTCCTCGTCATCAATGACGTCTTCGACGATTTCGACCTCGGCGTTGTCGACGTCCTGAAGATCCTGTTCGATCATGCTCATATCACTACCCCGTTGTGCACTGCCCGGTCATGCTGGCGACTCATCGGGCACACGGACGTGAGCCGCCGCTGTCTGTTGTTGTTGTACCGCGGGCCATCGACATCAGCGCGATGGCAAGTAATCCAGGGGGTCCTGAGGCTGGCCGTTACGACGCACCTCGAAGTGCAGCTTGACGCTGTCGGCATCGGTATCGCCCATGGTGGCAATGACCTCACCGGCGTCGACTACGTCATTCTCGGCCACACGGAGCGTGTCGTTATGGGCATAGGCACTCAGATACTCGTCGTTGTGCTTGAGGAGAATCAGATTGCCGTAGCCCCGCACGCCGCTGCCCGCGTACACCACGATGCCTGGCCCTGCTGCCTTGACAGGTTGCCCCTTTTGTCCGCCGATATCAATGCCGGCGGTGATGCTGCCGCCCTCGCCGAAACGGCCGGTCAACTCGCCGTCTGCCGGCCACTGCCAGTCGACCTCGGCCACCGGTGTAAAGCTGCGCTGACTGCGCTCGCTGGCGCTGCTTTCGGCCTGGCCCGCCACGGCGGTACCGGCATCGGTGGCGGCGCTCTCCTGAGTATCACCGCTGGTCGATGACGGCTGTGTGTCACTCAGCTGCGGCTCTTGTTCCGGCTCGGCAACGACCCCGGCTTGCTCGCTGGCCGCTACCGCCGTGTCGCTGGGGGCGGCGTCACGCTCGGCCTGTTCACGCTGGGCTTGCTCGCGCGCCAGGGCTTCGCGCTCGGCCCGATCACGCTCGCTCAGACTACCGTCGGCCCCAGGGCTGGAGTAGTCGAACAGCGGGCCCGGGGCGTCGCTGGGCGCCTCGCCGCTGGCGGCCATTGCCGCCCCCTCCAGGGCCTCGGCGCTAGTGCCGGAATCCTCCAGCGGCTGGGCCGTAAGGCGGCGGTTACGCTCGATGGCTTGCTGGTCCGGCGCCAGCCAGCTCAGATCGCCGTCCTGCTGGTCGACAGCGCCGGTGACCTGGGCGCCGCGCTGGCGCTCGCCGTCGCTGCGCGAGGCCACCTGGGCGCCCTCGGCCAGGCGCAGTTCCTGGCCTGGCTGCAGCCGATAAGGAGGGCCAATATCGTTGAGCTGGGCCAGCTCACGAAAATCCATGTCGTGGCGCCAGGCAATGCCATAGAGGGTATCGCCGGCTTCCACGGTGTACTGACTGACCGGTGACTGCTCGCGACTCATGGTCAGGTCACGCACCTGCACGCGCTGGGTGTCCCCGCCCTGCTGCGCCGCACAGCCGGTCATCGCCAGGGTCACGGCGGATACCAAAAAAACCTTACGCATCGGAACCTTCCTCCTCATGCCGGCGCGCCGGGGCCTGGTTCCCTCGGCTGATCGCCAGCACCAATAACAGCCCTGCCAGCATCAAGGCCAGCGCGGGGATCAATTGTGCCGAACCACCGACGAGCACGGCATAGTCGCCGGGTAGCAGGTAGCGGTAATCCAGCGGAATCATCTGGTCGTCCGGCCCCAGCCGGTAGCTGACCAGCTCACGCCACGGCCACAGCAGCGGCAGCGAGCCGATAATGAAGCCGATCAGCAGCTGCAGGGTGGCGGTGTGATAGGCGTGCAACAGCCACGACAGCAGCCGTGAGAAGAAGAACAGGCCCAGCGCACAGCCGGCGCCGAACTGCAGGATCAGGGTCAGATCGAAGCCCCTGATGCCGGCCATCACCGGACCATAAAGCCCCATCGTCAGCAGCAGGAAACTGCCCGACACCCCGGGCAGCAACATCGCGCTGATGGCGATCGCCCCGCCCACCACCAGCATCAGATAGTCGGCGCCGAGCAGGTTGATCAGCGGCATCAACGCCGGTAGCCCCTTGGCAAGCAGCAACCCCGCCGCCAGCGGCAGGATATGCCATAGCCGCCAGTCCGGCAGGCTGCGGCTCACCACCCAGGCCGAGGCGGCCACCAGACCGAAGAAGAAGGCGTCCAGCAGTACTGGCTGGGCCTCCATCAGCCACACCACCAGGTGTGCAACGCTGACCAGGCTAGCGGCTATGCCCAGCACCAGCGGGATCACGAAGCCCAGGTTGAGATGGCAGGCGAGCTGCGCCAGGCCGCCACGCCGCCAGGCAACGAAGGCGCTGGGGCCGAACTGCTTGATCGAGTCAATCAGCTCCTCATAGATGCCGGTGACGAAGGCGATGGTGCCACCGGACACGCCGGGCACCGCATCGGCCGCCCCCATGCCGGCGCCCTTGAGAAAAATCGAGGTGTGACGCTTCAACGAATGACTCCTTCCAGCAGCGGCACGAAACGTACCCCTTCGAGCCGCTGGTAATCGAATCGTGCCCCGCGCCGGCGCACCCGGGTCAGCCATTGACGACCGTCGGGTGCCTCCAGCGGGGCAATAAGAGTGCCGCCATCGGCCAGTTGGGCCAGCAGCGCTTCGGGTAGCTCACTGGCGCAGGCGGTCAGCAGAATGGCGTCATAGGGGGCCGCCTCGGGCCAGCCGTGCCCGCCGTCGGCAAGCCGCAGACGCACGTTGCTGGCATTCAGCCAGCGCAGTCGCACCGCGGCGCGCTGGTGCAGGGCGCGAATGCGTTCCACCGACCACAGCAGCGGCACCAGCCGTGACAGGATCAACGTCTGATAGCCGGAGCCGGTGCCGATCTCGAGCACCCGCTGCGGCGCCTCGGCCACCACCAGCTCGGTCATGCGCGCCACCATCCACGGCTGCGACAGCGTCTGGCCGTGGCCGATGGGCAGCGCGGTATCCTCGTAGGCGCGATGCGACAGCGCCTCGTCGAGAAACAGGTGACGCGGCTCGCGGCCGATCACCTCGAGCACCTCGAGGTCGTCGATACCGGACGCCGCCAGGCGCGCCACCAGCCGGTCGCGGGTGCGCTGCGAGGTCATGCCAACGCCCAGCAGCCTGTCTCGGCTCAAATCAGGTGAGTGCATCCAGCCAGCCTTGAACGTCTTCACGTGCCGCATGCCGGGTCAGATCGGTGTGTAGCGGCGTAATCGACACATAGCCCGCCTCGACGGCGGCAAAGTCGGTATCCGGTCCATCATCGGCATTCTCGCCCGCCGCCGCAATCCAGTAGCGCACACGGCCGCGCGGATCCTCGACCTTCATTGGTCGCGCGGCGGGGCCGCGAAAGCCCATCCGGGTGACCTTGAAGCCGCGAATCTCCTCCCACGGCAGGTCCGGCACATTGACGTTGAGCAGGCTTCGCGGCGGCAGCGACAGCTGCTCGGCAGCGCCGATCAGGCTCGCCGCGACCCGCCCGGCGGTCTCGAAGTGGCGGGTACCGACCAGCGACATGGCGATTGCCGTCATGCCCAGGTTGCGGCCCTCCATGGCGGCCGCCACGGTGCCCGAGTAGAGCACGTCGTCGCCCAGGTTGCCGCCGTGGTTGATGCCCGACACCACCAGGTCGGGCTTGTCGTCCCACACCCCGTTGACGCCGAGGTAGACGCAGTCGGCAGGCGTGCCGTCGACGCTGTAGAAGCCATTATCCATGGCGTTGAGCGCCAGCGGCCGGCTCAGGGTCAGCGAATTGCTGGCACCGCTCTTGTCGCGGTCCGGGGCCACTACCCGCAGCCGGGCATGCTGGCTCAGCGCCTGATAGAGGGCATGCAGGCCTGGCGCATGCACCCCATCATCGTTGGACAGTAATAGTTTGCGCATTGCGCTCTCCCGCTGGCGATGGTGGTCGAATGTCATAGGCTGGGATGGTCGATCAGCTCGCGCAGCACCGCGGTGGCGAAGGCCCCCCGCGGCAGCGAGAACCCCAGCGTCAAGGTGCCCTCATCATACATCAGGCTCGGCTCATCGAGCCGCACACGCAGCGCCCGCCGCCCCATGCGCACCCCGGCGCGCACCAGCCCCTCGGCGAGCGCCGCCTCCTCAGCGATCACGGCCTGCTCATGGGCCAGCGCCGCGGCGCTGGTAGCCGCCTCTCCCGTACCCCACAGCACGCCGCTGGGATGCACGTCGAGACGCCGCGCACGCTCGAGTAGCGCAGCGTCGAGGCCGTCGCTGGCAAACTGGCTGGCGCTGCCGTCGAGCACCAGCAGCTCGCCGTCGAGCGGCGTGTCCCAGTCGCCGGCGGCAATACGCCGCGCCAGCAGCTGATTGAACAGGTAGCTGCGCGCCGCGGAGAGCAGCATGCCTTCGCGGTCATGGCGCTTGCGCCAGCCCTTGGCGAGTATCGCCCGCGCCTTGACCAGGTTACGGCCCCCGGGGCCGAAGCGCTGCGGGCCAAAATAGTTGGGCACGCCGGATTCGATCAGCCGCTGCCAGCGCGCCTCGAGCCGCGGGTCGTCGACCACCGCGCCGCTCAGGCGCAAGGTGAAGCGGTTGGCGCGATGCACCCCGCGCTTGAGCTTGCGCGGGTGGCGGCACTGCTCGAGCAGCGCCAGCGGCGCGTCGGCCAGCCGCTCGGCGAGGTCGGCGGGCGCCTCGCGCCCGGGCAGGTGGACCGAGAGCCACTGGCGGGTCACCGCCACGCGATCCTTCATCCCGGCATAGCCGATGTCGCGCGGCGTGACCTCGCAGGCCCGCGCCAGGCGACGAGCCAGCTCCAGTGTACTGAGGTCACGCTTCTCGACCCACAGCCAGAGGTGCTCACCCTGGCCTTCCGGGGCGAAGTCGAGGCACTCCTCGACCACGAAATCTTCGGGTGCTGCACGGTATTCGCCGGGCAGTGGCGCACCGAACTCTGCGTCGAGCACCCGCGGCCAGGACTCATCCATCGCCATTGTCACCCATCAATAGCACTACCGCCTCGGCGGCAATGCCCTCGCCCCGGCCGGTGAAGCCGAGTCGCTCGGTGGTGGTGGCCTTGACGTTGACTGCGCCTGGCGCGACGCCGAGGTCGGCGGCGATATTGGCGGCCATGGCGGCGACATGCGGGGCCATCTTGGGCGCCTGGGCCATCAGCGTGGCGTCGAGATTGCCGACCCGATAGCCGGCCTCACGCACCATGCCCATCACCTGGCGCAGCAGCTCGCGGCTGTCGGCGCCGGCGAAGGTCGGGTCGGTATCGGGGAAGTGGCGGCCGATGTCGCCCAGCGCGCAGGCGCCGAGCAGCGCGTCGCTGATCGCGTGCAGCAGTACGTCGCCGTCGGAGTGGGCGACAAAGCCGTGGTCGAAGGGAATCCGCACCCCGCCAATGATCAGGGAGTCGCCCTCGCCGAAGCGATGAACATCGAAGCCGTGGCCGATACGCAGGGTCATGTGAGTGCCTTGTGCTGCGCCGCCTGGGCGGCGAGGATCTGCTCGGCCAGCGCCAGGTCGTCGGGATGGGTGATCTTGAGATTGTCGCGGCGCCCCGCCACCAGGCGTGGCGCGCGGCCCAGGGCCTCGAGCGCCGAGGCCTCGTCGGTCGGCGCCACGCCGCGCGCTCGAGCCGCAGCGAGGGCATCGCAGAGCAGACCATAGCGCGCGCCCTGGGGTGTCAGCGCATGCCACAGCGCGTCGCGGGGCTCGGTACGCGCGACCCGGCCGTCCGCCGCGGCGCGCTTCATGGTATCGGCCACCGGCACGGCCAGCAGTGCGCCGTCGGGCTCATCGACCAGCGCCGCCTGCAAGTGAGTCAGGTCGTCGACGCTCACGCAGGGCCGGGCAGCGTCATGTACCAGCACCGCGTCGTCAGCGGCAGCCTCGGCGGCGATTGCCGTCAGCGCGGCGGCGACCGACTCGGCCCGCTCTGCGCCGCCGCCGATGCGGCGCCAATCGGCGAACGGCACCATGGCGGCATCGAAGTAGACATCGTCGCGGGCCAGGCACAGGCACAGCGTGGCCGTGGGGAAGGCGGCATGCAGCCGCGCCAGAGTCTGGGCCAGCACCGTGCTGCCGGCCAGCGGCAGATACTGCTTGGGGCAGTCGGCGGCCATGCGCCGCCCTACCCCGGCGGCCGGTACGATCAGCCACAGCCGGCTCATGGTGCGGCCTCTTCGCCGGCCTGGGTGGCTGACTGCAGGGCACGCTGCTCAACGATGGCGCTCTCGGCCACCACCCCCGGCACCCAGTAGAACTGCTCGTCGGCGCGTACCATGCCGATGTCGCTGCGCCCGCGCTCCTCGATGGCATCGAGGCCGGTCTGCAGGTCGATGACCTCCGCGGCGAGCCGCGCATTGCGCGCGCGCAGCGGCACGTTCTGCGCCTCCAACGCGTCGGCGCGCGCGCGAATATCGGCAAGCTCCCCCACGCCGCCGTCGCCGAACCACAGCTGGTACTGCAGCAGCGCAATCAGGCCGACCAGCACGATGGCGAGCCACTTGAGCATGGAGACATCCTGTCACGAAATAGTGGCCGGCATTATGCCACCAACGCCGCCGCTACCGCGAGCCGCGCGGGCCGTTCGGTTGAGCAATCGATTAGCCCTACTCAGTCGGGACTGACCCGTCGACAGGCCGATGAGGAGGCGCTGTAAACCATCCATGGGCGCTACCGATGCCCTGCTGCGCTCTCGCATCCTGCTCCGCTTGCAGGACCGGTGCTGGCCATCCATGGCCAGCCCGTTCGGAGGAATCCTCCTCACCCATGGCATCGAAACCTCCTCATAGGCCTGCCCCCGGCGTCCCTCGCTGGAGGCATCGGCAATTGGCATAACGGGCTCAGGGCAGCGCCTTGAACGGCAGCGACTGCGCAGCCTGAAGTCGGTAGGCCTCGACGTGACGCCGCTCGTCGTCGCAGAAGCGGGCCACCGCCTGGCGCAGCTGCAGGTCGGCGACATGGTGCAGCGAGCGCAGCGCCACCGGCGCGAAGCCGCGACTCAGCTTGTGCTCGCCCTGGGTGCCGGGATCGAAGCAGGTCAAGCCATGCTCCAGACAGTGCTCGATGCCCTGGTAGTAACAGGCCTCGAAGTGCAGGCAGTCGGCCACCACCTCGCTGCCCCAGTAGCGGCCATAGAGGGTACGCGCACCCTGCAGGCAAAGCGCAGCGGCCACCGGCTTGCCTGCGACCCGGGCCTGGATCAGCACCAGCGCCTCGGGCAGCGTCTCGCGCAACCGCTCGAAGAATGCGTGGGAGAGATAGGGCTGCTGGCCGCGCTCGAGGTAGGTGATGCAGTAGCAGCGATAGAAGTGCGCCAGCGCCGCGGCGTCGATCTCTCGACCGACCAACCGCCGCAGGGTTACGCCCTGCTCAGCGACCAGCCGGCGCTCGCGGCGGATCGCCTTGCGCCGCTTGGTGGTCATGGCGGCGAGGAAGCCGTCGAAGTCGCCGAAGCCACGATCCTGCCATTGGAACTGCACACCGTGGCGCGTCAGCAGCGACGGCCAGGCGGCCTGCCAGGCCTCGACCTGGGTGGGCTCGGCGAACAGCAGGTGCCAGCTGGAGCGCGCCTGGGGTTCGAGCACGGCGGCAAAGGCGCGCGCCGCCGATAGCGCGTTGACACCGCTGGCCAACGCCATGCGTGGCCCTGGCGCCGGGGTGAAGGGAATCGCCGACAGCCCCTTGGGGTAGTAGGCACCGCCGGCCCGCTCCCAGGCGTCCGCCCAGGCCCAGTCGAAGACGTACTCACCGCGGGAGTGGTACTTGTCGTAGTGTGGCAGCGCCCCCACCAGCGCATCGCCCTGCCACAGCGTAAGGTGGCGCGGCACCCAGCCGCTGCCCTCGGTCACCGCGCCGCTGGCTTCCAGCGCAGCGAGAAATTCATGGCGCAGGAAAGGGTGATCATCGTCGACCAGCGCGTTCCAGTCCGCCTGCGGCACGGCGCTCATCGCCGCCACTTCGCGCACGTGCAGCGTCGCTGCGGCGGGGGGAGGTTCGAGATGGGTCATGCGTGTCTCGCGTTGATGGCGTTCTCGCCCAGCATACTCCGCCGCCGCACAAACGCCACAGGGGCACCCGAAGGTGCCCCTGTGGCGAGCAGAAGTAGGACATCATGCCGGCGCCACCACGCGAGCGGAGCCGTGAGTGCGCGATGCAGCGGCGCCGGCATGATATCGCTACGCGGGGTGGATCAGCGCGCCGCCACCATGGCCAGCGCGGTATCCAGCATACGGTTGGAGAAGCCCCACTCGTTGTCGTACCAGGCCATCACCTTGACCAGCCGGCCATTGACGCGGGTGTGGTTGGCGTCGAAGGTCGAGGAATTGGGGTCGTGATTGAAGTCGATGGAGACCAGCGGCTGGGCGTTGACCGCCAGCACCTTGGACCCTTCCGCCGCCTTGGCGACGATGGCGTTGATCTCCTCCTTGCTGGTGTCGCGTCCGGCATTGAACACCAGGTCGACCAGCGACACATTGATGACCGGTACGCGCACCGCCAGGCCGTCGAACTTGCCGGCCAGCTCCGGCAGCACCAGGCCCACCGCGGCAGCGGCACCGGTCTTGGTGGGAATCATCGAATGGGTGGCACTGCGCGCCCGGTAGGGGTCGCTGTGGTAAACATCCGACAGGTTCTGGTCGTTGGTATAGGCGTGCACCGTGGTCATCAGGCCGTTCTCGATACCCACGGCATCGTTGAGCGCCTTGGCCACCGGCGCCAGGCAGTTGGTGGTGCAGGAGGCGTTGGAGACCACCTTGTGCTCGGCGGTCAGCACGTCCTCGTTGACGCCGAACACCACGGTGGCGTCGGCATCCGGACTCGGCGCCGAGATCAGCACCTGGCCGGCGCCGGCAGCGAGGTGCTTGGCGGCGGCATCACGCTTGGTGAACAGCCCGGTGCACTCCATCACCAGGTCGACCTCGAGGCGCTGCCACGGCAGCTGCGCCGGATCCCGCTCGGAGAGGATCTGGATGCGGTCACCGTCGATGCTCAGGCTCTCTTCGTCATGGTCGACGGCGAAAGGAAAATGTCCGTGAACGGTGTCATGCTTGAGCAGATGAGCGTTGAGCGACGGGTCACCCAGGTCGTTGATGGCAACCACCTGGACCTGCTGGCGAAAGCCGTTCTCGTAAAGCGCGCGAACCACGTTGCGGCCGATACGGCCGAACCCGTTGATGGCGATACGTAACGTCATGGCGGCATCCTCGTGCGTTCTGTCGGTAGCAGCTGTTATCCGCTGTCTGTTTGAGTGTAAAAACGTTTACTTGAAATTATCCTACGTCTAAAAGCTAATTTGGCCCAAAGAATGACGACATTCAAGGCATTTTTTTGCTAAATTTACCAACATTGCCACCACCCACCGTCTAGCGAGGTTGCTCATGGCACCTACAGCGCCGTCCCTCAATGCCACGGTCAGCCGTGTCACTACCCGAATTCGCGAGCGCTCAGCGGAGCGTCGCGCCCTCTACGAACAGCGCATGGCCTACCAGCATCGCCGCGGCGTGCATCGCGGCGAGCTGTCGTGCGGCAACCTGGCCCACGGCTTCGCGGCCTGCGGCGCCCAGGACAAGGATCAGCTCAAGCTGATGAACAGCGCCAACCTGGGCATCATCTCGTCCTACAACGATATGCTCTCGGCCCACCAGCCACTCGAAGTCTTCCCCGAGACCATTAAGGCGGCGGCGCGGGCCATGGGCTCCACCGCCCAGTTTGCTGGCGGCGTACCGGCGATGTGCGACGGCGTGACCCAGGGCCAGCCGGGCATGGAACTGTCGCTGTTCTCCCGCGACGTGATCGCCATGGCCACCGCCGTGGGGCTATCCCACAACATGTTCGACGCCGCGCTCTACCTCGGGGTATGTGACAAGATCGTGCCGGGCCTGTTCATCGGCGCGGCGCGCTTCGGCCACCTGCCGGCGATGTTCGTGCCTGCAGGTCCCATGCCCAGCGGCCTGCCCAACAAGGAGAAGGCGCGCGTGCGCCAGCTGTTCGCCGAGGGCAAGGTCGGCCGCGAGGAGCTGCTCGAGGCCGAGTCGGAGTCCTACCATAGCCCCGGCACCTGTACCTTCTATGGCACCGCCAACTCCAACCAGCTGATGATGGAGATGATGGGCCTGCACCTGCCGGGCACCTCCTTCGTCAATCCCGGCACCGAGATGCGCGAGGCGCTGACCCGCTTCGCCACCGAACAGGCGATCCGCAACAGCGAGCCCGGCGGCGAGTATCGGCCGTTCTACAAGCAGATCGACGAACGCGCCATCGTCAACGCCATCGTCGGCCTGCTGGCCTCCGGCGGCTCGACCAACCACACCCTGCACCTGGTGGCGATGGCCGCTGCCGCCGGCATCACCATCGACTGGAACGACTTCACCGAGCTCTCCGCCGTCACGCCGAGCCTGATGCAGGTCTATCCCAACGGCCAGGCCGATATCAATCACTTCCAGGCCGCTGGCGGCATGAGCCTGCTGTTCCGCGAGCTGCTCGGTGCCGGCCTGATCCATAGCGACATTCCCACGGTGTTCGGCACCGACCTCAGCGCCTACACCCAGGAGCCCTTCCTCGAGAACGGCAAGCTGATATGGCGCGAAGGCCCTGAGCAGAGCCTCGACAGCGGGGTGCTGGCCTCGGTGGCCAAGCCGTTCGCCGCCACCGGCGGGCTCACCGTGCTCGACGGCAACCTGGGCCGCGGCGTGATCAAGATCTCCGCGGTCAAGCCCGAGCATCGCCTGGTCGAGGCGCCGATCAAGATCTTCGAGGATCAGAACGACCTCAAGGGCGCCTTCGAGGCCGGCGAACTCGACCGCGACGTGATCGCCGTGGTGCGCTTCCAGGGCCCCAAGGCCAACGGCATGCCCGAGCTGCACAAGCTGACCCCCTACCTGGGCGTGCTGCAGGATCGCGGCTATAAAGTGGCACTGGTCACCGACGGGCGCATGTCGGGTGCCTCGGGCAAGGTGCCGGCGGCCATTCACATGAGCCCCGAGGCCCTCGATGGCGGCCCGCTGGCCAAGCTGCGCGACGGCGACATCGTGCGCCTGGATGCCGATGCCGGCACCCTCGAGGTCAAGCTTGCCGCCGGCGAGTGGGCCAACCGCGAACGCCGCATCGGTAACCTCGATCACTATCACGTGGGCCTCGGCCGCGAGCTGTTCGGCGGCTTCCGCCACCTGGCAATGCGCGCAGAAGAAGGCGCCGGCGTGTTCGGCGGCTTCGAGGCCGACGACCTGGCACGTCAGGTCGAGCAGATTCACGAAGAGGATGCCTGAGCCATGCCGCGACCCGCGCTGATCGGCGATATCGGCGGCACCAACGCCCGCTTCGCCCTGGTCACCCCCGGCGCCTTCGAGCCCCAGCATATCCTCAGCCTGCCCTGCGCCGACTATGCGGGGCTGACGGAGGCGGTGCGCGACTACCTGGCAAGGGTCGAGCACTCGGGCGAGCTGGCGCCCCGCGAGGCGTGCCTGGCATTCGCCTGCCCGGTGCACGGCGAGCGCATCAGCATGACCAACAACCACTGGGACTTCGCCAAGCAAGAGGTGCAGGCAGCGCTGGACCTGTCGCTGTTCAAGACGCTCAACGACTTCACCGCCCAGGCCCTCGGCGTGCCCCATGTCGGCGACGATGAGCTGATCAGCGTCACCCAAGGCCACGCCGATGCCAGGGCCACGCGACTGGTGATCGGCCCCGGCACCGGGCTTGGCGTGGCCGGTCTGGTGCCCGGGCGCCAGGCCTGGATTCCGCTGCCCGGAGAAGGCGGCCACGTGACCTTCGCCCCCAGCGACGAGCGCGAGCAGAACCTGCTGCGCTATTTCCGCAATCGCTACGGCCGCGTATCGGTGGAGCGCATCCTCAGCGGCCAGGGGCTGGCCGACCTCTACGCCGCGCACTGCTCGCTGAAGGGCGCCACGCCGCGCTACGGCACTGCCGCCGAGGTGACCGCGGCGGCCGACCAGGGCGACGCCGTGGCCGCGGATACCGTCAAGCGCTTCCTCAAGATCCTCGGCGACGTGTGCGGCGATGCCGCCCTGACCCTGGGCGCGCGAGGCGGCGTCTATCTGTGCGGTGGGATCATTCCACGCCTGCTCGACTGGCTGCCGCGCAGCCGCTTCGCCGAGGCCTTTGCCGACAAGGGCCGCATGAACCCCTACAATGCCGAGATTCCAGTGCGGGTCGTCACCGCACCGTGGACCGGCTTGTTGGGCGCCGCCGAAGCCCTGCACAATCAAGAAGTCGAGTAACTCGACAGAGGAGGTCGAATGATTCCCGAGTCGCTGCGCGCGCTGCTCGACGCTACCCGCGGCCAGCGCCGCACCGAATGGGCCGGTCGCGAGGTGTGGCTGGCCAACGAGTCCTGGGGCGAGCTTGCCGTCTCGTTACAGGGCGCCCAGGTGTTACATTTTCTACCGTCGCCCGACGCCGCGACAGCTGAAGGCTCTCGCCCCGCCGACGAAGGCGGCTGGCTATGGGTAACGCCCACGCCCCAGACGCTGCCCGGGGCGATTCGCGGTGGGATTCCGCTGTGCTGGCCGTGGTTTGCCGATGAGCACACCGCCGACGAGTCGCCGGACCACTCGGGGCCGATGCACGGCCCGGCACGCAAGGCCGACTGGACGCTGGAGGCCGTCGACGAGCACGACGGCGGCGTCGAGCTGCACCTGTCGCCGGCCATCCTGCTGCACAGCCAGCTGGTGCCGCGGGCGGTGATCCAGGCCAACGCCCAGCGCCTGCACGTCGAGCTGATCACCGAGCATCGCGGCGAGACGCCGATCAAGTTCAGCGCCGCCCTGCACAGCTACTTCGCCGTCGGCGAGGTTCACCAGTGCCGCGTCGAGGGACTGGCCGGCGCCCGCTACCTGGACAAGCTGGCCGGCTTTGCCGAGTGCGAGCAGCAGGGCGAGCTTGGCGTGCGCGGGCCACTCGACCGCATCTACCACTCCAACCGCGAGGTGCTGCTCGACGACGGCCGCCGCCGCCTGCGTATCGCCAAGCAGGGCAGCGACTCCACCGTGGTCTGGCATCCCGACGCCGCCCTGCCCGACGACACCCCCGCTGAGGCCGGCCGCCACTTCCTGTGCATAGAGGCCGCCTGCACGCGACTCGACCCGGTATGGCTGGTGCCCGGCGCCCAGCACCTGCTGGGCACCACCCTGAGCCTGGAGACGCAGTCATGAACGCCAGCGACGCGCCACAGATCGATGCCCCCTTCCTGCTCGGCATGATGCGCCTGCACGAGCGCGAGGAGCTGCATGCCCCCGAGCGGCTGGCCGACTGGATCGAGGCGCGCCTCGACCAGGGCCTGGACTGGTTCGACCATGCCGACATCTACGGCGACCGTCGCGCCGAGACGCTGTTCGGCGACGCGCTGCGCGCTCGCCCGAGCCTCGCCGCGCGGGTCAAGATAGTCACCAAGGCGAGTATCGTCACCCCCGGCCGCGACCCCTCCAGCTACGGCGTCAAGCACTACGACAGCTCGCCGGCCTACCTCAATGCCGCCATCGATGCCGCACTGACGCGGCTCGGCGTGGCGCGCCTCGACCACTTCCTGCTGCATCGGCCCGACCCGCTGATGGACGTCGAGGCTACCGCCGGCGCGCTGGATGACGCCATCGATGCCGGCAAGCTCGGCGCAGTGGGCGTCTCCAACTTCCTGCCCGAGCAGTGGCGCCGCCTGCAGGGCGCCATGCGCCATCGCCTGACCTGCCATCAGCTGCAGCTGTCGCTGGCCCACCCCGAGCCGCTGTTCGACGGCCTGTTCGACGCCCTGACCCGCGACGGCCTGCGTCCCCTGGCCTGGTCGCCGCTGGGCGGCGGCGTGGTGTTCGAGGACGTGCTCGGCGAGTGCCTGTCGCGGCTCTCGCCGCAGTTCGAGACCAGCGCCGCCGGCCTGGCCCTGGCCTGGCTGCGCGCCCTGCCCGGCTCACCGGTGCCGGTGATCGGCACCCTGCGCGGTGAACGCATCGAGGAGCTCAAGGACGGCGCCAAACTCACCCTGGAGCGCAGCACCTGGTACGCCCTGCTCGAGGAGGCGCGCAGCGAGCGAGTCGCCTAGGCGACTCGCAGAAAGAGCACCCATTGCCACGTCGACGATGACACGATTCACTTGACTCAATATGGCCAAGCCGCCGATGGCGCATCGAGGCCCCCTACAATAACAGGAGACACGCATGTTCCAACTGACCCGCAGTGTGACGTGGCAGGCGCTCGAACGGCTGCACCAGACAACCCGCGACGAGCGTATCCGCGACTACTTCCGCGCCGACCCGCAGCGCTTCGAGAAGATGAGCCTGCGGGTCGGCGGCCTGTTTCTCGACTACTCCAAGCACCAGGTCTCCGACCAGGTCCTCGCCAAGCTGCTCGAACTGGCCGACCACTCGGCGCTGGTCCAGCGCCGCGCGCAGATGTTCTCCGGTGATATCATCAACGTCACCGAAGACCGCCCGGTGCTGCACACCGCGCTGCGCCACCTCGGCGACACCCCGGTGTTCGTCGACGGCCAGGACGTGATGCCCGAGATCCAGCGTACCCGCGAGCAGATCAAGCGCTTCTCCGAGGAGGTGCGCAGCGGCGAATGGAAGGGCTATAACGGCAAGCGCATCAAGGACGTGGTCAATATCGGCATCGGCGGCTCGGATCTCGGCCCCAACATGGCTTGCCGGGCGCTGCTCAAGTATCGCCACCCGGAGCTCAGCTTCCACTTCGTCTCCAACGTCGACGGCACGCATATCCAGAAGGTGCTCAGCCGCCTCGACCCGGCCACCACCCTGTTCATCGTCTCGACCAAGACCTTCTCCACCCAGGAGACGCTGCTCAACGCCAAGAGCGCACGCCGCTGGTTCCTCGACAATGCCGGCGAAGACGCCGACGTCGGCGCCCACTTCATCGCCGCCTCCACCAACCGCCGCGCGGCCATGGCGTTCGGCATCCGCGAGGAGAATGTCTTCGAATTCTGGGCCTGGGTCGGCGGGCGCTACTCGATGTGGTCCTCCATCGGCCTGCCGATCGCGCTGTCGATCGGTTTCGAGGGTTTCATGGAGCTGCTCGAGGGCGCCCATGAGATGGACCGCCACTTCATCGAGGCGCCGTTTGCCGAGAACATGCCGGTGCTGATGGCGCTGATCGGCATCTGGTACATCAACTTCGTCGGTGCCGAGACCCAGGCCGTGGTGCCCTACGACCAGGCGCTGCATCAGCTGCCGTCGTTCCTGCAGCAGCTCGACATGGAGTCCAACGGCAAGTCGGTGGATATCTTCGGCCATCCGGTCAACTACAAGACCGGGCCGATCGTCTGGGGCCAGACCGGCTCCAACGGCCAGCACGCCTTCTTCCAGCTGCTCCACCAGGGCACCCGCTACGTGCCCATCGACTTCATCGCGTCGCTCAAGCCCGAGCCCGGCTTCGAGGATCACCACTTCGCGCTGCTGACCAATATGCTGGCCCAGGCCAATGCCTTCATGGAGGGCAGCCAAGGCGACAACCAGGAGCACGGCCAGCACGACCCCTACAGCTGTCCCGGCAACCGCCCGTCGAGCACCCTGCTGCTGGATGAGCTGACGCCCAAGAACCTCGGCGCGCTGATCGCGCTCTACGAGCACAAGGTGTTCGTCCAGGGCGTGATCTGGAACATCAACTCCTTCGATCAGTGGGGCGTGCAGCTCGGCAAGCGTATCGCCGGCGAGATCAGCGAACGCATCGACACCAACGCCAGCGACTTCGACGCCTCGACCCAGGGCCTGCTGCAGCTGGTGCGCGACCATTTCCCCCAACACGCCACCTCCGCCAACGACAAGGCCAAGGCCAAAACCAAAGGCAAGAGTGGCAAGCAGGAGACCTCCCCATGATGCCGGTCATCGCCTTCGGCGAAGCCCTCGTCGACATGCTCTCCAGCCGCCTCGGCGACGCCGGGGACGGCGCCGCCGAGACCTTCACCCCCTACGCCGGCGGCGCCCCGGCCAACGTCGCGGTCGCCTGCGCGCGGCTCGGCGTGCCCAGCCGCTTCCTGGGCATGCTCGGCGACGACTACTTCGGCGACTTCCTGGCCGCCGAGCTCGCCGCCCACGGCGTCGATACTCGCGGCGTGGTGCGTACCCGCGAGGCGCGCACGGCGCTGGCCTTTGTCTCCCGCGATGCGGCAGGAGAGCGCACCTTCGACTTCTATCGACCGCCCGCCGCCGACCTGCTCTACCGCCTCGAGCACCTGCCGGCGGGAATCTTCGCCGAGCCGGCCATCGTGCATGTCTGCACCAACAGCCTCACCGAGCCCGAGATCGCCGACACTACCCTGGCCATGGCCGAGATGGCGGCCAAGTCCGGTTCGCTGGTCAGCGTCGATGCCAATTTGCGTCACAATCTGTGGGATGCGGGCAGTGCCGACATCAGCCTGGTGACCGAGCTGCTCGACCGCGCCCAGTTGATCAAGCTGTCACGCGACGAGCTCGACTACCTGCGTGCCGACCACCCCGCCGTCGCCTGGATCAATGAGCGCCTGGCCCGCGGGGTCAGGCTGGCGGTGATCACCGATGGTCCTGGCAAGGTCGAGGCATTCGGCGCCGGTCAGCATCTCGAGGTAACCCCGCCCAGCGTTCAGGCAGTGGATACCACCGCCGGCGGCGACGCCTTCATCGGGGGCCTGCTGGCGATGCTCGCCGAGACTGCGGCCGACGACTGGTGGCACGACTCAGCGCGCCTTACCGGCTATCTGGAGGTAGCGTGCCGCTGCGGTGCCCATGCGGTGACGCGTCCAGGCGCCTATGCCGCGCTGCCCGACCGCCAGGACCTGGAACGCCTGAGACGCTGAGTAACGACGCCAGGCGATTGCCGGATACCTCGCGCAGCCGCGAGGACAGCAGCGCTCGTCGCTAGCGCGTGCGGGCGTCAGTGAAGGCTTGAACATATCGCGCGGCCGGCCCGCTTGGGCTCGAATACCGCGCGAATCTCCTCAGCCGGGCGACTGACCAGCTTCAGGCCACCTGCGAGGTAGGGTGCCAGGCAATGCGCTCGCCGCTATCGGCAGCGAAGAGATGAACCTTGGTGAGGTCCACCGCCAGGTGGATGGTCTCGCCCGGGTGCACGTCGTGCCGCTCGCGGAACACCACGGTGACGTTCTGATCACCGAGCCGGGCCACCACGTGGATCTCGGCACCGGTGGGCTCCACGGAGATCACCTCCACGGGGACGCCCTCATCGGCCAGGGTGATGTCCTCGGGGCGAATGCCGTAGATGGTTTCCCCCGGGTGCGTCGAGACATCCAGCTCGCCCAGCGGCATGTGACCGCCACCGCGCACCTCGAACTGGCCGTGGTCACGGGGCCAGCCGTGGATCAGGTTCATCCCCGGGCTACCCATGAAGCTCGCCACGAAGAGATTGGCAGGACGGTCGTAGAGTTCCAGCGGCGTGCCCATCTGCTGCACATAGCCCTGATGCAGGACCACGATACGGTCGGCCATAGTCATCGCTTCGATCTGGTCGTGGGTCACGTAGACGGTAGTGGTCTTGAGACGCTGGTGGAGCGCCTTGATCTCCGTGCGCATCGAGACGCGCAGCTTGGCGTCGAGGTTGGAGAGTGGCTCATCGAACAGGAAGACCTGGGGATCACGGACAATCGCGCGCCCCATGGCAACCCGCTGGCGCTGGCCACCGGAGAGTTCGCGCGGATAGCGTTTCAGCAACGGGCCGAGATTGAGAATATCGGCCGCCGCCTGCACCTTCTCCTCGATCTGAGCCTTGGGGATCTTGGACAGCTTGAGCGCAAAGCCCATGTTCTCGGCCACGGTCATATGCGGGTAGAGGGCATAGCTCTGGAAGACCATGGCGATATCGCGAGCCTTGGGCGGCATGTCGTTGACCACCGTGTCGCCGATCTGGACATCCCCGCCGCTGATCGATTCGAGTCCGGCAATCATGCGCAGCAGGGTCGACTTCCCACAACCAGAAGGACCGACGAGGATGACGAACTCCCCATCGTTGATCTCTATGTCCACGCCGTGAATGACCTCTTCATTACCGAAGCGCTTCTGGATATTGTGCAGCTTAATGTTAGCCATGATTGTTATATCCCACTTTAGTCTATTTAATGAATTTTTCTCGATCAGAAGGTCTCGACGCTGGCTTCATGACTAGACATTGGTCTAACACTTGACCGCCACCAGCTGTCTCTAGCCCCTCGTTGACCGGGCCCATTCAAGGCCTGATTTATTCTGAAAAAACCCTACCAACACACTGTTTTTAAATCTTTTTAATACTGAGACGCAGACTGCCTCCGACGCCCTTCCCTGTGCGCGCCTGCCTCCCTGTTACTCCTACCATAGCGTATTAATAACGCTTGATGACACGATTCTGCAAATCCACTATGTTTGTGAGTAAGCGCCTGGTTTAGTGACCGGCGCCAACGCCGTAGCGCTTCTGAATATCACACCTTTATTCGGACCGGACGCAAAACTCGACATGCTGTACAACAACAATCGTGATGGGGAAAGTTCCATGACAACAACACGACTGCTCACCGCCACAAGCCTCGGTTTGGCCATGGCAGCCACAGGCCTGACCGCAGCGGTGGCCGACGACATCACCATTCGCTGGGCACTGCACCCCGGCGAGGAGGCCGATGCCGTCATCGACCACTTCGCTCCCGAGTATGAACGCCAGACAGGAGTACGCATCGAAGGCGAGATCCTGCCGCCCGATCAGCTGCGTGACCGCATGTCGATCGAGGCCATCGGCGGTACCGGTCGCTGGGACATGGGCTATCACAGCCCCGGCTGGTTCGGCAGCTTCCGCGATCACGTCGTCGATCTGACACCCTATGTCGAGGAGTACGATTTCGACCTCGATGCCTATCCCGAGTTGATTCGCCGCTCGCACATGGAGAGCAGTGCGCGTCCCGGCGAGATCATCGCCCTGCCAACCACCCCGGCGGCGCCGATGCTGATTGCCCGGGAGGACTTCTTCGAGCATCCCGACGAGCAGGCCGCCTTCGAGGAGCAGTACGGCCGCGCGCTGGAAGTCCCCAACACCTGGCAAGAACTGTACGAGGTCGCTGAGTTCTTTACCCGCGAAGCCGGCGAAACCGTTGCCGGCGAGACGCTCGAGCAGGACCTCTATGGCTGGACTGACGCCCTCGGTTCGGGCAGCGGTGTGGCGCGCAGCTTTATCGTGATGCTCTACTCCACCGGCCTCGAGGGCTGGGACGAGGAGTATCAGACCGACCTCGACCACCCGATTTTGATCGAGGCTGCCGAGCTGTTCGTCGACCTGGCCAACGACGTGGCCCCGCCGGCCGCGCGCAACTGGGACTTCCTCGAAGGCCTCAGCTACTTCCGCGACGGCCGCCTGGCCATGGCCACCATGTGGCCCCAGGGACTCGGCACCGTAGAAGATGCCAGCGGCGTCGCTGCCGGCAACGTCCTGTATCAGCCGCACCCGGCCTTCGAAGGCAATCTCAAGGGCTATGAGCAGGGCGTGCCCTTCCTCGGCGGCGGCGGCGTGTTCATCTTCGATACGCCGAACTCGGAAGAGGCCTTCAAGTTCCTCAAGTGGATGCTGCAGGACAACGAGATCGAGTGGGGCGAGCGTACCCAGCAGTTCTCCCGCGAAGCGCACTTCTCCAGCGAGGAGCTGCGCGGTCTCGAGGACCACTACGAGCGCTTCCTGCCGGCCTACGAGCAGGTCCTCGAGCAGGTCTTCGTGCGCCAGGGGATTCCCGAGTACGGCACCGTCATGTGGCAGGGCACCGTGGACTTCGCCACCGATGTCCTGAGCGGTGACATGACCCCCGAGCAGGCCCAGGACCGTTGGGTCAGGAACATGGAACGCACCTTCCAGCGTGCCGGCTACCTCGAGAGATAAGAGGCCCAATGCCAGCCGGCGCTGCCCGGCTGGCCCATTGCCCGCAGATCCCGTGACCTTCCGAGGTATTTCCGATGCAAAACAGTAGCCTCAATCGCTACACGCGAGGCTGGTATTTCGTGCTGCCCGGCCTGATCGCGATGCTGCTGATCGTCGCCTTCCCGCTGGCGATCGCCTTTCGCTTCAGCCTCCACGACGTCTTCCTCTACGACTTCGGTAACCAGTGGTTCGTGGGCCTGGAGAACTACCTCTATGCCATCAACGATCCGCTGTTCATCAACTCGGTGCGCGTGACCGCCATCTTCACCGTGGCCAACACCCTGGGCTGCCTGGTGGTAGGGCTGCTGGTGGCCTTCCTGCTCAGCGGCAAGAAGATCCGCTTCAAGGCGGGCTGGATGGCGCTATTCCTGATGCCGTTCGTGATGACGCCGGTGATCGTCGGCATCACCTGGCGGCTGTTCATGTGGGAGCCCGACTTCGGGGTGATCAACCAGGTGCTGGGCTTCTTCGGCGTCGCTGGACCCTACTGGTTGACCGACCGTTCAACGGCGCTTTTTGCCACGGCCCTGACCAACGCCTGGCACCTCACGCCGATGGCGATTCTGGTGCTCTATGCCGCGCTGACCACCATTCCCGACGAGACCTATGAGGCCGCGCGGGTCGACGGTGCCGGCCCCTTCCAGACCCTGTGGCACGTGGTGTTGCCGATGATCCGCGCCCACATCCTGTTCGTGTCGATCATCATTATGACCAGCGCCTTCCGCGAATTTGACATGGTGTTCACCATGACCGGCGGCGGCCCTGGGCGCTCGACTACGGTGATGAGCATCCTCGCCTACAACCGCGGCATCGCCAACCAGGACATGGGCATGGCCAACACCATCGCGTTCACCATGTTCATGATCATGGCCGTGGTCGCCTGGCTCTACATCAAGGTCTACAAGGTCAACAAGGAGGCCAGCTCATGAACCACCGTCAGAAGGGCCGGCTATTGCTGGGTGGGCAGTACGCAGGCCTTACGCTATGGCTTATCGTCGCGCTGCTGCCGCCGGTGATCCTGCTGGCCGCGGCCTTCAACGAAACCGCCATGTTCCGTTCGCCGCTGGCATTGCTGACCCTGCGCGACTTCACCCTCGACAACTTCGCCACGGCCTTCAGTGCTGGCGACTTCTGGTTCTACTTCCGCAACAGCCTGATCATTTCGGTAGCCGCGGTGATCATCTCGGTGGTGGTCTGCGTGCCCATGGCCTATGGCCTCAACAAGCTGCGGCCGCGGGTGCGTGGCGCGCTCTCCTTCGCGGTGTTGGCCATGCGCTTCTTGCCGCATGTGGTGCTAGCGCTGCCGCTGTTCCTGATCTTCGTCGATATTGGCCTGAGCGGGTCTCGCGTTGGCCTGCTGCTGGCGCACCTGGCGATCCACATTCCCTTCGCGGTATGGATGATGGTGGGGTTCTTCGAGAACGTTCCCAAGGAGATGGAGGAAGCCGCCATCGTCGACGGCTGTGGCCCCTGGAAGCTGTTCTGGAGCATCTCGCTACCGGTAGTCCGCCCGGGCCTCAACGCCCTGGCGATCCTGGTATTCATCATGTCGTGGAACGAGTACCTGTTCGCGCTGTTCCTGGCCGGCAGCGATGCCCAGCCGCTGACCGTAGGGATCACGCGCTTCATGGGCGGCGTCGAGGCGGGTGCCCAGTACGGGGTGATTGCCGCCTACGCTAGCCTGATCGTACTGCCGGTGATCATCTTCGCCCTGCTCGCCAATCGCTATATCGTCTCCGGCATGACCGCCGGTGCGGTCAAGGGCTGAACGAGGCGCGTCTGGGGGATAAAGAATTACGGTAAACTGTCGATATATCTGATGACGCCGCATGATTCGGCGTCCGGCCGCCCGAGCCCGCCTCGGCCGGCCGGGAGAGTCGACAGGAGAGCCCATGCGCCCGCCCGAATATCCCGAAGACGAAGCGCTGCGGCTCGCTGCCCTGCACTCACTTGCGCTGCTCGACACCCCGGCAGACGAAGGATTCGACAGTCTCACCGACCTGGCACGCGACCTGTTCAACGTGCCGTTTGCGCTGGTTTCACTGGTCGATGAGCGGCGCCAGTGGTTCAAGTCGTGCACCGGGCTTGGCAGCCAGGAAACACCCCGCGACATCTCATTTTGCGGCCATGCGGTAGCGGCCAACGCGCCGCTGATCGTCGAAGACACCCTCGAGCATCCCGATTTCGCCGATAATCCGCTGGTCACCGGCGCCCCCTTCATTCGCTTCTATGCCGGCTTTCCGCTACGCCCCATCGACGGCCATGCAGTGGGCACCCTGTGCCTGATCGATACCCGGCCACGCGGCCTCGACATCGCCCAGCAGCGTCGCCTGGCACGCCTCGCCTCCCAGGCCGAAGAACTGCTGCGGCTCCACGCGCTGCGCCAACAGGAGCACGAGGAGCAGCGCCGCAGCCAGAAGCTCTCGGGGCTGCTGAGCTCGATCCTGCAGGGCAGTCGCGACCCCATCTATGCCCGCGACAGCGATGGACGCTACCTGATCGCCAACCAGGCCTGCTACCAGCTGCTGGGCATCACCGCCGACGACTACCTCTCACTGGTGGAGTCGATGACCCCCGAGCAGCGCGGCGATTTCGATATTGCCGACTACCTGCCAGCGGAGGTGGTGGACACCCTGCGCAGTGCCGATGCCAGGGTGCTGGCAGAGAACGCCACCCGGCGACTCGTCCTGCCACCGATCAATGGCCGCCGCTTCAGGGTCACCAAGTCACCGCTACAGGATGATCAGGGTCAACCCAGCGGGGTGGTAAGCGTCGCCCACGACATTACCGAGCCCCACCGTCAGGCCGCGCTGCTCAAGATTCTCCACCAGGGGATCACCGACTACCAGGCGCTGATCTCCGGCGATCGCCTGTGGACCTTCCTGATGGAGGCGCTGCGTGAGCTGACCGACAGCGACTATGCGCTGATCGGCGAGGTACTGCCGAAGCGTCAGGCACCGGCGCTGAGGATCCATGCCATCACCAACCTGTCGCAGAGCGACGAATCGCAGCTGTCGATGGAGAAGCTGCGCTCCGGCGACATGCTGCTGACCAACCCCGACAGCTTGCTCGGCCGCGTCTTCGCCCACGGCGAGACCGTGCTCACCAACGATCTGCCCCAGCACCCGCATCGCGGCGACTTCCCTCCCGGTCACCCGCCGCTATACAGATATCTCGGCGTGCCGATTTTCGAAGGTGACAAGGTAATCGGCATGTACGCGATTGCCAACGGACGCAACGATTACGACCAGCGCACCATGGAGTGGCTGCAGCCCTTTACCGCCACCTGCTCGCTGCTGATCAATCTCTACCGCCATACCCGCGAACTCTCCGAGGCACGCGATCAGGCCGAGCAAGCCAACCGCGCCAAGAGCGACTTCCTGTCGTCGATGAGCCATGAGCTGCGCACCCCGTTGAATGCCATCATCGGCTTCGCCCAGCTGCTCGCCAACGGCCGCAATTCGCCGCTCAGCGAGCGTCAGCTGCGCCAGGTCCAGCAGATCCAGAAGAGTGGCAACCACCTGCTCAGCCTGATCAACGAGGTCCTCGATCTGGCCAAGATCGAGGCTGGCCATCTGCACCTGTCGCTGGAAGAGATCCTGCTCGACGACGTTATCCAGGATGCCACCGAGACCCTCGACGCCTCCGCCGAGGCCGCCGGCATCACTCTCGGCAAGACCGCTGCAGGCAGCACCGCTGCGGTGCGCGCAGACTACACTCGCGTCAAGCAGGTGCTGCTCAACCTGCTATCCAACGCTATCAAATACAACCATCCGGGCGGCCGGGTCCACGTGCACAGTGAGCGGCACGGCGAGTGCCTCCGCGTGGTGGTCAGCGATACCGGGTTCGGCGTGGCTCCCGAGCGCCAGAACGAGCTGTTCGAACCCTTCAACCGCCTCGACGCGGAGGATTCCGTCATCGAGGGGACCGGTATCGGCCTCGCCTTGACCAAGGAGCTGGTCGAGCGCATGGCAGGAAGACTAGGCGTAGACAGCGAGCTTGGCCACGGCAGCCGCTTCTGGTTCGAGCTTCCGGTCAGCAGCGCGCATCAGGCCAGCGGCGCTGCCCGGGATGCTGCCCCTGTCATCGCTCCCGACCAGCCACGCCGACGGATTCTGCATATCGAGGACAACCCAACCAACCAGCGGCTGATGGCGGATGTCTTCCACGATCATCTCGATCTCGAATTGGTTACCGCGGCGTCTGCCGAGATCGGCCTCGAGATGACGCGCAGCCAGCCCCCCGCACTAATCCTGATGGATATCGACCTGCCGGGCATGAACGGCCTCGAGGCCTACCGGCTGCTGCAGCGCCATGCGTCGACCCGCGGCATCCCGGTGGTGGCGGTCTCGGCCAACGCCCAAGCCTCGGACATGCGCCGTGCCCTGCGCGCCGGGTTCGCCGCCTATTTGACCAAGCCCCTCGATCTCGAGCAGCTCAGCGGTGAAATCGCACGGCAGCTCGCCGCCAGAATGCATCAGGAATAGCCGAACAGTGAATGTAGAAAACAAGCGCCTGCTGGTCGTCGACGACAACCCCATCAACGTCGAAATGCTGCTCGACCTGCTCGACGACCACGGTTTCGACAACCTCGAGGGAATCAGCGACTCGCGCCAGGTAATGGCCAGCTGCGAGGCCTGCAAGCCCGACCTGATCCTGCTCGATATTCGCATGCCCTACCTCAATGGCCATACGCTGATCGAGCAGCTACACCAGGCCTACGGTGATCACGCCCCAGCGATCATCGTGCTGACCGCCCAGGTCGACCACGAAACACGCTACCGTGCGCTGAACCTCGGCGCCCGCGACTTCCTGACCAAGCCCTTCCAGCATGACGAGGTGCTGCAGAGGATCCGCAATATTCTCTCCGTGGAGCACCGTTTCGATGTGCGCGACAAGCAGGCCGAGGCCCTCGAACGGCTGGTCGCCAAGCGCACCCAGGCCATCGAGCTGCAGTCGCGCACCGACCCCATAACCCAGCTCCCCAACCGCCGCGGGCTGCTGCAGGTGCTGCGCGATAGCGCCATTGCCCGCCACTCGGTGGGGCTGCTGTTCATCAGCCTCGATGGGCTAGATGACATCATTCGCCTGCACGGCTACGCCAAGTCGGAGGCCTTCCTGCGTCAAGTGGGACGGCGCCTGAAGGCCCTGCTCGCCAGCCACCAGCATATCGGCCTGTGGGGTGGCAGCGAACTGCTGGTCATCGACCAGGCGCCATCCTCGGAAGCCGCACTGAATGACCTGGCCAGGCGCCTGCTGGCACTGCTCGATGCCGACCTTCCCCTCGACGAACTGCTGCTGAGGGTGGAGGCTCGTATCGGCATCAGCTACTCCCCTCAGCGAGTCACCGATCCCGAGCGTCTGGTGCACATGGCCGCACTGGCACTGCCCAATCCCCCCGGCCCGCGCGTACGCTGCCACAGTCCGGCGCTGGAGAGCTCCCAGCTGCAGCGCCTGCGCCTGCAGCAGGCGCTGAAAGGTGCCGCGCAGCGCGGCGAGCTGCAGCTGGTCTATCAACCCAAGATCGACCTCGCCAACGGCCGAACGGTCGGCGTCGAGGCGCTGCTGCGCTGGCAGCACCCCGAGCTGGGCCCGATCTCCCCGGCACAGTTCATTCCGCTGGCCGAGGCCAGCGGCGACATCCTCGCCATCGGCGACTGGGTGATCGACGAGGCCATGCGCCAGGCCGTGGCCTGGCAGCGCCTGCCCGGCTTCGAGGATGACTTCGAGATCGCCGTCAACATTGCCGCCCGCCAGCTCGGCCGACGCGACTTTGCCGACCGCCTGCTGTCGCGCTTCGAGCGTTTGGGGCTACCTACACGCCGGCTCAGCCTGGAAGTTACCGAGTCCGGCCTGATGGTCGACGTCGGCCTGGCCAGACGCCTGCTTATCCGGCTGGCCAGCGCCGGCGTCAAGGTCGCCATCGACGACTTCGGCACCGGCTATTCATCGCTTGCCTACCTCAAGACACTGCCGGTGGCCACGCTCAAGATCGACCGCGCCTTCGTCAATGATCTGGAAAATAGCGCCGAGGACCGCAACCTCGCGGCCACCGTTATCGCCATGGCCCACGGCTTCAACTGCAAGGTAGTGGCAGAGGGTGTCGAAAGCGGCGAGCAGGCCGCGATGCTCGCCAGGATGGGCTGCGAGGTCGCGCAGGGGTATTATTTCTCGAAGCCACTGCCCGCCAAGGAATTCGCTCACTGGTATTGTGGTCAACAAGATAACCAAGCGTTGCTGCAACGTTGACTGGGCTGCGTTGCCCGCAGCTAGCGCTTGGCTGAGCATCATTGGCCAATCAGCGACGGATACCGGTATGCAAGCTCTCGGGCCCAGAATAAAGCAACTACGACTCGAGGCCGGCCTGAACAAGGCCGCGCTGGCGAGACTGGTCGGCGTATCCGATGTCACCATCTCTTACTGGGAGTCGGGTGCCATCAAGCAGATCGGCCATGAGCGTCTGGTCGCCTTGGCCAACGCCTTCGGCTACCCACTGGACGAACTGCTCAGCGATCGCGCACCCGAAACGGCACGGATTTTCACGCTCACGGCCACCCCGCCAGCCCCCTGGGAGGCACATCCACGCCAGCACGTCAGCCTTCCCGCCAGCATGCTCGACGACACCCACCTGAGTGCAGAGTGCTACCTGGTCACAGCCGGCACTGGCGAGAAAATCGACTTCCTGGAGGTCGGCGATCTGGCCGCCATTGCCCCGCTGGCGACGTTTCAGCGCCCGGGCCTGTATCTTATCGAGCATCAGCAGCGGCTGATGATACGCCAGTTGCAACAGGGCCCCACCGGCGAGCTGCTGATGCTGCGCAGCGGCCAGGCCCTAGGTGAGGCGGCCACCGCCGACGCCAGCCTGCGCCTGTATGGCAAGGTCCAGGCGCGCTGGCGGCTAGGCGAAGCCTGAACCAAAGCGCCGGAGTAAGGCGCTGCCCGGCGACTAACTACCGTCGATATAGCGAATGCTACGCTGATCGCCCAGCTCGACCTGCGAGCGATAGCGCACCTCATTACCCAGGCCGTGATTGGCTTCCTGGACCAGCTCCCCCTCGAGATACTCGCCGCGCTCACCGATGCGCTCACGCACCGCCAAGGGCTGCACGTTGGCCGGCGGCATGGTGACCTCGATCAGATACATGCCGTCGGGAAGACCGCTGCCAGGGCCGAACGGACCGGCCTCGAAGTCACCCTCAGCGTCGACATTGACATTGGAGCGCCAGCGCACACGGCTCGACTCGCGCTCCACCACGACCTGAAGCTGAGCCCTCTCAGGGAGGTTGGTGGAACCACTGACCTGCATCTGGCGGCGGTTGTCGAGACGCGCATCGGTCTCGATCACCACCGTGATCGCCTCTAGCGGAGGGGCTTCCTCGCGCTCTTCCGCCCCGCTGGGGACCTCCACGCTTTGCTGCTCGTCGGCGGCAGGCTCGCCGTTCTCGGTATTGCTATCACTGCCACATCCCAGCAGTGCGAGCGCCATCACTACCACACCAGTTAACTGAACTGCCCGCTGCAGCGTCATGCGTATCCTCCCACTGTGCATCCTGTACAAACCCTACCACCTGTAGACCTTGGGGCACATCGCCTACGACTGATATCGATGACTTGGATGGCCTAGGGATGGACGGGGTTCAGCGCAGCTCATGCCGTGAACAAAAAAAAGCCCCCGGGGCAGGGGGCTAACAACGGACTTATCTGTCGAGAGATGCAAGCGGGAGCTTACATCGTGGAACGAACGGCCCCAGACGGGGAGAGTGAGCCGCTCGCACCACAAGGTGTGACCCATGTGTCACGCAGTTAAAATTATACTACCTATGTACAAACATCAATACATGTACATGATTTTTTTCCCCCACACCACTGCCCCTCAGGCGCAATCGAGTCAGCTAACATTGCCACTCAAGCGTCGCCTCTAGGTAACGGTCCTTCATCCCGCTTCGACAGCGCATGGCATGGGGCCGCATAGTCATCAGCCGCGAAGCGCAGATTGTGGGCTACGCGCCGCATCCAACCACGGCCGAACTCATCGAAGGTGCTAATGCGCGTGAAAAAGTCGATACGCTCGGCATTGAACAGTTTGAGCATATCGTCAATGCCGCGATCGCTGATCGCACGATGGGTGATCTCCCCCATATCGCCGTCATCAGACACCTTCGCTGCACGCTGCAGCATGCGTATCGCGTTGCCGGGACCGTGGTTGATGGCCGCATCGAACAACTGGTAGACCAGCGCTTCGTGCAACACGTCGCCGGCCACTCGCAGCCAAAAATCACGGTGGTAGACGTCCTTGGCCTGAGCAAGGGACAGGTTCTTGATGTCCAGCTCAGGATAACTCATAGCCGATACACCGAACTTGGTACCTTTATTCTCACCGTGGCCGACAATGCCGGTCGTCCAGTTGCCCCGATCCTTGGGATTATTCTGAAACTTTCCTTCGTGCCCAATGACTCGAGCGAATGCTGTGTGGTAGTCCATCAATTATCTCCCGAGGGTCGTTGCTGGAGGTAAATGTTCAGGAGCACATCGACTAGACGCGGTCCCATGTAACCAAATAACGCCCCGAGGCCGCCGGCGACCTCGGGGTGAAGCTCGTAATGAGTGGCCACTGCGCGGGCCAAGGCCACCATCATCACCAGTGCTGGAAAGTCGAGCCACAGCTGACTAGACCAGAATTTTCGGCGATCGCCTCTACGCACGTCGGTGGCAATCTTGGTGGCCACTCCCGCCGCTACGGGGAAGACGAGAACCGCCAGACCGAGAACGAACTGAAGCCAATCAGACAGCGTTTTCCAATCCACGAGGCTACCTCCTGGCGGAAGATGCGCGTTAATTCGCCATGCGAATATATTAAACCCCTTTCGCCACATCCTAGCGACGATGCTCATCAAATAGATTGACTTGTAGCTAACCCTGGCGCCTACCCAAGACCTCCTTGAAAGGCGGGAACAGTTCGTTAGTGAGGTCTTTACCGCATAGAGAGGACGCCCAACTGGCCAGTACCACCACCACGTTGGTGATCATCGTGCCTGTGAGCACAGAGATAGCGTCGCACTTCAGTACTGACATGGCCGTAATACCAATATTCATAGCATATTTCCCTGAGTGGTTGAGTTTAACGAGATAACCATAAAAAGGTTCCTCTCGTCGCATTTCTTGCGTCAATATAAAAATTCCCCGACTTCGATGATAGCCGGGGACTAGTGGACAACATGAGCTGGACTTCAATGTCCGCTACTTAACATTAATCACAACACGCGTGGCGCTCAATCCTTATTCATTTGAGGTCAACACCTTCGTGGCATTGACAAAAAAATCGCATTGCGAATGTTTTATGACGGGCGAAATCGCATCACAATTCCCTTCGTGGCATCCGTTTTATCCCCCACTCAACAAGTTGAGTTTCCATGTCGACATTGGAGGCGAAACGGATGCCTCCCTCTACGCCAATCATAGAATGAGCTAGCTCCGCATGCATTCGGTCATATCCAACCGCCACCTCTTGAGGGTCATCGGGCAAGTCACCAGTGAGTGCAGCGACAAAACTCGGCTTAACCTGCATATTGGCTACAGCGTACCGATACGCGCCCCCCCTCCAACGGAGACCTGAAAGGGTTTTAATATTCTCAGGAGTTCCCCCCAAGAGGAGTATCAAGTGATTAGCCTCTTCCAGGTAGCCTTCAGGTACAGCGATCAAAAGTTGCTTAGTATATTCACTCATAGCATTGTGTGCTCTTGCTTAGTGACGATCCAGTTGCTACCAGGACCGAGGATGCATTTCAGCGTGATGGGATGAGTGAGCCCACTCAGTACGATTGGATCACTCGAGCCGTTGATGGTGAATCCGGCAGTGGCTCTCACACTAAACGTACCTGTGTAATGGCCATTATCGCCGGCACCATAGAGCGTAAAATCAGTCGGGCGAACCCCTTTCAGCCGGCGGATATCCGAGGCGTCGGAGAGTACAAGCTCACTACTGCTGCGGAGAACCCTCGCATATTCCTGCTTATGTGGCCCAGCGTATGCAGATCTTACAGGATATGCTGAAGAATCATGGTTGGTGCTGCTAACGATTTGCCTATCTGCATCCGGCCACCAAAATTCTCCACGCCTGATCATCATAATCGGGAAATACACCCGATTGGTCGCCAGAGCTCCGTTAGGACGTAACGGCGACAGTGACTTCAAGGCATTAATATCCACTGCCGTTATTCCACCAAGCCACGTCCCGAAACCGGATGATTCTGTTTGGCCACAATGGACAACCTCAGCCACTTCTTCCATTTCAAAGTAAGTACTTTGCAGACTTGTTCCACTGAAGACGTTATCGGGATTATTACCCAGCGCCAATCCGACCCCGCTGAACTGGCTTGTCAGGCTGCGACCTGTTGGTGAGTCATAGCCAGTAAGCCAAAGACCCGTGCCACAGCGACTTGGAACACAGTCGAGGAATGTACCTTTTGCCGTGAAGCCCCCCGCATCCAAGCAGAGCAAACCGCCAATGATCAGTTCACACTGCCCAATGACCTGGTCGGCATCAGGAATTAGCGGGTACACGCGGAAGCTGTTATTGCTCCTATTGATGCTTATAATTTTATATGGTTCTCGATTTTCCGTTGTGAAGAAGGCCCTTAGCATTCTATGCGCCTGGGATGGAATAACAGAATCAGGCGATAGTTGAACTGTTGTATATTGGCGTATACTACTTATATCATTATTGGAATACCCTGTTACGTCAATATAGTGGTGACGCCCGCTGCGTCCATTCGCCCCCCAGTTGAGGCCCTCAATATTGCCCAGGGCCATCATGTTAGAATTGCCCGACCTATGGTATATACCCCAACCCGAGCCCCCTCGACAGTTAAAATCGCAAAACTTTGCGTTCCGGTTATTCTCTAGCGCGACACCGTTAATTGTATCATGCATGCTATAACCGCTAGTCCCGTAGCGGTGCCCCCATGCAGAAAACTTGCCCACCCATACTGCATTCGCACAATTTTTTATTAATACTATATCATCTACCGCTTGCATTGCGTCGATTCGGATATCATTGTAGATTGTCCGCGACCCACAGTTAATAATATTGACTGTTCGGTCTGTTTTATAATAACCCGAAGCCAGCAGCATGTAATTCCTGGCAACCCCACTAGGGGCCTCATCATTTCCCCCGCAAAAATTGTAGAATGCTTCCAGCTCATCAGCAGAGCTAATATTTTCTTGCGCTTTTGCACCAAACACCATAGGCGTTACACTCTGCCCCTCCCTGAAAACCCATCCGGGTATATGGGTCCCGTTATTATCTGCCTGACTATCCATTCGCCGAACGTAATCGCCACCACCACTATCCTTACCCGCATGGTGACCACGCACAATAACAACCTGATCATCGCGGACGAGGTCCGCCGGATAGTCCCTCAGCTCTTGGAGACTATCGACATGAAGCGGTCGATTCATCTGAGCCGCTTTTTTAGGTATTGGGAACGCTGTAAAGTTACTGGCCATATTAGTAATCCTCGCTCAGTGCATTGCCTTCATCATCAATTAGAACAGTCCCTTCTTCATTTACGGATACCGTAGACTGAGATTCTGCTTCATACTGATGACGACTCAGTAGCTCTGCGATTATAGATTCGCGCTCTTCTGTTGTAACAGCACGGTCAATAATGATCCTGGAGCCAATATCTCCCGACCAATGGAAGCTCGGGTTGGAGCTTGTCGCCGCCCCAAATAGTATATTCGCTGATTTTTCACTTTCTGTTTTCCCAGCATTCAGGACTTGCGGCTCTAGGCTGTCGTAACCCCCGATTGCCTGAGTACCGTCCCATTGCACCCAAATGACATGCGGTTCATTATCATTCACTGGCCAATCAAACCTTGTGTCTTGCCGGCGCAGAATAAAACGTACTTGACTGCTTCCAGACACACGGTCTAGCCGAAGGGTTGTGTCCGTAAAGCCTAATGCTGAGGACTTATCAACAATGACCCCGGAAACATCTTCTCCACCACGTATTACCACTGCCAGAAAGAATGACTCGTCTGGACCGACAAAGAGACCGGTGCCCCCAATACGCGGAACTCCCGTTGTCATGAAGTCGTCAGCACCATCATGAACCAACATACCGTAGCCAGACAGATATGTTGGCCTGCGCTCCGAGGTCATTTGGGTGGCCCCAATATCTTCTTCCCGCTCTCCCAGGACTCGGCCCACGGGGCTGCTACTTCCCGCTTCATTTTCCAGATCGGGGGTGAGGTACCTTCTCTTATTTGCACGAGTCAAGACCAGCGACCCTTCATCATCAGAGCCAAAATACGCCAGCAATGGCTCAGCCTTTGGCAAGCCAATGCCGTACTCACCCCACCACACCGCTACAAGATCGGTGGCAGTGGTTCCTGTAGCCAGGACCCGACGAACTTGGACAGGCACGGAGGCTCCAGCCTTGAGTGAAAAGGTAATAGGGACCTGACCACCAAGGGGTTCAACCCTCACATCGCCGGCCTGGCCGGCGTGGATCATAACGCCCTCCTCGTACTGCATGGTATCGCTCGGTGCCAGCACCTGGGCGTTAGCCGGGTGGCTAGTATGGTGGAGCGTTGTGGATGTTGCGTGCATAGGGCTCTCCTTAAAGGAATCATCGCCTTGCGTTTATTCGCACTGCGAATATGCCTGATCACGGTATCACCCCTTTTGGCCTTCGCATAGTCCTATTTGACGAAATCGATGATTACAACGTCAGTCTTTCGTCTATCACCGTCACGATATCGGTGCCGCCGTGGGCAGCAGCAGTGTGCTCTGGCTAAGCGCCCAATCGTGCAGGAGGGCGTCGCCAGCCTGCCTAACGTGAGCATCCGCAGCATGGTCCTGGGCAAGACCTGGCACCTCAAGGACCTTGAGCCGCCAATGCCGGAGAGTTGCACAAGCGTAGGTAATTTTCAGGGCACGGCACGCCGGGGCTGCACCCCATACGTTCACGGTGAAATTAATTCCTGCTAAATATTCGCATAGCTGATACAGTGAGATCATCGGCACAAAGGAGTTGATCTCGATGTTATGTCCCGGATATGGAGCTGACCAAGAGCTGGAGCGCTGCAGTGCCTATCGTGAAATCCTCAATTTACTTTGGCAGCGCATGCACCTCACATAGTGAGAATGATCGAATACAGCCATACCAGAATTCATGAGTTGCGCTCCCATCAGGACCAACCACGGCATCTACTCGGAAACCGGGGACAGCATGCAGAAGACGTGAGCTCTAATCGTCCGGCACGCGCCCACTGACATTTGGTATTTTTACGATGTGTTTTTTCAATTTTCCACTATTATTCAAGCATGATTTTTTCTTATACGACCCAATAGCCATACCATTACCTTTCTTACAGGCTTGTACTATAAAAATTTGAATACTAAAAAACTTATAAAAAACAATGGATAGAAAATCCAAAACCTTTGTAAACAAGAAAAAATCATTTATCACATTCAGGAAAAAGACGTATAACCTAGATTTATTTTATCATTTAACAGCCTGCACACATGAACAAAAAGCAGTTGATAGCGTCTAAGCCATATGCAGAAAAAAAGCTTTAAACCAGAAATCATTAATCGATATTTACGTCATTTTAACTTTGTTATTTTAAGAAGAATTAGCCGCAGCATTAGGTGATAATAAGCCACGAGAGACAACCCATGATTCTAGCAGAGGCATATAAAGCTAAAGCGCAGGCATAAGACGATTTATTCGCAATGCTATTGCTACGAAGACGGTAGCCGCTTATATTATGTGCTAAACCACTGCTCTAGGAACGGGACTATTTCATGCGCAAGATCACCCCGCAGGACAGAGAAAACGCCAAGCGGCTAAAGGGAATTTGGAACCGCAAGAAACCTGATCTCGGCCTAACCCAAGCCAAGGCCGCGCACGCACTCGGGTATGCAGGGCAAGGCGCGGTAGGTCAGTACCTGAACTGCCACATTGCACTGAACTACGAAGCTGTCATCGCCTTTGCCAAGCTACTGCGAGTAGAGCCGTGGGAGATCGACCCGAGCCTGGGCTCATTGCGCCAGTCGGAAGTCGAGGAAAGAGGAGGTGGCGAAATACCCATTGCTCGAACATTGACCAGGCATGGAACGCCCACCAACACCAGCATCACCACGAGGTACGACTATATGGAAGGGCAGTGCTACGGGGTAGAGATTGACAGCGATGAGTACAGGCCGTTCGCCAAACGCGGAACGACCGTGATCGCCAGCCGAGCCGAGGAGCCTCTACCAGGAGACGATGTGGTGATCGCCCAGAAGGATGGCACGCTTGTGCTCGGCGAATTCCACGGTGGTGACAACGCCTCGGTCACTATCACACGCCACTCAACACTCGAGAAAGAAACCATGAGACTAAGCAACATCCAGAGCATCGATCCAATCGTGGAGATATGCATGCCGCGTACGTCACGCCCGAGACGACTGCACTCCATCAGGTAGCCGGGGCATAAGAGGCGACATCCACTTCGCATAATATTCGCATAGCGCATGATTTGAAAAAGGAGTTTACCTGATGGCCTGCTACGCCATAAAAAGCCGCCTCTCTAGTTGTTGGAGCGACTCACCACAGAGCGGGATAGCCAGCTCGCCGTTCATCCCGCCTATTCTGCCTACACAAGGCCCCTTGCCAGTGGCCTTGCAGCAAGCGGGCATACCGCAGAGGGGCGCCGCACGCCATTCAGACACCGACGCGCACGTCCCACGGAGAATCGGATGAGCCGCCCGGCTTATGCCTCTGACCTAGCCTACAGCGGTCTCATGCCCCGGAGCAGAGCCTACGCATTGATATTAAATGCCTTGCTCTGGGAGAAATATCTCGTAGTCCGTACAATACTACGCCAATCCGCCCCTGCCCCGTGACCTCGCCTTGGTGTACCACCGTTATCGGCTGATCGAGCATGCCACGGCAATGGTTCAGCAACGGTGCATGCAGACGCTGATAGGTGGAGATACATGAGCGCTAATGCAGCGCGCGCAGCGATACGGAAGGAGGCTAGACACCTGATATGGTAGGAAAAAGCCCAGCAGATGCGGCTCGACGATTTTCTGTTGCCCCGATGATGGACTGGACCACCCGCGACTACCGCGCTTTCGCGCGGACGCTGACGCGCCACGCGCTGCTGTATACCGAGATGGTCACCACCGGGGCGCTGATTCACGGCAGCCCGCGGGAGCGCTTTCTCGGCTATGACGAGGTAGAACATCCGCTGGCGCTGCAGCTCGGCGGTAGCGACCCGGTTGAGCTGGCGGAGTGCGCGGCGATGGCCGAGGCGTGGGGCTACGACGAGGTCAATCTCAACGTCGGCTGCCCCAGTGACCGGGTCCAGAACAACCTGATCGGCGCCTGCCTGATGGGGCATCCGCACAAGGTGGCGGCGGCGATCAAGGCGATGCAGGCGGCGGTGTCGATCCCGGTCACCGTCAAGTGCCGAATCGGCATCGACGACCAGGACGAGGACGCCGATCTGGCGCGCTTCATTGACACGGTGGCGAATGCCGGCTGCGAAGTGTTCATCGTCCACGCACGCAAGGCGTGGCTTCAAGGTCTCTCACCCAAGCAGAACCGAGACGTGCCGCCGCTCAACTATCCGCGGGTGCAGCGTCTCAAGCAGCAGCACCCCGCGCTGCATATCGGTATCAACGGCGGCATCAAGACGCTGGATGAGTGCCGCGAGCACCTGGCGCGGGTCGACAGTGTGATGGTGGGTCGCGAGGCGTACCAGAATCCCTGGCTGCTGGCCGGCGTGGACGAGGCGCTCTACGGCGAGCCCGGGCCGGCCACCAGCCGCCACGCCGCCGCGCGGGCCTTCCGCCCCTATATCGCTCGGCGGCTGGAGGAGGGTGCCAAGCTCAACCACATCACCCGCCATCTGCTGGGGCTGTTTCAGGGGCAGCCGGGGGGGCGCCGCTTTCGCCGCCATCTCTCCGAACATGGCCACCTCGACGGTGCCTGCCTACGAGTGTTCGATGACGCCCTCAGCCTGGTACCCGAGCGAGCCCCACTCAGCGCCTGATCGCCGCCCCTCTCACTTGGCGAGATCCGGCTGCGGGTCATAATCCGACTGGAACGACTCCACCGCGCTTTCGGCTTCCTCGATGGCATCGAAACGCGCGATGTGGAACAGCGCCTCGCCCTCGTTGGCCAGCGGCAGGTTGCTCATGCCGATCACGATGCCGTCGGCCATCGCCACCACCTCGCCCTCGGCATTGCCGAAGGGGTCGGCTACCAGGCCCAGCACCTCGCCCCTGGCGACGCGTGCACCAAGCCGCACCCGTGGCCGCAGGATGCCGTCGATGGGCGCCCGCGCCCAGCTCGAGCCGTTGGCCACTTCAGCGGATGGCGGCGTGCGCCGGCGGTGCTCGCCGGTGAGCATGCCGATGCGCCGCATTACGCGCAGCACGCCGCGCACCCCGGGGCCGATGGCCCACTCGTCGAAGCGCAGCGCCTCGCCGGCCTCGTAGGTGAGTACCGGCACGCCGCGATTCTGGGCATAGTGGCGCAGGCTACCCTCGCGCAGCTCGGCGTTGAGGATCACCGGCGCGCCGAATGCCTCCGCCATGGTCTCGGTCTCGGGATGGGTCTTCAGCTGGGCGCGGATCTGCGGCAGATTGGTGCGATGAATCGCGCCAGTGTGCAAATCAATGATGTGGCTGGCATGGTCGACGATCTGCTCGCGGAACAGCGCCGCCACGCGTCCGCCCAAGGACCCCGACTCGCTGCCCGGAAAGCAGCGATTGAGGTCGCGGCGGTCAGGCAGGTAGCGGCTGTGCTGGACGAAGCCAAAGACATTGACGATGGGCGCGGCGATCAGCGTACCGCGCAGCCCTTGGAGCTGCTTGGAGCGCAGCAGGCGGCGCACGATCTCGACGCTGTTGATCTCGTCGCCGTGAATGCCGCCACACACCAGCAGCACCGGGCCGGCCTGGCGCCCATGCACTACCTCCACGGGGATATGCAGCGGGGCATGGGTGTAGAGCCTGGCCACCGGTACATCGATCTGTAGCCGGGTGCCGGGCGCGATACGGGTGCCGGCGAGTTCGAAGGGGGCACGAGCCATTCACATGTCCTTGTGCTGAGAAACGATGCGGCCTGTTATACCGTGCCGGGCCGTGCTTGGCGAGCCGGGCAGTCCAGGCTCGATAACTATACAGTCACGAATGTAAGTATGCCTGCATTGCGGTACAATGCCGCCATGACCGTAACCGCTGCGAGAACGCCACCCCATGGCCAGACGAACCAAAGCCGAGGCAGAAGCCACCCGTGAAGCCCTGCTGGACGCCGCCGAGGAGGTGTTCTTCGACAACGGCGTGGCGCGCACCTCGCTGGAGCAGATCGCCCGCCACGCCGGGATGACCCGCGGCGCCCTCTACTGGCACTTCAAGAACAAGGCCGACTTGTTCATGGCGCTGATCGAACGCGTGCGCATGCCGTTCGAAGAACTGGTCGATACCCTGCACCACCCACACCTGCTCGACGACCCGCTGGAGGCGCTGCGCGTGGCGTTCGACAATGGCTTCATAAGACTCGAGCAGCCCAGCAGTCACCGGGTCCACGCGATCCTACTGCATCGCTGCGAATTCTTCAGCGACATCAATCCGCTGGAGATGCAGGACCGTCTGGCCGAGGAGTGTCACGTCGAGATATGCCAACAGCTGCGACGCGCCCATGAGCTCGGCCAGCTGCGCGACGACCTCTCCCCTGAGACCGCCGCCCGGATGCTCCAAGCGACCCTCGGCGGACTCTTCCACGACTGGCTGCGCGGCCCCGAGCGCTATTCGATCCGCGAGCGCGGCGAGGAGTTGCTTGGCAGCCTGCTACATATGATGCGCCGCTGACGTTGCCCTCTTAAAAAAACAGCGGGCCGCCCCATGGGGCGGCCCGCTGCATTGTGGCACTGCGCGCGGCGTCAGACGTCGGCGGGCTGCTCGCCGGGCAGATCGCTCTCCCAGCCGCCGCCCAGCGCCTTGAACAGCGTCGCGGTGGCGGTCAAGCGGTCGCGCACCGCCTCGGCCAGCGCCAGCTCGGCGGAGAGCAGCGCGCGCTGGGCATCCAGCACCTCGATAAAGCCGACGAAGCCCTCGCGATAGCGCACCTCGGCCAGCTCCTGGGTACGGCGGATCGCCTCCACCTGCTGGCGGGTCGCCTCGACCCGATCACCGCTGGTCTCGTAGCTGACCAGCGCATCGCGCACCTCGTTGAAGGCCAGGTTCACGGTGGCCCGATACTGCGCTTCGGCCTGCTCGGACAGCGCCTCAGCGGTATCGATGCGCGAGCGCGAACGGCCAAAATCGAAGATCGGCCCCATTACCGTGGCCCCCAGCCCCCAGGTCTGAGCCGCCGAGGTGAACAGATCGCTGGCATCGCCGGCCGCGGTGCCGAGCAGTCCGCTGAGGTTGAGGCTCGGCAGACGACTAGCCTCGGCGATGCCGATTCCGGCATTGGCGGCGACCAGGCCGGCCTCGGCAGAGCGAATGTCCGGGCGCCGCTGGAGCAGTGTCGATGGCAGCATGGTCGGTACGCCGGAGGGCAGCGCGATGTCGTCGAGCTGGGTATCGCCGAAGTCGAGCTCGTCGAACAGCTCGGCCGGCGACAGTCCTACCAGCGCGGCCAACGCGCCCTCCAGCGAGCGCACGCGCTGCACCTGGGCCGGCAGCTGGGCGCGGGTGGTCTCGAGCTCCGACTGGGCCTGGCGCAGCGCCAACTCGTCGGTCTCGCCGGAATCGAAGCGGATCTGCTCGAGGCGGAAAGTCTCCTCCCGCGACTCCAGGGTACTCTCGGTGATACGCCGCTGCTGCTCGGCGCTCTTGAGGTCGAAGTAGGTCGCCACCACGTCGGTGATGACATTGAGGCGCACCGCATCGTGGGCGAATACGCTCTCCTCGAGCAGCGCCTCGGAGGCCTCGCGCTCACGTGCCAGCCGCCCCCACAGATCGATCTCATAGCTCAGCTGGCCGGCCACCGAGAAGGTATTGCCGGTGGATTCGACGCCGAACGGCGAGGTGGTGGCCGGGGTGCGGTCGCGAGACGCCTCGGCCTGGGCACCCACCGAGGGCAACTGCTCGGCCCGCGCCAGGCCCAGCTGTGCCCGCGCTTCCTGAATCCGCGCCAGCTGCAGGCGGATATCCAGGTTCTCGGCGGCGGCGCGCTCGACCAGCGCGTCGAGCCGCGGGTCCTCGAACTGGCGCCACCAGTGACGCCACTCGCTGCGCTCCTCCGCGGCCAGCAGCACGTGCTCCGGCCACTCGTCGGGCAGGGCGATATCCGGGGCCCGGTAATCGGGCCCCACGGCGCAGCCGGCCAGCAGCGCGGCCAGGATCAGCGGCGCGGCCAGGCGTGAGACGCCCGCTGCATTCGGCTTAGGCATGCTTCTGCTCTCTCTGCTCGAGACGACGGGCGCGGCGACGCGAGCCCAGATCGTCCATCAGTTTATAGAAGAGTGGCACGAACAGCAGCGCCAGGGTACTGGCGAAGATCATGCCGCCCACCACCACGGTGCCGATTTCCTGGCGGCTTGCCGCCCCCGCGCCGCTGGCGAACACCAGCGGCAGCGTGCCGATGATGAAGGTCAGCGCGGTCATGATGATGGCGCGGAAACGCTGCCGGGCAGCGGCCATGGCGGCGTCGAAGGAGGACATCCCGGCGCGCCGGTTCTGGGCGGCGAACTCGACGATCAGGATGGCATTCTTGGCCGCCAGGCCGATCAGTACCAGCAGGCCCACCTGGAAGTAGATGTCGTTGGGGAAGCCTCGCAGCATCGCCGCCAGCGACGCCCCCAGCACCCCGAACGGCACCGCCGAGGCGACCGCCAGCGGCAGGGTCCAGCGCTCGTACTGGGCGGCCAGGATCAGGAACACCATCACCAGCCCCAGGCCGAAGGCCAGGCCACCGGCCCCCGCCGCGGCGTCGAGCTGATAGGCTTCGCCGGTCCAGCCCAGCGAGGAGTTGCCGTCGGTCAGCACTTCGGCGGCCACCGCGTCCATCGCCTCCTTGGCCTGGCCGGTGGTATAGCCGGGTGCGGCATCGGCCAGGAACTTGGCGGCGCTGTTGACGTTGAAGCGGTTGATGATGTCCGGCCCCGGCGTGCGCTCCAGCGTCACCAGGGTCGACAGCGGCAGCATCTCGCCGCTGTCGGAACGCACGAAGACCTTGTTGAGGTCTTCCGGCTGGCCGCGGAACTCGGCCTCCGACTGCAGGTTCACCTGCCAGTTGCGCCCGGCCAGGGTGAAGTCGTTGACGTACAGCGAGCCGAAGGTGCTCTGCATGGTCTCGAAGATCTGGTTGATCGGCACGCCCATGGCGCGGGCCTTCTCGCGATCGACCTCGGCGTGATAGCGCGGGATGCTGGTGTCCAGGGTGGAGCGCGCATTGACCAGTTCGGGTCGCTCGTTGGCCGCCGCGGAGAGCCGCTGGGCCAGTTCGGCGATCTCGTCAGGCGTGCTGTCGCCGCGCACCTCGAGATACCCCTCGACCCCACCGGTCAGCGACAGCCCCTGGATCGGCGGCGGCGTGAAGGCCAGCACGTTGGCCTCGGGGATGCCCGCGCCCATGCCCATGATGCGGCCCGCCAGCGAGGCGGCATCCTGCCCTTCACCGGTACGCTCGCTCCAGTCGGCGAGGTTGGCAAAGCCAACCCCGGCGTTGCTGCGCAGCGAACCGGCAATGATGTCGAAGCCTGCGAAGCTGGTGAACTGGTCCACCTCGTCCATGTCGGTGAGCATCGCCGAGACCTGGTCGCGCACGCTCTCGGTGCGCGACAGCGCCGACACCGCCGGCAGCTGGTAGACCACCAGCGCCACGCCCTGGTCCTCCTGGGGCACCAGGCCCGGAGCCATGCGACTCATCGAGAAGACCGTCACCGCCAGCACGCCGATGAACAGCACGCAGCCGATCACGGCATGCCGCAACAGCTTGTGTACCACCCAGGCGAAGCCGTTGGTGAGCTTGTCGAAGCCGCGGTTGAACAGCTCGAAGGGCTTGGCCACCTTGTGCTTCTGGCCGTCCAGCAGCAGCGCACACATCGCCGGCGTCAAGGTCAGGGCCACCACCCCGGAGACCACCACCGAGATGGCGATGGTCACCGCGAACTGGCGGTAGAGCTCGCCGGTCAGGCCGCCGAGGAAGGTCACCGGGGCGAACACCGCCACCAGCACCAGGGTCGAGGAGAGCACCGCCCCGGCCACCTGCTGCATGGTCTTGATCGAGGCTTCGCGAGCCTCCATGCCCTTCTCGCGCATCAGCCGGTCGACGTTCTCGAGTACGATGATGGCGTTATCGACCACGATGCCGATCGCCAGCACCAGCCCGAACAGCGTCAACAGGTTGACCGAGAACCCCAGCGCCAACATGCCGGTGAAGGTGCCGATCAGCGATACCGGGATCGCCGCCACCGGAATCAGCGTGGCGCGCAGGTGCTGCAGGAACAGGAAAGTCACCAGCACCACCAGTGCCACTGCGACCAGCAGGGTGATGAACACCTCCTGGATCGAGATTTCGACGAACTCGGTAGTGTCGTAGGGGATGGTGTACTCGACGCCTTCGGGGAAGCGCGTGGCGATGTCATCCAGCGCATCACGCACCGCGTCGGCGGTTTCCAGGGCGTTGGCCCCAGGCTGCAGGTAGATGCCCATGGGCACCGCGTTCTGGCCGTTATAGGTGGCCGAGAAAGCGTAGTTCTGGGCCCCCAGCTCGGCCCGCGCCACGTCGCCCAGGCGCAGGCTGCCACCATCCTCGTCGGCGCGCAGGATGATGTTCTCGAACTCCTCCGGGTCGGAGAGCTGGCCGCGGGTGGTCACCGTGAAGGTGAACGCCTGGTCGTCCACCGAGGGCTCGGCGCCCAGCTGGCCGGCGGCGAACTGGGCGTTCTGCTCGCGGATCGCCGCGGCAACGTCGGACGGCGTCAGGTCGAACTGCGACAGCTTGTCCGGCGACAGCCACACCCGCATCGAGTAGTCCTGGGCACCGAACAGCGAGGCGTCGCCAACCCCGGGAATACGCACCAGCTCGTCGAGTACGTTGAGCAGCGCATAGTTGGAGATGAACAGCGGATCCTGGCTGCCGTCCGGCGAGTACATCACCGGCACCATCAGGATATTGGTGGAGCGCGCCTCGACCCGCACGCCCTGGTCGCGGACCTGCTGCGGCACCCGCGCCAGGCCAGCCTGCACGCGGTTGTTGACGTTGATCGCCGCCTGGTCAGGATCGGTCCCCATCTCGAACGAGACGGTGATCTGCAGGCTGCCGGCATCGGTGGCACTCGACTCCATGTAGATCATGTCGTCGACGCCGTTGATCTCCTGCTCGAGCGGCGCCGCCACCGCCTCGGACAGCACCTCGGCGCTGGCGCCGGGGTAGTTGGCCTGCACCACGATCTGCGGTGGCACCACGTCGGGGTACTGCTCCACCGGCAGTGCGCGCAGCGCGGCAAGCCCCGCCAGCACGATGACAATGGAGATGACCGAGGCGAAGATCGGCCGGTCAATGAAGAACCTGAGCATCACGCCTCCTCGTCATCGGGGACTTGCTGTTCAGCGTCGAACGCCGACTGCTCGGCCTCTTCGGCGGCCTCCTCGTCGTCCTCGATCTCCGACGCCGAGACATCCATGCCGTCCTGCAGTGCCACCTGGCCGTTGACCACCACCCGGTCGCCGCGCTCGAGGCCGCCAATGATGATCTGCTGGCCCTGCTGCACTGGCCCCAGCTGTACGCTGCGCGCCTGGGCCTTGTCGTCGTCGTCGACGACGAATACCTGAGGGCCCTCGGCGCCCTGGCCAACTGACTGGGGCGGAATCAGGAAGGCATCCTCGAGGGTCTGCACCACCACCCGCACACGCACGAACTGCCCCGGCACCACCTCGCCGTCGGCGTTGCGGAAGACTGCCCGCGCCGACACGCTGCCGGTGCGCGGGTCGATGGTGCTGTCGGTGAAGTCGACCTGGCCAGCCTGGTCATAGTCGCTGCCGTCAGGCAGGATCAGCGTCGCTTCGCGGGGCGACTCGGCACCGCTGGCGGCCATCGCCCGGCGCGCGGTGCGCTGCAGGGCGGCATCGTTCTCGGGCAGCGAGAAGCGCACGTGGATCGGATCCTGCTGGGTGACGCTGGTCAGCAGTTGGCCACGATCGATCAAGCTGCCCTCCGGGAAGCTCTCGAGCCCGGTTACCCCCGCCAGCGGCGCGGTGACCTCGGTGTAGTCGAGATTGAGCTGGGCGTCGGCGACGCCGGCATCGGCCAGGGCATAGCGCGCCTCGGCCAGCTCGCGTCCCGACAGGGCAGTATCACGCTCGCGCTCGCTGACCGCGTTCTGATCGAACAGCGACGAGATCCGCTGCCACTCGCGGCGCGCCTGGTTGAGATCGGCCTGGGCATTGGCCCGCTCGGCCTCGGCGCGGCGCAGCGCGATCTCGTAGGGCTCGCGGTCGATGCGAAACAGCGCTTCGCCCTCCTCGACCACCTGGCCCTCGGTATAGAGGCGCTCCTGCAGGATCCCCTCGACCCGGGCTCGCACCTCGACCTCACGCGAGCCGCGGGCGCGCCCGGCGTACTCCTGCACCACCTCGACGTCGCGCGGCTCGACGCTGATCACCGATACCGTGGTCGGCGGTGGCCCACCCGCCTCGCCGCCCGGAGGCCCCTCCTCATCCTCGCCGTTCTGACCACAGGCCGCCAAGCCTACGCTGATCAGCCCTGCCAACAGCAGGGTTCGAATCGGGGTCACGCCCGCTCGGGGTGCCAGTCGCATGAGGTGCCTCCAGGTGTGAAACGTATAAGTGGCTCCGTCCTCGAGCCACCGGGAAAGGTGCGCATTATAGTTACATTCATGTATGTATGCCAGGCTTGTACCAGGTCAATTTATGTGAACAGCCGGCACCCTAGCGGCTTAACCATACTTGAGGTCAAGCATCGCTCGCGGCGTCACGGCGGCGATAGTCACGCGGCTCGACGCCCCACTTGCGCAGCCGTGAGAACAGCGTGGTCGGCTTGAGGCCCAGCAGCTCGGCGGCGCCATCGCGGCCCGAGACCTTGCCCGCACAGCGCTGCAGCGCGGCGATGGCGTTGTCGCGCTGGCGGCGGCACAGTTCCTGCTCCGGCAGCGGCGCGCTGGCATCAGCTGCCGTGACCGCCGGCTCGGATGGCTCACGGCGCGGGCTCGGCGGCTCGCCGAGCAGCAGGTCGTCGAACATCAGGCGCCGATCCTGGGTAACGATCACCTGGCGTTCGATGACGTTCTCCAGTTCACGAATGTTACCCGGCCAGGGGTAGCGCTGCAGGATCTGCAGCTGGGCCGGCGGGATCCTCACCCCCGGCTTGTTGAACTTCTGGCAGGCGCGCTGCAGGAAGTGCCGGGCCAGCAGCGGCACATCCTCGATGCGGCTGCGCAACGGCACCGATTCGATCGGGAAGACATTGAGGCGGAAATAGAGGTCCTCGCGAAACTCGCCGGCCTCGATCATATCGCGCAGGTCGCGGTTGGTGGCGGCGATCACCCGCACATCCACCTCGCGGGTGCGATTGCCGCCAATCCGCTCGAACTGCTGATCCTGAAGCACCCGCAGCAGCTTGCTCTGCAGCGCCAGCGGAATTTCGCCCACCTCGTCGAGAAACAGGGTGCCGCCATCGGCCAGCTCGAAGCGCCCCGGCCGATCGTTGACGGCGCCGGTGAAGGCGCCCTTCACATGGCCGAAGAACTCGCTTTCGAACAGGTCGTGGGGAATCGCCGCGCAGTTGACGCGAATCAGCGGCCGGTCGCTGCGCTCGCTGCCGACGTGAATGGCGCGGGCGATCAGCTCCTTGCCGGTGCCCGACTCGCCGCTGATCAGGACATTGGCATCGGTGGGCGCGACCAGCGCGATCTGGCGGATCAGCTGCACCACCGCCGGGCTCTCGCCGACGATCTCGCGGTGGTTGAGCTCGGCCTTGATCTCCTCCTGCAGGTACTGGTTCTCGAGTTCGAGACGCTGCTTGAGCGACTCGACTTCGGCCAGGGCGTCGCGCAGTTGCTGCTCGGCGCGCTTGCGCTCGCGAATATCGCGGAACAGCACCACCGCCCCCACCAACCGCCCCATCTCGAAGATCGGCGTGCTGGTGTACTCCACCGGGATCGCCTCGCCGTTCTTGTGCCAGAACACTTCGTCGTCGACGCGATGCACCTGGCCGTCGCTGAACGAGGCGTGGATCGGGCACTGCTGCACCGGGAAATGGCTGCCGTCGGCGTGGGTGTGGTGAAACATCAGGTGGGCATCGTGACCGACCATGTCGTCGCTGCTCCAGCCCAGGATGCGCTCGGCGGCGGGATTGACGAAGGTGGTCTTGCCCTCGGCGTCGAGGCCGTAGATCCCCTCCCCGGCGGCGCCCAGGATCAGCTGATTCTGGCGCTCGATACGCTCGAAGACCTGCTCGACCCGCTCCCAGCCGACGTGGCCGCGGCGGTGCTGGCGACGCAGGTCGGCCTTGGCACGGCGCTGCTCTGCCTGGTCGCGGTCGGTCAGGGTCAACAGCAGCGTCTGGCCATCGTCGAGGCGCTGGCCGAATACCTCGACGTTGTGCGGCTGGCGGGCCAGGTCGAGCACCACCAGGTCATCCGACCAGCCCGGCGAGCGGGTCAGCACCTCATCGGTAAAGCTCACCCACAGCGGCAGCGATGCGCCCAGGAAATGGCTGACTGGCCGGCTTGCCAACGCCTCGGCGTCACCGCCCAGCAGGCGGCTGGCGGCGGGATTGGCCTCCAGCAGCTGATCGGCTAACGGATCGACCACCAGCATGGCCTGGGGCGATTGCAGGAAGACGCGCTGATGCAGGGGCGATACAGGGGGCATGGCGGGCTCCTCAATGGCACATGCCCAAGGTCATACAAAACCCGCGCCAGTGACGATATTTCGTATAAAAACCAACGAAATATCGTAGATGACGAAATTTCGTGATTACCGACCACTCCCTCCCGGACGCCATCCAGTACCGCCAACCCACTGTATGACAACGACTATCTGTTCCTTGGCGGTAACTGGCACGGGCCTGGCAATGGTTGTCCTAGCGTCGCCGTAACTCCCGCTACTGCACCACCGCGGCGCATCCCGACGTCCCACTGCTTCCATGAGGTGAACAACAACATGAGCGATCACAACGAACACAACAGCCTGGGCAACCCCTTCGATCATCGCCAGTCGTTGATTCATGGCCGCCACTGCGACTGCCACGACTGCCGCCACGACGCCGCGGCACGCCTCGCCTCCGATGGCACCAAGCGCGACGCTGCGCAGCCCGCCAACAGCGAGGAGATGATGGATCGCGTGGTCGAGAGCGCGCTGGTGCGCGGCATGTTCGGCCATAGCGATATGCATCGCCGCCAGTTCATGAAACTGGTCGGCGGCGGCACCGTGGCCGCCGCGCTGGCCAGCCTGTTCCCCATGGACGCCATCAAGGCGGCGGTCAAGGAGGATCTTGGCCCGCTGGAGAAGACCGAACTGGACGTCGGCTTCATTCCCATCACCTGTGCCACACCGATCATCATGGCCCACCCGATGGGTTTCTATGAGCGCTATGGCCTCGACGTCAACGTCATCAAGACCGCTGGCTGGGCGCTGATCCGCGACAACTCGCTCAACGATACCTTCGATGCCGCGCACATGCTGTCACCGATGCCGCTGGCGATGAGCCTCGGCGCCGGCTCCAGTCGCCGCTCCTTCATTACCCCGGCCATCGAGAACATCAACGGCCAGGCGATCGTGCTGCACCTCGACCACCAGGACAAGCGCGACCCGCAGCAGTGGAAGGGCTTCACCTTCGGCGTGCCCTTCGAGTACTCGATGCACAACTTCCTGCTGCGCTACTACGTCGCCGAGCACGGCCTCGACCCCGACCAGGACATCCAGATCCGCGTCATCCCGCCGCCCGAGATGGTCGCCAACCTGCGCGCCGGCAACATCGACGGCTTCCTGTCACCGGACCCGTTCAACCAGCGTGCGGTCTACGAGCGCATCGGCTTCATCCACCTGCTGACCCAGGAGATCTGGGACGGTCATCCGTGCTGCGCCTTCGCCACCAGCGCCACCTTCGCCCGCGAGAACCCCAATACCTACGGCGCGCTGCTGCGGGCGATCATCGACGCCACCCAGTACTCCTCGGACCCTGCCAACCGCTCCGAGATCGCCGAGGCCATTGCCCCCACCAACTACCTCAACCAGCCGGTCAACGTCATCGAGCAGGTCCTGACCGGGCGTTTCGCCGACGGCCTGGGCGAGGTGCGCGACGTCCCCGACCGCATCGATTTCGACCCCTTCCCCTGGCACTCCATGGCGGTGTGGATCCTGACCCAGATGAAGCGCTGGGGCTATATCGACGGCGATGTCGACTACCAGCAGGTGGCCCGCGATGTGTTCCTGGCCAGCGAAGCCGGCGAGGTGATGCGCGAGCTGGGCTACGAGGCCCCGCAAGAGACCTCGCGCAACTACCAGATCATGGGCAAGACCTTCGACTACACCGATCCCGAAGCCTATCTCGACAGCTTCGACATCCGCAGGAGCTAACTCATGGACCGCACGACCACCGAGTGGAACTTCAGCCTCAACGTCCGCGCCGGCATCCTTGCCGTACTGCTGCTGGCGCTGTTCGTCGGCCTTTGGGAGGGCCTCAACCGCGCGCCGATCCTGGGGGCTGGCGGCGGCGAACTCAGCGAGTACGAGCAGCTGATGGCCGGCGCCGACGAGACCGCCAGCGTACCGCCGCCCTCGGCGATCGTGGTGCGCGCCTGGGAGCAGCTGTCGGATCCCTTCTACGATGCCGGCCCCAACGACAAGGGCATCGGCATCCAGCTTGGCTACTCGCTGTTCCGGGTACTGACCGGCTATTTCGCCGCGGCGCTGATCGCGATCCCTATCGGCTTCCTGATCGGCATGTCACCGCTGGCCTACAAGGCGCTCAACCCCTTTATCCAGGTGCTGCGACCGATCTCGCCGCTGGCCTGGATGCCGCTGGCGCTGTTCATCATCCGCGACGCCCAGGCCTCGGCGATCTTCGTGATCTTCATCTGCTCGATCTGGCCAATGCTGCTGAATACCGCCTTCGGCGTAGCCGGGGTCAGGCAGGACTGGGTCAACGTCGCGCGCACCCATGAGCTGTCGCCGCTCAAGACCGCCTTCCAGGTGATCCTGCCCGCCGCGGCACCGACCATTCTCACCGGCATGCGCATCTCCATCGGCATCGCCTGGCTGGTGATCGTCGCCGCTGAGATGCTCGTCGGCGGCACCGGCATTGGCTACTACGTGTGGAACGAGTGGAACAACCTCGACCTGACCAGCGTGATCTTCTCGATCCTGCTGATCGGCGTGGTGGGCATGCTGCTCGACCTGGCCCTCGGTGCCGTCGCCAAGCTGGTCGCCTACCAGGAATAACCTTGAGGAGAGAGACATGAGTCACGCCTTCGTAGAAGTCCAGCAAGCCGCCAAGCGCTTCCCAGGCGCCAAGGGCGAGCCCGACCTGACGGTGTTCGAGAACGTCAGCTTCCAGCTCGAGAAAGGCGAGTTCGTCTGCATCATCGGCCACTCCGGCTGCGGCAAGTCGACGATCATGAACGCCCTGGCCGGCCTCGATCAGTTCAGCGACGGCGCCATGGTGATGGAGGGCAAGGAGATCGATGGCCCGGGCCTCGAGCGCGGCGTGGTGTTTCAGAACTACAGCCTGCTGCCGTGGCTGTCGGCGCTGGAGAACGTGCGTTTCGGCGTACGCGCCCGCTGGAAGGAGTGGAGCGACGCCAAGGTCACCGAGCATAGCCTCGCCTATCTCGAGATGGTCGGCCTCAAGGACGTGGTGGACCGCAAGCCAGCGCAGCTCTCCGGCGGCATGCGCCAGCGAGTGAGTATCGCCCGCGCCTTCGCCACCAAGCCCAAGCTGCTGCTGCTCGACGAACCGTTCGGGGCGCTGGACGCCCTGACCCGTGGCGTCATCCAGGACGAGCTGATCAAGATCTGGAGCCAGGATCAGCAGACGGTGTTCATGATCACCCACGACGTCGACGAGGCGATCCTGCTCGCCGATCGTATCTTCCTGATGACCAACGGCCCTGAGGCGCGTATCGCCGAGGCCGTCGAGATCGACCTGCCGCGGCCGCGCCAGCGCGGCGAGATCGTCAAGCATCCGCACTTCTACACCATCCGCAACTACCTGGTCGATTTCCTGGTGAACCGCTCCGGCGAGCTGCGCACCGCCGATCTCGACCAGCGCGGATTGCGCTACCCCGAATCGGTCAACCCGGTCGAGCACGCCTCGTCCGCGGCCGACAGCCCCTCGGCATCCGGCGGCCGCGCCGCGGATGCCGACAATACCCACGACACCCTGGTCAGCTTCACTCCCAAGGAGACGCATCATGGATAAGCTCGAAATGCGCCACACCCTGCTCGCCGCCAAGGCGCGCAAACAGCTCAGCTGGGACGCGATCGGCAGCGCCGTCGGCATGTCGCCGGTGTGGGTCGCCTCGGCCTGCTACGGCATGAACAGTGCCAGCCACGAGGTGGCCCACAAGCTGTGCGACGTGCTCGGCGTCGACAGCGAGGCGGCCGACGCGCTCAAGGCCTTCCCCACCAAGGCCTGGGACGAAGCGATCCCCCAGGATCCCTTCGTCTATCGCCTCTACGAAGTGGTGGGCGTCTACGGCGAAACGCTCAAGGACGTGGTCCAGGAGAAGTTCGGCGACGGCATCATGAGCGCCATCGACTTCACCATGGAGGTCGACAAGGTCGAGGATCCCAAGGGCGACCGGGTGCTGCTGACCCTGAGCGGCAAGTTCCTGCCATATAAATCTTGGTAAACAGCTAGTCCTGGTAGGACTCGACCCGCGCCACCGCCCGCTCGACCCCGCCGCGATAGCCACCACCGAACAGCAGCAGGTGGTTGAGCAGCGGATAGAGCTGGAACAGCGCCTCGCGCCTCGGCCAGTCGGCCGGGGCGTCGCCGTTCCAGTAGGCCTCGAAGAAGGCCTCCCCGGGAGCGCCGAACAGCGTCAGCATGGCCAGGTCGACCTCCGGGTAGTGGCGATACACCGCCGGATCGATCAGCGCCGGCCCGCGCGGGGTATACAGCACGTTGCCGCTCCACAGGTCGCCGTGCAGCAGGCTCGCCGGGGCATCCGGCAGCCAGCTCTCCAGGCCTTCGGCCAGGGTCTCGAGGCGCCGGCGCAGGCCGGCGTCCAGCAGGCCGCGCTCATGGCAGGCGGCGGCCAGCGGTAGCAGGCGCCGCTGGCGCTGAAACGCCCGCCCGTCGCTCAACGGCGCGTTGGGCTGAGGGGTCAGCCCGCAGGCGTTGTCCCGCGGCCAGCCGTGTTCGGCTGCGCTGTGCGCATGCAGTGCCCTCAGCCCCTGGCCAAGCACCAAGGCATCCCCCGCCTCACGCCGCGAGGCGTGCAGCGCCTCCATCACCAGCCACTCGCCCGCCTGACCCAGCACCTCGGGCACCACCAGGCCGCTATCGGCGGCGCGCAGCGCCTCGAGGCCATCGGCCTCGCCGGCCAGCCGCTGGCTATCGTCACGCTTGACCACCACCGCGCCCTGGTCGGTATCGAGCCAGTAGACGGCGGCGATGTCGCCCCCCGTCATGGCGCGAAGCTCGCCCCGCGGCGTCAGCGCCAGCGACGCCAGCAGCTCCCCAAGCGTTGCCTCCATGATGCCCTCCCCTGATGGTGTCGGCTGATCCCATCCTGCCATGACCGCCCCCCCGGCTGGCAAAGCGCCCACGGCTATGGCACAAGGGCGCAATACATCCGAGAGGAGCGATAGCATGTACAAACTGGCTTTCTTCGTCCCGCTGGACGCCGCCGAGACGGTCAAGGAGGCGGTGTTCGAGACCGGCGCCGGGCGCATCGGCGACTACGAGGCGTGCTGTTTCGAGACCCTCGGCCGCGGCCAGTTCAGGCCGTTGGACGGCGCCGACCCGCATATCGGCGCGGTCGGCGAGCTGGAGCATGTCGAGGAGCTCAAGGTCGAGCTGGTCTGCGAGGACGGCGTCATTCAGGCCGCCGTGGCCGCCCTCAAGCTGGCCCACCCCTACGAGGAGCCGGCCTACGATGTGTGGCGGCTGGAGGAGCTGTAACGCGTCAGCCCAGGCGCTCGTCGATCAGCGCCTCGAGGGCGGCCTGGTCGTCATGGAAGCGGCGAATCCCGTCGGCTAGCTTGTCGTTGGCCATGGCGTCCTGGTTGTGGCCCCAGCGGAACGCCGCCTCATCGAGAGGTGGCGTCGGTACGGCGTCAGCAGCGGCTTGCATGGCGATCTTGGGCGTCACCTCGCCGTCGCTCGCCGCCAGCTCTTCGAGCAGCGCCGGCGAGATGGTAAGCCGCGGGCAGCCGGCCAGCGCCAGCACCTGGCCGGTGGTGCGAAAGCTGGCGCCCATCACCACCGTCTCATAGCCGCCGGGATTGGCCCGCTCACATACGCCACGCACGAACTGCACGCCGGGATCCTCGTCGGGCGCATAGTCGCGGCCGGTCTCCTTCTTGTACCAGTCGGTGACACGCCCGACGAAGGGCGAGATCAGAAACACCCCGGCATCAAAACAGGCCTGGGCCTGGGCCTCGCTGAACAGCAGCGTCAGGTTGCACTGGATGCCCTCGCGCTCCAGCACTTCGGCGGCGCGAATGCCCTCCCAGGTCGAGGCCAGCTTGATCAGCACCCGCTCCGGCCCCACGCCGTGGCGGCCATATAGCTCGATCAGCTCATGCGCCTTGCGGATGCTGGCCTGGGTATCGAAGGAGAGGCGTGCCGCCACCTCGGTGGAGACGCGACCCGGCACCAGACGGCTGATCTCGCTGCCGATCGCCACCGCCAGCCGATCCACGGCGTGGGCCAGGCGCGTGTCGCGATCCACGCCCTCCGACTTGACCGCCGCCAGCTCGGCGTCGATCAGCTCCTGATAGCCGGGCAGCGCGAAGGCCTTGAGCAGCAGCGAGGGATTGGTGGTGGCATCCTGCGGCTGGTAGCGGCGGATCGCCTCGAGATCGCCGGTGTCGGCGACCACCAGCGAATGGCGCCTGAGCTGGTCGAGTTGGCTAGTGGACGTCATGTAATAGCGCTCCTGGTAAAATGAGTAACGAAGGTGACGGCGGGTCAAGGCGCCAGGGCGTGGCGCTCGGCCAGTGCCCGGTGGTAGCGGGCGTAGACCTCGCGATAGGCCGCCACCGCACCCGGCTCGGGCTCGGCCAGCGAGCCGGCATCGAGATGCACCAGCCGGGCGCACAGCGCCTCCAGCGTTACACCGTGGGCATGCTGATGACACCAGGCGGCCTGCAGTGCGGCACCCAGCGCCGCGGCATCGGTGACCTCGGGGCAGATGACCGGTGTCGCGGTAACGTCGGCGACCATCTGTCGCCATACCGGACTCTTGGCCCCGCCGCCGATCAGGCGAATCTGGCTGGCCCCCTCGGCCAGCGAGCCGAACAGGTCCAGGCCGTAGCGCAAGCCGAAGGTTGCCCCCTCCATCACCGCGCGGCACAGGTTGGCCTGGGTGACGTTGACACCGTTCAGGCCGAGAAAACTCGCCGTGGCCTCGGGCAGCATCGGCACCCGCTCGCCGTTGAAGAACGGCAGCACAGTCACGCCCTCGGCGCCTACCGGGGCGCTGGCGATACGCTCGCCGAAGGTGGCGAGGTCGAGGCCGAACAGCTCGCGCACCCGGGTGGTGGCCGAGGTTACGTTCATGGTGCAGATCAGCGGCAGCCAGCCGCCGGTGCTCGAACAGAAGTTGGCAACCATGGCACTGTCGGCGATCACCGGCGCCGGCGAGTAGGCGCACAGCGTACCCGAAGTTCCCAAGCTCATGGTCATCAGCCCCGGGGTGATATTACCGGTACCGATGGCGCCGAGCATATTGTCGCCGCCGCCGCTCGATACCAGCACCTCCGGCGATAAGCCGAGCTCGCGCGCCAGCGCCGGGCGCAGCGTGCCGGCCGGCTCGCTGGCCTCGATGATGCGCGGCAGCACCCGCGCGGGGTCGAGCTCGGGGGCAATGGCGGCGAACACATCCTCGCGCCAGGTGCGCGCCCGGGTGTCGAAGTAGCCGGTGCCCGAGGCATCGCCGGCCTCGGTGACGCGCTCGCCGGTGAGCCAGAAGTTGAGGTAGTCGTGGGGCAGCAGCAGGCTTTCGATGCGTCGATAGGCCTGCGGCTCGCGCTCGCGCAGCCAGGCCAGCTTGGAGGCGGTGTAGCCGGTCTGCAGCACCAGGCCGAGCTTGTCGAGGCAGCCGGCTTCGCCGCCCAGCTGTTCGACCAGGGCGGCATTGTGCGCGGCGGTCTCGGTATCGCACCACAGCTTGGCCGGATAGACCGGTTCGCCGCTGCCATCCAACGCCACCAGCCCGTGCTGCTGGCCGGAGACGCCAATGGCGCGTATCGCCAGCGGGTCGATGGCCGCCAGGCCCAGCGCCTCGCCGAGGGCGCCGCGCAGCGCCGTGACCCATTCGCCGGGGTCCTGCTCGCGGCGGCCGTGGTCGCCCTCGATCAGCGAATGGGGCCGGCTGGCCTCGGCGAGAATCGCTCCACGTTCGACGTCGACCACCACCACCTTGGTGCTCTGGGTTCCGCAATCCACCCCGATATACATCATGCCGTCCCTTTCGACTGAATCAGTGTCTCGAGGGTAGCGCGTGCGCCGCGTTCTTGCAGCGAGGCAAGCGTTGCCAGATACGCCTCACGGAAGCGCGGCTGCTCGGCGAGGTCGCCGAACAGCTCGGCATTCTCGATAAAGGCGGTCGGCTGCTCGCGGTTACGCTGCGCCAAGGCCATCAATGACTCCTTGAGGCGATCCACCACCTCGATCAGCTGGCCCTCTTCATCGACGCCCTCGGCGTAGCGCGCCCAGCTCGCCACCACCGCCGCGCTGAGGCGGATCTCGCCGCCGCGGGCGAGCTGTTCGCGGATCACCGGGACCAGCCACTTGGGAATCCGGTCGGAGCTCTCCGCGCACAGCCGCGCCAGGGTGTCCTTGATCTGCGGATTGGCGAAGCGCTCGATCAGCGTCAGGCGATACTGCTCGAGGTCGACGCCGGGCACGGCAGCCAGGGTCGGACTGCCCTCCTCGCGCATGTAGGTGAGCAGGAAATCGACGAACAGCGGATCCTGGCACACCTCGTGGGCGTAGCGGTAGCCGGCCAGGTAGCCGAAATAGCACAGCGCCTGGTGGCTGGCATTGAGCAGCCGCAGCTTCATCAGCTCGTAGGGCTCGACGTCCTCGACCACCTGCACCCCGGCCTTCTCGAAGGCCGGCCGCCCGGCGCCGAAGTGATCCTCCAGCACCCACTGGGTGAAAGGCTCGCAGACCACCGGCCAGGCATCGCTGACACCGAAGCGGGCGGCCAGCTCGTCGATGTCGGCCTGTGCGGTCACCGGAGTGATGCGGTCTACCATCGAGTTGGGGAACGCCACCTCGGCGGCCAGCCACTCGCCCAGTTCAGCGTCCCGAGCCCGGGCATAGGCGCTGAACATGTGCTTGGCGACATCGCCATTGGCCTGAATATTGTCGCAGGACATCACCGTGAACGGGGCGATGCCCCGGGCACGACGCCGCACCAGCGCTTCCACCACCAGGCCAAAGGTCGTGCTCGGCCGGCTCGGCTCGGCGAGGTCGGCACGCACCTGGGGGTTGTCGAGGTCGAACTCGCCGCTCACCGGGTGGAAGTTGTAGCCGCCCTCGGTGACGGTCAGCGAGACGATGCGGATCGCCGGGTCGGCCATGCGCTCGATCACCGCCTCGGGGTCGTCCGGCGCGAACAGGTAGTCGATCATGCTGCCGATGACCTGCGGCTCGTAGCGGCCGTTGGGATGCTTGACCACCAGGGTATAGAGGTAATCCTGGGCCGCCAGTGCCTGCTGCATGCGCTTGTCGCCAGGCATCACCCCGACCCCGACGATGCCCCAGTCGAAGGCCTCGCCCTGGTTCATCAGGACATCCAGGTACATGGCCTGGTGGGCGCGATGGAAGCCCCCCACGCCGATATGCACGATCCCCGCCGTGACGGCACCGCGGGCGTAGCACGGGCGAGCCACCTCGGCGGGCAGGCTGGGCAGCGTAGTGGTGTCGAGGGGTGTCATGGCGTGTCTCCAGTGCAAGAGTGTTCGGCCCGCCAGGGCCCGGCGTCAGCGCCAGACCAGGTCGGGGGTTCGCGAATGCCGCTTGACCAGCCGGGCATTCAGCATGTCCTTGTTGCGCGCCTTGTCGAGAGCGGCCTCAGGGTCCTGGCCCATGCCCCGCCAGCGCTCCACCAGGCGTCGTTCGAGCTCGTCGTCGTCGACCTCGAGCATCACACTGAGGTCGAACAGCGGCGCCAGATCGCACCACGGCGCCTGGTCGAGCAGCAGGTAGTTGCCCTCGACCAGGATGATGCGGTGCCCCAGCGCGACGATGCGCCCGCCGGCCCGGGCCAGGTCGAGGGGGCGGTCGAAGACCGGTACCGCGACCGCTGCGTCGGCGCGACGAATGCGCAGCAGGTCGGCATGCAGGCCAGCGACGTCGAAGGTGTGCGGCGCGCCCTTGAACGGGACCTGCTCGGCGCCCAGCACCGCGTTGTCGAAGTGGTAGCCATCCATCGGCACCACCACCACCTGGCCGGGCAGCTCGGCATCAATGGCCTGCCACAGCTGCTCCGACAGCGTCGACTTGCCGGCCCCCGGCGGGCCGGCCAGGGCGACCACGAAGCGCTCGGCATCCGCCGCGGCGGCGATGATGCGCTGGACAATGGCATGCAGTTCTTGGCTCACGTGGAGCTCTCCTTTGCGAATCAACGAAGGCCCATGATGCCGCGCCTAGATCGCCGTGTAACCGCCGTCGATACGCAGATCGGCGCCGTTGACCATGGCCGCCTCGCTCGCCGCCAGATACATCACGGCGGCGGCGATCTCCTCCGGTTGGGCGAAACGCCGGGTGGGGATCAGCGCCTTCATGCGCTCGCCCTTCTCTCCCGCCCAGCCGTAGCGGCCCAGCTCGGTCTCGACCACGGTGGGCGACACCGCGTTGACGGTGATCCCCCGCGGCCCCCACTCCAGCGCCAGGGTGCGGGTCAGGCCCAGCACCCCGGCCTTGCTGGTGCAGTAGGCCAGGTGGCCGTCGAGGCCGACACTGGCGGCCTGGGAGGCCAGGTTGACGATGCGTCCTGCGCCGCGCGCCAGCATGGCCTTGCCGACCTCGCGGCAGAACAGAAAGACACCGCGCAGATTGACCGCCTGGGTCTGGTCCCAGAGCTCGCTGGACATCGCCTCGGCGGCATCCAGCGGGCCGATACCGGCGTTGTTGACCAGCACGTCGATACCGCCGAAATGCCGGCAGGCCTCGGCCACGCTGGCCATGACGGCGGCTTCATCGGCCACGTCGTGCACTGCAACCAGCGCCTCGCCGGGCAGCGCGGCGGCCAGTTGATGCAGCGACTCACTGCGGTCCACCAGCACCAGCCGCGCGCCGCTGGCGGCGAAGCGTTCGGCAAGCGTCTTGCCGATGCCGTTGGCGGCACCGGTGATCAGCACCACCTGGCCCGCGAAATCGAACTGCAGATTGCCCATCGGTTCTCTCCTGAAAGGCGGGGTCAGCCGGCGGCACGCCAGTCGGGCGGCACACAGGCCTCGGCGTAGGCACCCAGGGTGCGGTCGATATGGTGGCGCACCAGCGCGCGGGCATCGGCGGCCAGCTCAGCGCGACGGATCGCCTGATACTGCTGCGGCAGGTACTGGCTGATCAGCGTCGGCGGTATCGCTGCCGCGTCGAGTGCGTCGAACAGCGCCTCGACCGCAGCGGCCACCTCGGGCTGCGCCCAGTAGTAGCGACTGCGGTCGCTGAGGCTGTAGCGACGGGCGAAGCGCTGCTCGTCGACACTCCCCTCGTAGTAGGCCTGCCAGTAGCGCGGCTCGACGCGCATGGCCACCTCCAGGGTTTCGCGCAGCGGCGTCTTCCACGCCACCGCCGGCGTTTCCAGGGCAATATGGTCGAGGGCGAACAGCGCCTCGCGCAGAGCGAAGGTCAGCGCCGGCCCCACCTTGAGGATCGCGAAGTGGCCCTTCACCAGCTCGCGGTAGGCCCGCGGCGTCTGGTAATCGGTGGAGTGGGCCTCGAACACCAGGTTGGGCCAGGCGTGGATGGCGGCGCTCAACTCAGCGGCGGCGGCCGGCACGAAGTCGATCACCTCGGTATGACCAAACTCCACCCCGGGCTGCACCACTACCCCACGCACGCGCTGCCAGGCCTCGCTCAGCCCATGGGCGGCAAACACCTGGCGATGGGTCTCGAGGGTTACCTGCAGCTCGGCGGTACCGGTCACGGCAAGGCTGTCGAGGTGTTCCTGGGCACCGCCGGGCACCGGCACTTCGGTGCCGATCACGTAGCGCAGCCGGTTGCGCTGCACCCCTGCGGCCTGTTCGGCGGCCTGGGCCAGGCGCGCGGCCCGGGCCGCCACCGTGGCATCGTCGAGCGCCGGCGGGTCATCGGCGCAGGGCATGCTGGCGTCGAGATGCAGCTTGGTAAAACCAGCCGCGGCGTAGGCCGCTACCATCGCTTCGGCCTTGGCCATGGCCGCCTCGGCGGACTCGGCCTGCCACGGCGACGGCCCCAAATGGTCCCCGCCGAGGATCATTTGCGCCTCGGGCAAGCCCCACCGTGCCGCCAGGGCCAGCACCCGGTCGCGAAAGTCGGCCGGCGTCATGCCGGTGTAGCCGCCCTGCTGATTGACCTGGTTGCAGGTCGCCTCGACCAGCAGCGGCGTGGCATCTGCCTGGGCTCGCTCGATGGCGGCCTCGAGCACCAGCGGGTGGGCCGAGCACACCGAGGGAATGCCGCACATCTCACCGCGCCGGTTGGCGGCCACGATCTCGTCGAGAGGATGAGTCATTGCGTCTCTCCCACAGCGGCGAGCCGCTGCTCCAGGGTGGCAAGGTCGCTGCAGCCCTCCATCGGCCCCAGCACCGTCACGGCATGGGCGCCGGCGGCATTGGCCAGTCGCAACGCCTGGTGAAGCTCGCAGCCGGCGGCCAGGGCGGCGATCAGCGCACCGCCGAAGCAGTCACCGGCGCCGGTGGGGTCGACCTCCTCCACGCTAAGGCCGGGCACCTCGATCACCTCGCTGGCGGTGTAGGCCCGGCAGCCCGCCGCGGCCCGCTTGAGCACCAGCAGCGACATGCGCTGCTCGCTCAGCAGCCGCTGCGCGGTTCGTTCGGCGTCCTCGCCCGCAGCGGCCAGCCATTCGAGGTCGGCATCGCTGGGCAGGAAGATATCGCAGCCGGCGACGAGCTCGAGCAGCGCCTCGCGTACGCCGGGACGCTCGATCAGCTCATCGCGCACATTGGGATCGAAGCTGATCTGCCCGCCGTTATCCCTGACCCGCGCCACCAGCCGTCGCACGATGGCGATGGCCGCCGGCGACGACAGCGACGAGCCCATCACGTGGCAGTAGCGGCACGCCGCCAGCCGCTCCAACTGATCCTCGTCGAGGGTCTGCTGGCCGGCAGCGCTGTGCGCCAGGTTGAAGATGAAGCGGCGGCTGCCGTCGGCCTGGTAGCTGACGAAGGCCGTGCCGGTGGGACGCTCGAGATCGCGCTGCACGGCGCCAACGTCGATGCCGTCATCACGCAATCGCGCCACGATCAGGTCACCAAAGCCGTCGTCACCCACGCGGCCAGCGTAGGCGACTCGAGCGCCCATGCGCGCCGCCTGGGAGGCGAAGATCGCCGGGGCGCCGCTGGCAAAGGGGCCATGGAAGCGGCCGGTGGTGTCGAAACGCTGGTCGCGGACCTCGGCCATGAACTCGGCGAGCAGCTCGCCGCTGGTGGTGATATCGAACATGGCTCAGCTCATCCAGTTGCCGCCGTCGACGTTCAAGGTCTGCGCTACCACGTACTCGCTGTCGTCGCAGGCCAGGAACAGCGCCGGACCGACGTAGTCCTCGGGGCGCCCCATGCGGCCATAGGGCACCGCCTCACCGACCAGGCGCTTCTTCTCGCCCAGCGGCCGCCCTTCATAGCGAGCGAACAGCGCATCGACCTCCCCCCACATCGGCGTGTCGACCACCCCGGGAGCGATGCCGTTGACGCGAATGCCGTGCTTGATCAGATCCAGCGCGCAGGACTGGGTGAGGCTGATCACCGCCGCCTTGGTGGCGCAATACATGCTCACCAAAGCCTCGCCGCGGCGCCCGGCCTGGGACGACATATTGATGATCGCCCCACCCTGGCCGCGGGCGACCATCGCCCTGGCCACCGCCTGCAGGGTGAAGAACAGGCCCTTGACGTTGACGTTGAACTGCTTGTCGTAGCTGGCTTCGGTCACCTCGAGTACCGGCTGCATGTCGAACAGCGCAGCGTTGTTGACCAGGATATCGATGCCGCCGAAGCGCTCGCTGACCTCCGCCACCATGGCCTCGATGGCCTGATGGTCGCAGACGTCGAGGCGCACCCCCATCAGACGTCCCGCGCTCTGGCCATCGGCATCGAGGGTCGTCAGTGCCGCATCGATGGCGGCCTGATCGATATCGGCGATGACCAGCTTGGCGCCCTGGGCCAGGTAGCCCTGGGCAATGGCCAGGCCGATGCCACGGGCGCCGCCGGTGATCACGGCCACCTTGTCATTGAGTTTCATCTCTTGCGTCTCCTTGAAGGAAGGCTCTGCGCGGCACCCCGCCAGTCGCTGACCAGCTCGGCCAGATGCTGCATATGGTCGATCACCCGCCAGGCGCCGGCGGCCTCAAGCCGCGCCGCCTGCCCCGCTTCGATATGACTGGCACCGATAAAGCCCACCACGGTCATACCGGCGGCGTGGGCCGCGGTGACGCCGGCGACGCTGTCCTCGATTACCAGGCACTGCTCGGCATCTGCCCCCAACCGCGCGGCGGCCAAGCGGTAGAGGGCCGGATCGGGCTTGGGATGCTCGACCTCATCGGCCGTGAAGATCGGCGCCTCGCCGAGCAGGGCATCCAGCCCGGTGCAGGCCAGCGAGGCCACTACCCGCTGGCGGCGGCTGTTGGAGACCACCGCCTTGGGCAGCGGGATGGCGCCGATGGCCGCCGCGACGCCGGGCATGGCCTGCAGCTCCTCGGCCAGCCGCGCCTCGATGATGCTATCGACCCGCTGGGTGGCATCGGTAGGCAGCCGGTGACGGCTGAGTGCCTCGAGATGGCGCAGGATATTGGCGGTGGTCATGCCCAGCGCCTGGCGCAGTTCGCTCTCGGCGTGCAGGTCGGGCAGCCACTCGCCGAGCAGCTCGATCAGTGTCGCCTCGGCGATCGCCTCGCTATCGACCAACACCCCGTCACAGTCGAAGATCAGGGTCGGCGTCGGCCTCATGGGCTGCCCTCGGGACGCTCACTGCTATTGTCAGACCGCTCGCGGCTGTCCTGGCGCACCAGCCCCGAGAGCGGATGACGCGCCAGGCTCGCCAGGGCCAGGCCCTGGGCGTCGAACAGGTGTGCCCGTGAGGGTTCGAAGCCGAAGTTCACCCGCTCGTTGACGCGATAGGTGACATCGCCGTCGGCAGTGATGGTAATGATGCCGTCGTCCATCTCGACGTAGAGCGAGGTTTGGCCGCCCAGCCGCTCGATGACCTTGATCTGCCCTGACAGCGGCCCCTGGTCGTCGAGCAGCAGATGCTCGGGACGAATGCCCAGCTCCAGGGCATCGCCCGCCTGGGCCTCCTCGCCGTTCACCGCCACCTCGCTGGTGCCGCCCCCGGGCAGCGCCACGCGCACCCCGCTGGCAGACACCGCCTGGGCCGTGACCGGCAGGAAATTCATCTTTGGCGAGCCGATGAACCCCGCCACGAAGCGGTTGCAGGGATGGTGATAGAGCTCCATCGGCGAACCGACCTGCTCCACCACGCCGCCCTGCAGCACCACGATCTTGTCGGCCATGGTCATGGCTTCGATCTGGTCGTGGGTGACGTAGATCATGGTGGCGTCGAGCTCTTCATGCAGGCGTGCCAGCTCGATGCGCATTTGTACCCGCAGCGCCGCGTCGAGGTTGGAGAGCGGCTCGTCAAACAGGAAGATGCTGGGGTTGCGCACGATGGCGCGGCCGATCGCCACCCGCTGGCGCTGGCCGCCGGAGAGCGCCTTAGGCTTGCGGTCGAGCAGCGGCTCGAGCTGCAGGATGCGCGCCGCTTCGAGCACCTTGTCGCGCCGCGCCTGCTTGCCGACCCCGGCCAGGCGCAGGCTGAAGCCCATGTTGTCCTCAACGGTCATGTGCGGATAGAGCGCATAGCTCTGGAACACCATCGCCAGGCCGCGATCCGCGGGCCCGACCTCGTTGATGCGTTCACCGTCGATGAGCAGATCGCCGGAGGTGGCACTCTCGAGTCCGGCGATGATCCGCAGCAGGGTCGACTTGCCGCAGCCCGAGGGGCCAACGAAGACCACGAATTCACGGTCGTTGACCTCCAGGTCGATGCCCTTGAGCACTTCGGTGTCGTCGAAACGCTTGACGACTTGCTTGATCTGTAAGGTAGCCATGCTAGGAGTCCTGTTACTTGACGGCGCCGAAGGTCAGGCCGCGTACCATCTGTTTCTGGGTGAGCCAGCCGAAGATCAGGATCGGCGCGACCGCCATGGTCGAGGCCGCCGACAGCTTGGCCCAGAACAGGCCTTCGGGACTGGAGAAGGAAGCGATATAGGCGGTCAGGGGAGCCGCTCGCGAACTGGTGAGATTGAGGCTCCAGAAGGCCTCGTTCCAGCTCAGGATCACCGACAGCAGACCGGTGGAGGCAATCCCCGGCAGGGTCAGCGGGATCAGCAGGTAGAGCATTTCCTGAGTGGTGTTGGCACCGTCCATGCGCCCCGCCTCGAGGATGTCCTTGGGCAGGTCCTTGAAGAAGGTGTAGAGCATCCAGATCACGATCGGCAGATTCATCAGGGTATAGATGACGGTCAGGCCGATACGCGTGTCGAGCATGCCCAGGTCGCGGAAGATCAGGTAGATCGGCACCAGCACGCCCACCGGCGGCAGCATCTTGGTGGAGAGCATCCATAGCATGGTGCCCTTGGTGCGCTTGGTGGGCAGGAAGGCCATCGAGTAGGCCGCCGGGATGCCGATAAGCAGCGCCAGCAGGGTCGAGCCGAAGGCGACGTAGACGCTGTTATAGGCGAAGTGGAAATAATCGGCACGGCTCTGCACGGCGGCGTAGCTATCCAGCGTCGGCGTGAAGAACAGGGTCGGGTCGGCGATCGCCTGGGCCTCGGTCTTGAAGCCGGTGAGGATCATCCACAGGATCGGGAAGAAGATCACGAAGGTGATGCTCCAGGCCAGCACGGCCAGGACAAAGCGCTGTAGTCGTGAGGTATTCATGAGGGCTCCTTCGGCTAGTCTTCGAGGTTCTTCGCGACCATGCGGATCAGGAAGATCGCCACGATATTGGCCAGGATGATGGCGATGACCCCGCCGGCGGAGGCACCCCCCACGTCGAATTCCAGCAGTGCGCGCATGTAGATCAGGTACGCCAGGTTGGTGGTGGCAAGGCCGGGTCCACCCGAGGTGGTGACGTAGATTTCGGCGAAGATGGTCAGCAGGAAGATCATCTGGATCATGATCACCACGCTGATGGCGCGCTTGAGATGCGGCAGAGTGATGAAGAAGAACACTGCCACCGGGCCGGCGCCGTCCATGCGTGCCGCCTCGACCTGATCGTCGTCCAGCGACTGCATCGCGGTGAGCAGGATCAGCAGCGCGAACGGCAGCCACTGCCAGGCGACGATGATGATGATCGACAGCAGCGGGAAGGAGGAGAACCAGTCTATCGCCGGTAGCCCAAATAGCCCGGCGAACCAGGCCAGTACGCCATTGACCGGGTGCATCATCATGTTCTGCCAGATCAGTGCACTGACCGTGGGCATGATGAAGAACGGCGAGATCGCCAGCACGCGTGCCACGCCGCGGCCCAAGAACTCCTGCTGGTAGAGCACCGCCAACAGGGTCCCACCGATCACCGAGATCGCCAGCACCGAACCGACCAGTACCAGGGTGGTACCCATGGCCCGCCATAGCGCCGGGTCGGTAAACAGATATTCATAGTTTTCCAGGCCGGCGAACTGCTCCATGCCCGGCATCATGAGGTTGTAGCGCTGGAAGGAGAACCACAGGGTCATGCCCAGTGGTATCAGCATCCAGATCAGCAGCAGGGTGACGGCGGGCGCCTGCAGCGACAGGCTACGCAGGCCGCCTACGGTACGCCCGGAAGCTCGAGTACGCATGGTGTTACCACTCGGGATTGAGATACGAAGGTCGGCCGGGGAGCCCCGGCCGACTCAGGACAGACGATCAGTCGTAGTAGCCTGCCTGACGCATGGCGCGCTCGGCGCTGCGCTGTGCCGACTCCAGGGCCTGCTCGACCGGCATCTGACCGGTGAGTGCCGCGGCGATCGACTGGCCGACCTGGGTACCGATGGCCTGGAACTCGGGAATGCCGACGAACTGGACCCCGGTGTAGGGTGACGGCTTGAGCGTCGAATCGGTGGGGTCGGCGTTCTGCATCGCCTCGAGCACGAAGCTGGCAAACGGCGCCGCCTCGATATAGCGCTCGTCCTCATAGGTCGAGGCACGGGTGCCTGGCGGTACACTGGTCCAGCCTTCGGTCTCGCCAACCAGCTCGATGTACTCCTGGGAGGTGGCCCAGGTCACGAACTGCTTGGCGGCATCCTGCTCTTCCGAAGAGGCCGGAATCGCCAGCGCCCAGGACCACAGCCAGTGCGAGCCCTTCGGCGTTTCAGCCACCGGCGCCTGAGAGAAGCCCAGCACCTCGGCGACGTCAGACTCGCGCGGATCATAGATACGGCCCGCCGCCGAGGTGGCGTCGATCCACATGCCGCAGCGACCGCTGGAGAACAACGCCTGGTTCTCATTGAAGCCGTTGGAACTGGCCCCCGGCGGACCATAGCTGTTCATCAGGTCGACGTAGAAGCTGATCGCTTCCTGCCACTCGGGGGAGTTGATCTCGGGGTTCCAGTCCTCGTCGAACCAGCGACCGCCGAAGGTGTTGACCAGGGTCGAGACGAAAGCCATGTTCTCGCCCCAGCCCGGCTTGCCGCGCAGACAGATGCCGTAGAGTCGATTGTCGGGATCGTGGATCTGTCCTGCCCACTCGTAGACCTCGTCCCAGCTCGGCTGGTCAGGCATCTCGATGCCATGCTCTTCGAACAGGTCGGTGCGGTAGTAGAGCATCGAGCTCTCGCCATAGAACGGCAGCGCATGCAGGGTGCCGTCGTGGCTCAAGCCGTCGCGCACCGGGCGCAGCAGATCGTCGACCTGATACTCCTCGGGCAGGTCATCGAGCGGCACCAGCCAGCCGCGCTCGGCCCAGATCGGAGCCTCGTAGGTGCCGATGGTCATGACGTCGAACTGGCCGCCGCCGGTGGCAATATCGGTGGTCAGGCGCTGGCGCAGCACGTTCTCCTCGAGCACCACCCAGTTAAGGGTGATGCCGGGATGCGCCTGCTCGAACTCGTCGGTCAGGCTCTGCATGATCACCATGTCATTGTTGTTGACCGTGGCGACGGTAATTTCCTGGGCGTGAGCCGCGGCCGAGACCGCCACCGCCAGAGTCGCCAACGGCAAGGCGTGGGAGAGTTTCATGGAGTGCTCCTTGGTAACGCTTGGCATTGTTGTTCTGCTCAAGTCATTTTGATCAAATTGATCATTGATCGATCAAATGATCGTCCACGCTCCCAAAAAAAGCAAAGCCGTGGGGCTTATACTTTAGGGTAAGTCGGCTAAGAGACGCCGGCCATGCGTCCCTGTCCACTGGGCTTGAGCGCTCGCTCATGCGCCTAGCGCGGCAATCGATATTAACCCGCCTCAACCCTCTTACTAGACATTGGTCTAGCCCTCATTGATTTGTCCTTAGCTGGGAGCTAGCCTTCAAAAATGTTGACGTTAACATTTCGAAGATGCCAGCAGCGACACACAGCCTCCGACATCTGAAGAAAACGTCGAATCGCTAAATCCCAGTCGTTATTTAAGGAGAACATGTTATGCCCAATGATTTAACAGGCAAGGTGGCAGCCGTCACCGGCGCAGCATCGGGGATCGGGCTGGCCACGGTAAAAGCAATGATCTCATCAGGCGCTCGCGTCGTACTTATAGACCGCGATGAGGCCGCTCTGAAATCGATCTGCGAGGAGCTTGGCGATGCGGCGATTCCCCTGGTCATCGACCTGCTCGACCCACGGGCCTGTGCAACACTTCTCTCACAAACCCTGGAAAAGGCAGGACAGCTCGATATTTTCCACGCCAATGCCGGAAGCTACATCGGTGGTGACCTGCTCGACGCCGATCCAGACGCCATCGACCGGATGGTAAGCCTGAACGTCAGCGTCGTGATGAAGAATGTCCATAACATCCTGCCGCACATGATCGAGCGCGGAACCGGCGACATCATTGTGACGAGCTCGGTGGCCGGACATTTCCCCGTCCCTTGGGAGCCTGTCTACGCCTCCTCCAAATGGGCCATGACCAGCTTCGTCCAGACAGTACGCCGCCAGGTATTTAAACATGGCATCCGCGTCGCGTCGGTCTCGCCCGGCCCGGTCAACAGCGCCTTGCTTGCCGACTGGCCAGAGGAAAACCTCCGCAAGGCTAAGGAGTCCGGCAGCATCATCGAACCTACGGACGTGTCCGATGCGATCATGTATATCCTGACTCGCCCTCGCAATGTCACGATTCGCGATATGGTCGTCCTGCCCAGCAATTTCGATATGTAAGTCGTCAGGAGAAGAAGGAACGCTGGCAAAGACAGAGAGAGTAACTAGACATTGGTCGCAGTTCTATTGATTTGTCACTCGGAGCCTTCTAGCCTTCAAAATGTTGACGTTAACATTAATGGCAATGTCAATATCAATCAACGCTAAAACCGGTAAGCGCTAAAGCCGGACAAGAACAAAGCCTGGAGCCAACCATGAAGATCAGCAACATCGCACCGCACGTTCGCCAAGCCGCTCTTATAACCGCCTGCGGGGCTGCCCTGGTTACTGGTACCGCAGCGGCCGACGAGCACACTCTGACCATCGGCATGTCCTTTCAGGAGCTCAACAACGAGTACTTCGTTACCATGCAGGAGGCGCTCGAGACCGCCGCCAGCAGCCTGGGCGCTGAAGTGATCGTCACCGATGCCCGCCACGATGTCTCCAAGCAGGTCAGCGACGTCGAGGACATGATTCAGCGAGGCATCGACATTCTGCTGCTCAACCCTGCCGACTCCGTCGGGGTCGAAACAGCGGTGTTGTCTGCCCAAGAGGCCGGCGTTACCACGGTGGCGATCGATGCCCAGGCCGAAGGGCCCGTAGATGGTTTCGTGGGTTCAAAAAACTATGATGCTGGCTACCTCGCCTGCGAGTACATGGCCGAACAACTCGGCGGTGAAGGTCAGATAGCCCTGCTGGATGGCATTCCGGTCGTGCCGATCCTGCAACGTATCGAAGGCTGCACCGACGCACTTAACCAGTACGATGGCATCGAGATCGTCACCACGCAGAATGGCCGTCAGGAGCGCACCCATGCGATGACGGTGACCGAGAACATCATCCAGGCCAACCCGGATCTCGATGGTCTCTTCAGCGTCAACGATATCGGCTCCCTGGGCGCCCTAATCGCCATCGAGGCCAGTGGCCAGGACATCAAGCTGGTCAGCGTCGACGGTCATCCCGAGGCCGTTGCGGAGATCCAGAAAGCCGATTCGCCGTTCATCGCCACCTCAGCGCAATACCCCGCTGACATGGTGCGCGTGGGGCTTGGCCTGGCGCTGGCCAAGCATTGGGGTGCCGAAACTGCCCCGGCGGAAATCCCCATCGACGTACAACTGATCGACCGCGACAGGGCAGCCGATTTCAGCTGGTAACCCCTCCCACAGACGATGACGACGTGCGCCGCCCATACGGGCGGCACACCAGGGTATCCCCATGACGCCATTACTTTCCCTGAAACATATCTCGAAATCGTTTCCCGGAGTGAGGGCCCTCAAGGATGTATCGCTCGATGTCCACGCGGGTGAAGTGCACGCGTTGCTCGGCGAAAACGGCGCCGGCAAGTCGACACTGATGAAGATCCTCTGCGGCATTTACCAACAGGACGAGGGTGAGATCCACATCAACGGCGAGGCACGCCATTTCCATGGTTACCAGGATGCTCTCGATGCGGGAATCGGCATCATCTTCCAGGAATTCAGCCTGATTCCCGATCTGGACGCCGTGGATAATATTTTCCTTGGCCGAGAATTGCGCAACAAGTTCGGCCTGCGTGACCGGCGCAGCATGATCGCCGAGGCACAGCACCTGTTCGACCGCCTCAAGGTCTCGATCCCACTGGATCGTCCCATCGTCGATTTAAGTGTCGCCGACCAGCAGTTCATCGAGATTGCCAAGGCCCTGTCGCTGAAGGCGCGCATTCTGGTCCTCGACGAGCCAACCGCAACCCTGACGCCAAGCGAAGCCGATCACCTGTTCACCATCATGCGCAAGCTGCGCGAGCAGCAGGTCGGCATGGTATTCATCTCCCACCACATGGAAGAGATATTCACCATCTGTGATCGTGTCAGCGTGATGCGTGACGGTGAGAAGGTCGACGACTGCGATGTCGCCTCGACCACCCCCGATGACCTGATCGAGAAAATGGTCGGGCGCCGCGTCGAGAACCTCTTCCCCGACCACCGTTGCGATGCCGATTACAACGATGTGGTACTGGACATTGAGGCCCTGCGCCTCGAGGCCAATGGCCCCGAGCACTCACTGAAGCTCCACCGCGGCGAAATCCTCGGTTTTGCCGGCCTGGTGGGGTCTGGTCGCACGGAACTGGCCATGGGGCTCATCGGTGCGACGCGCCCCGTGCATGCCAAGGTGAGTATGGAGGGCAAGCCGGCCAAGCTCCGCCACCCTGCTACCGCCCTGAAGCAGGGTATCGGCCTGTTGCCGGAAAGCCGCAAGGTCCAGGGGCTGATCCTGCCGTTCTCGTGTCGAGACAACATCTCACTGAACAACCTGGCGCAATTCCAGGGTGCCTTGCCGCTGATCAAGCGCCGCCAGGAGGCCAGTACTGCCGCCGGTTTGATGGGCTCGGTCCGGGTCAAGGCCCCCAGCCCCGAGACGCCTGTCGGCGACCTCAGCGGCGGCAACCAGCAGAAGGTTGTCATCGCCCGTTGGCTTGGCCACCAGTGCAAGGTGCTGATCTTCGATGAGCCCACCCGCGGCATTGACGTTGGCGCCAAGTCAGAGATCTACGCCCTGATGAAGGAGCTCACCGCCCGAGGCGTATCGATCATCATGATCTCGTCCGAACTCCCAGAAATCCTTGGCCTATGCGATCGCGCGGCGGTCTTTTACCAAGGCCGCATTGCCGCCGAACTGCAAGGCGACGAGCTCAATTCACAATCCATCATGCATCACGCCACGGGGGGACTCAGCTCATGAGCCAGCTCGACTCAACGCCAGGCATGAACCGTCAGTCCCTCAAGATGCGACTGGCCAGCTGGCGCCGTACCCCGATCTTCTACCCGTTGATCGGTTTCATCGTCGTCTTCATTGCCATGGCGGTCATCAACGACAACTTTTTGACCGCAAGCAACCAGGTCAATCTGGCACGCCAGACCTCGATCATCGCCATCATCGCAGTGGGGATGAGCCTGGCCATCCTCACCGGCGGCATCGACCTCTCGGTGGGCCCGGTCATGGCCCTGTCGGGTACCGTCATGGCGGGGCTGATGGTGGCCGGGGTCCCTCCATCGCTGGCCATCCTGCTAGGCGTGTTGGTAGGTGCCGGCTTCGGGGCCTTTAATGGCGTTTTCATCGCATTTGCCGGCATGCCACCCATCATCGTCACCCTGGCCACCATGGGCATCGCCCGCGGGCTCGGGCTGATATACACAGGTGGCTACCCGATTTCCGGCCTGCCCCCGGAGTTTGCCTTCTTCGGGCGCGGCAGCCTGGCCGGCATCGAAACGCCGATCCTGATCATGATCAGCGTCTACGCACTCGGCTTTGTGCTGCTTCACCATACGGCCACAGGCCGCTACCTGTATGCCATCGGCGGCAACGAGGAGGCGACCCGGCTGTCCGGCATCCGCGTCTCGCGCTATAAACTGCTGGTTTATACGCTTAGTGGTACGACTGCGGCCATTGCCGGGTTGATCCTGACCTCACGGTTGATGAGCGGCCAACCCAATGCAGGGGTCGGCTTCGAGCTCGATGCCATCGCCGCCGTGGTACTGGGCGGCGCCGCCATTACCGGTGGGCGCGGCATGATTCTCGGCACGCTGATTGGCGCCCTGTTGCTCGGCGTACTCAACAACGGCCTCAATCTGATGGGCGTATCGCCCTACCTCCAGAACGTCATCAAGGGCCTGATTATCCTGCTGGCGATCTATATCAGCCGCAAGCGCACCCCCTGAGCCCCGGCAAGCGCTTCGGCGCGGGTTAACCCAGCGCCGACAAGAGGAGAACCGTATGGAAACCGTCATCGGTATCGATATAGGCACCCAGAGTACCAAGGCCCTGGTGATCGATGCCCAGGGTCGGATCCTGGCCGAACATAGCCAGGGCTACCAGGTCGACACCCCGCGCCCCCTCTGGGCCGAGCAGTGGCCGGATGTGTGGTGGGACGCTGTACTCGGCTGCCTTAGCGCCTGCCTGGAAGCTCCTGGCATCGACCCCCAGGACGTCAAAGGAGTGTGCGTCAGTAGCCTCTACGGCGGCTCGGGCATACCAGTCGACGCCGAAATAACCCCCCTGCACCCTTGCCTGATCTGGATGGACCGTCGGGCCGAGGCTCAGGTCCAATGGGTGAAAGCGCATATCGACCTGGCTCGTCTGGGTGACATCACCGGCAACGGCGTGGACAGCTACTACGGCTTCACCAAGATGATGTGGCTCAAAGCTGAGCAGCCTGACGTCTGGGAACGCACCCGTTACTTGCTGCCACCCAATAGCTACATCAACTATCGCCTGAGCGGCGAGATCGCCATCGACCACTGCTCAGCGGGCAACATCGGCGGCATCTACGACCTGGCAGCACGCACCTGGTCGACAGACATGATCGACGCCCTGGGGCTCGACCATGACAAGCTCCCGGATCGGCTGGTGGACTCAGGGGCAGTCGTCGGCGGCCTGCTCCCGTCTGTGGCCGCGTCACTCGGCCTGCGCAGCGGTACGCCCGTGGTCGCCGGTGGCGTCGATGCCGCAATGGCCACGCTAGCAGCAGGGGCGACCCGTCCCGGCAATCACGTCGCCATGATCGGCACCAGCATGTGCTGGGGGGTCATCAACCAGCGCGTCGATGCCGGAAAGGGGTTGGTCAGCATGCCGCATGTGCTGAACAGCGACCGCGATCTTTATACCTTTGGCGGCGCCCTGACCGCGGGCGCCTCGGTCAGCTGGTATGTCGATACCTTCTGCGGCGAGGACAAAGCGGCCGCTGGCGAGCATGGCAGCGCTTTCGAACAGCTGGAACCGGCGGCCCGCGAACTGCCACCGGGGGCCGATGGCCTGCTTTTCCTGCCCTACCTGATGGGTGAGCGCAGCCCGGTATGGGACGCCAAAGCCAGCGCCAGCTTCATCGGCCTCAGCCTCTATCACCGTCGCCATCACCTGTATCGCGCCGTGCTGGAAGGCGTCACCTTCGCTCTCCGACACAACATGGAGGCGGGCACCCAACAGGGCGTGACACTGGACGACCATCTCATCGTGGTCGGCGGTGCCACCCAGTCAGATCTGTGGATGCAGATCATCGCCGACGTGACCCGGATGCCGGTCTACACCTACCGCGAGAACGTAGAGGCGGCTCTGGGGGCCGGCCTACTCGCCGGGCAGGCCGCCGGCCTTCTCGATCTAGCCCAGCCCCTGGCGCATGGCACCCTGATTGAGCGCTGCGTGCCGTCTGAAGACGCGGCACGACGTTACGACCAACGCTTCACCCTGTATTGCCAGCTATACCCGACGCTCAAGCCGATCATGCATCGGCTCAATGCCAACCATATACCGAGCGAGTGACGCCACATCATGAATTTCGAACTCCACAACCGACGCATCCTCGTCACGGGGGCGACCAGCGGCATCGGGCTCGATATCGCCCGGTCTCTCGCCGAACTCGGTGCCGAGCTGGTGCTGTTCGGCCGCAACCGCGACCAGCTCGCCGAACTCGAGCAAGAGCTGGAGGCGCGCACCCAGGCCGTCGACATCACCGATGAGGCCGCGGTTGTCGCGGCCTTCGTCGAGATGCCCGTCCTCGATGGCCTGGTCAATTGTGCCGGCATCTCGATCCTCGACGATGTCTTGGACATCCAGGCGAATGACCTCGAGAACATCATGGCCACCAACGTCACCGCCAGTGCCGTAGTGGCACGAGAAGCGGCCCGACACATGATCGCGCACGGCCGCCAGGGCAGCATCGTCAACGTCTCCAGCCAAGCAGCCATGGCCGCTCTACCCGGCCACCTCGGTTATTGCGCGTCCAAGGCGGCCATGGATGCCATGACGCGCGTGCTGTGCCTCGAGCTGGGCCCCAAGGGCATCCGCGTCAATAGCGTCAACCCGACGGTGACCCTGACTCCCATGGCTGAACGCGCCTGGGCGGATCCCGCCAAACGCGACCCGATGCTGGCCGCCATTCCCCTGGGACGCTTCGCCACCCCCCGGGAAGTCGCCCTGCCGGTGGCCTTCCTGCTGAGCCCAGCCGCATCGATGATCAGCGGCGCCTGCCTGCCGGTCGATGGGGGCTTCACCTGTCACTAGGCTCGATATGAAGACTGCCTGAGCTCGCAGGATTTTCGTACAAAGCCTCGCAGCCTGCGGGTTGTCCAGCAAGCTACTGCGACTAGTTTCCGGTAAGTTCGGGCAGTATAAAAAGAGCACGACCTTACGGTCATGCCCTTTCGACTCACTGGCGTTGTCTTGTTACCAACCGAATATCTACGCTCCGCAAGCAGAGTGTTCCCTCACATACCGACGAGAAGCAAAGCTTAGCGGGCACGCTTCTCCAGGAGTTGTTCTACATTATCGAGAGTGACAGGCGTCCAAGGCACATAGTAAAGTTCGCTCTGACCACCGTTCCACTCCAGTTCGGAGTACTCATCCCAAATAGATGACAAAGGCTGGTAGCTATCACCCTTTACCAATCGCAGCGCAACATCGAGGCCCCCCTGGGCCTGGGCATCAGCATCCTGAAGTATAGACTCCATATGGCCTTCCTTGACGGCAGTGAGGGCGTCGGTAATACCATCTGCCCCGGCAATGGCAAAGTCATTGACACTCAGCCCCGAAGCGATGATAGCTTCGATTGCCCCAATCGCCATCTCGTCATTCTGAGCAATGACCCCTTGAATTTGACCGCGGTGTGATGTGAGCCAATTCTCCATCAGTGCCATGGCTTCAGCGCGTGACCAGTTGGCAGTACGTCGCTCGAGTACACTGACCTCCGGGTGCTCTGATAGCACCTTATCGATGCCACGGCCACGATCTATCTGGCCGGTTTGTCCAATCGGACCTTCCAGAATTACAACATTGCCTTGATAGTCAAGCTGAGTGAGTACGCTGTTCGCCAGCATTTCCCCAGCCAACACATCGTCAGAACCGACGTAGGCAGCCAGCTGGTCGGTATTACATAAGGCATTGGAGCCAACCACTGGAATACCCGCACTAGCCGCCATGGCGACCGCAGATACGCAGGCATCGGCATCGATAGGAACGAAGAGAATCGCATCATATTGCCGAGAGATCATGCTTTCAAACTGATTGTTTTGTACAAGTGCATCGTAGCGTCCATCGAATACCGTAACTTCCACCTGTCCGCTCTCTACCGCTGGATGTCGCTGCAGGGCATTACTCCACAGCTGCATGAACTCACCCTGCAGTCCATACGTGGCGGCACCGACTCGTATTGGTTCATCCGCAGCCGCAAATGAACCGATCAGTAGGCTAGCAGTGATGCTGCCGACGGCGGCGATTTTTATATTTTTCATGAGACTGGCCTCTTGGCTGTTGGTATATAGATTTTATTGATCACCGATACTTCAATTGCTGGATAATCGTGACCTGTCTAACATGACGGCCAATACGATAATTCCCCCTTTAACGACCTGCTGGTAGAAAGATGAGACCCCTAGTAGATCAAGTCCGTTATTTAGTACTCCAATGATCAGGACACCAAATAGTGTTCCAACGATACGCCCACGCCCCCCTGCCAAACTGGTTCCCCCGATGACCACAGCGGCAATGGCATCAAGCTCATAAGCCACACCTGCCTGTGGGAGCGCTGCGCCAGTGCGGGCTGCAATCATCAAGCCTGCCAAGCCACACAGCACTCCAGATATGGCATAGACAGTAAAGGTGACGCGACGCACATTAATGCCAGATACCATCGCTGCCTGTGGGTTACCCCCCACGGCATAGACATAGCGACCAAAAGTGGTGTAACGCAGAGTGAACCAGGAGATCAGGAACACTCCAAGAAACAGCAGGACCGGAACCGGCATGCCTAGCACGACCCCCTGGCCGATGAATCGGAAGGTCGCATCCAAGTTCGAGATAGGCATGCCGTCGTTATAGATATACGTTAGCCCACGCGCCATGCTGAGCATACCTAGAGTCATAACGAAGGGCGGTATAGCAAAACGGGCGATCAACAACCCGTTTACCGCTCCAAGCGTTAAGCCAGTCATCAGGCCCATCATAATGGGCACCAGAATGAAGGAGGCTTCGCTGCCCGCCGCAAAACTGGCAGCAACAATGGAGGAACATGCCATCAGAGACCCCACCGACAGGTCTATTCCCCTCGTCAGAATGACAAATGTCATTCCGATAGCTAGCACACCATTGATGGATACTTGGCGTAGCACATTGAGCAAGTTGTTCGTGCTAAGAAAATAGGGGGAGACAACTGAAAGAACGGCACAGATGAATAAAAAAGCAATGATGATACCGTAGCTCACCATGAAGTCCGAGAACCGTCTCGAAGTCCCACCATTCTTAGCTGACTCTTCTGCGCCCTTATCTTTGGCTAGTGCCTGTTGAGACATAACATCACCTTAGGGTTCTTAATTTAGGTTATTATGAGGACAGCCTTGCCAAATTATCCTGGTTGAGATCACTGCCGGACAGTTCACCTGCAAGCCTCCCCTTTCTAAATACGATGACCCGATCACTCATCCCAAGGATTTCTGGAATTTCCGAGGAGGTCATAATAACGCCCTTCCCATTGCGTGAAAATTCAGACATAAAACGGTACATCTCCCGCTTGGCACCAACGTCTATACCGCGGGTAGGCTCATCAAGCATCAGAATATTGGGATCGGTTTGCAGCCACTTGGCCAGCACTACCTTTTGCTGATTCCCTCCACTCATATGGCGAACTTCCATCTCGATAGAGCTAGACTTTATCTGGTGATTCTCAACATGAAACCTAGCCACTCTCGCTTCTTTTCGACTTGAAACCAAGCCAAGCTTTGAGACCTTTCTTACCGAAGCCATGGAGATGTTGTGGCGAATAGAGGAACCTACCAGCAAACCACTGCCCTTACGGTCTTCAGTGACGTAAGCCATTCCAGCATCCATCGCATCTCGAGGACCTCTTGGCGTGAACGTGACTCCGTCGACCCACGCCTCACCATCGTGGGGAGCGTTGATACCGAAAAGGGTATTAAGGAATTCGCTGCGACCAGACCCCATCAAACCAAAGATACCAAGTATCTCGCCCTCCTTAAGCGATAAGCTAATGTCTTTAAATTCTCCACGTCGAGTGTAGTTCTCCACTCTCAAGATCTCTCGTTCTCCGGGCACATTGAATTTCGAGAATTCCTCCTGGAGCTCTTTACCGAGGATGGTGTCGATCAGATACTTACGATCTATATCCCCCATACTACCGGTACCGACGAAGGACCCATCACGCATGATGGTGTAGTCATCAGCGATTCTAAACAGCTCGTTCATACGGTGAGAAACATATATGATTCCAGCGCCGCGACTCTTAAGCTTGTGTACCGCTTCAAAGAGGAGCTCTGTTTCCCGCTCACCAATAGCCGAGGTCGGCTCATCCATGATGATGATTCTGGCATTTTGAGAGATTGCCTTTGCAATCTCTACCATCTGCATCTCGGCAATGCTGAGGCTAGCCAGTTTTACCGTGGGTGCTATCTGAATATTAAGCTCATCCAAGACACCCCTAGCTTGCTCGAACATGCGCCGATAGTCGACGATAAATCCAGCTTTTTTCGGCTCCCGCCCTAGAAAAATATTTTCAGCCACAGTCAACTCTGGAACCGGCTCCAACTCCTGACTAATCATGGAAATACCGATCTCTATAGCATCCTTAGGAGAGGAGAAGTGTACATCTTGCCCTGCGATCTTGATACTTCCACTATCCCTAGGCAGCACGCCCATCAAGATATTGAGAAGCGTCGACTTCCCCGCGCCATTGCCCCCACACAAGGCATGAACACTCCCGGACCTAAGCCGCAACACACCATTCTCAAGGACCGGAACCCCGGAAAAGCTCTTGGTTATATTAGAAGCCTCCAGGAGTAGATTGTTGTTCATTACGAGCCTCCCCCTTAAGCCTTGGAGTGACAACAACTGTCATCCACCTATAGTTAAATAGCATCAAACAGTCACCTTTTGCTCATGAGCAAAGTGTGACATGAAGTTTAATATCACCAGGCAAAGCTTTGGCAGCTCTCTCAAAGGCCTCAATGCTTTGGGAAAATGCAAGCGTATCGGTGATCAGTGGTGTCAGATCGACTTTACCGGATGCAACTAACGCAATGGCCCGATCATAAACGTTAGCGTAACGAAAGACCGTGTCGATACGCAGTTCCTTTGCTTGTGCCGAGACAATATCAAGATGGACGGGCTCTATCGGCATACCCACCAAGACTAACGTACCGGCAGGACGTGAGTAGGAAGTAATATCGTCATAGACGCGTGGTGCACCACTAGCTTCGAATACGACATCGGCTCCCCAGTCGCCCCCGCAACGTTGGTCGAGCGCTTCGCGCAGAGATTCGCGGAGAACGTTGACTGGCGTGAGGCCATCATACCGCTCGGCGATCGCCAGCTTTTCATCAACGATGTCCGAGATCAAGACTTCGCTGGCGCCATTGGCTAGGGCAGCCAAAGCCACCATCAGGCCAATAGGCCCAGCACCAGTCACCACACACAGGTCACCTGGACGCATATCTGCCTTGACCACAGCCTGCATGCCAATAGCAAAGGGTTCGATCATGGCTCCCTCGGCAAATGACACACTCTCCGGGAGAATATAGGTAAAGGCTGCGGGATGAATGATTTCCGGTGTCAGACAGCCATGTACCGGAGGCGTGGCCCAGAAGCGAACCTCGGGGTCGACATTATAGACACCCAGTTTGCTGGCCCGCGAAGCCAGGTTGGGGATACCCGGCTCCATGCAGACTCGGTCACCCACTTTCAGGTGGCGCACGCTGCTACCGACCTCTATTACCGTACCGGAAGCCTCGTGGCCAAGCACCATGGGTTCCTCGACCACGAATGGGCCAATACGGCCATGCTTATAATAGTGGACATCGCTACCACAAATACCCACCGTGTGAATGCGAATCTTGACATCATCTGGGCCAGGCCTGTCAGGTAGATCGATACTCCTCAGCGACAGCTCACGGCGCTGCTCCAGTACTAGTGCTTTCGCTTCCACGGTGCCCCCTGTCAGTATTACGATTGCCACAGTCAGTTGCCATTGATGGAAACGCTACGCCCAGTGGCAAAAACAGAGCTAGCCAGAAATTCCCAGTTAACTGATAGTTTTTTTCACAGCACGCCCTCATGCACGTAACCCAATGAATTAAAGAGGGAAAACAGTCCCCCCCTGTCCCCCTACTGACGATACTGCCGCAATAAATTTGACCAAAGTCTTACGGGAAAAAGGCGGAGGAATCACCCAAATTAGATAGGGTTAGGTGGGGTACGCAACATAGTGGCACAACAGCGCGCATGACGATTTGGTCGAAACCCGGCCGTCGAGCATGGCCATCCCCATATAGCGACACCCTGACCATAACGAAATGAGGATTCATTCATGAACACTTTCCAGTCGTGCGATATTGGCTTAGGAGAGCCCATATATGAGTCTATTTGCGTTGACCCTAAATGTAGTTTCTATTGGCACTGCCATGACTTTCCTCATGAAATAGCCAGGTGGAATTATCATCCTGAATACGAGCTTCACCTCATTAGAGAATCATGTGGAAATTACTTCGTTGGCGATTATATGGGACGCTTCCAAGCTGGAAACTTGGTACTGATAGGCCCCAACGTTCCCCATGCTTGGTATAGCGACATCGAGCATGACTGGGAGTTGATAGAAGGGCGTGACGTTGTTCTACAGTTCAGCGGTGGGTGGATTGAGAACATGGTAGCTTTATGTCCCGAACTTCGCTGCCTGATACCACTTCTGAAAGATGCCTCGCGTGGTGTCGAGTTCTGCGGACAAGAGAGCGAAGAATGTGCCCGTATGCTGATCGAAATGGAGGGATATGACGATTCAGCTAGGCTGCTGACCATGCTGACGATTCTACGCCGCCTGTCGCGAAGCCAGTACATATTATTAGCCAGCCCAGAGTATGATGCAACAGAACAAGGAGCGGCGACGGAAATGGTCGATGCGGCACTTTGCCACATACACAACCATTTCAATGAAGAGCTGAAGATGTCGAGTCTTGCCTCCTCTTTCGGCATGACGCCTTCATCTTTTTCGAGGTTCTTCAAGAACGCCACTGGCGATACCTTTGTGGCCTTTGTTCGACGCATTCGAATCATTCATGCCTGCCGACTTCTGGTAGAGAGCGATCACTCTATTGCAGAGATATGCTTTATGGTCGGATTCAATAATCTGTCTAATTTCAATCGGCATTTCCGTACACTCAAGGGGATGACACCTCGGGAGTATCAACATAGCGTTAGGGAGATAAAGTAATACTGGGAGAGCATAACCAAATGGCACGCCCTCGCGCTCGTGCCAGTTTATTTCATGCATCACCTTGGCGCCCGCTAAGGGGGCATATAAAATAGTTCCCGGCCATGACATGGCCACTGTTCTCAGGGCGGGGTGAAAGTCCCCACCGGCGGTGAAAGCGCTCCTTGTGAGAGCGGCTCAAGCCCGCGAGCGCCCGGTATCGGCGGCACACCGCCACTATCGGGGTCAGCAGATTCGGTGAGACTCCGAAGCCGACGGTGATAGTCCGGATGGAAGAGAACGGCACCTTAGACGGGATCGACGTGTACTCGCGGCCAGCGCCGCGTGCCTCGACGTCTCGGCATGGGTTCCGCATGCCCTGATTCTGGTAACTTTTTCGAGGAAGACCATGAATCAGCCCAAGATGAATCATTCCCCCCGTATTGCCTTTATCCAGGCCAGCTGGCATAGCGAGATCGTCGGTCAAGCCCGCGAAGCCTTCATTACCACTCTCGCCGAGCAGCATGGCATTGAGGCCGCTCGAGTCGACGTCTTCAGCGTCGCCGGCGCCTATGAGATCCCGCTACAGGCCAAGCTGCTGGCCAATAGTGGCCGCTATGCCGCCATCGTGGGTGCCGGCTTGGTGGTCGACGGCGGTATCTATCGTCACGACTTCGTCGCCCAGGCAGTGATCGACGGCATGATGCGGGTCCAGCTGGACACCGAAGTGCCAGTGCTCTCCGTGGTGCTGACTCCACACCACTTCCACGAACATGCCACGCATAGCGATTTCTTCCACAAGCACTTCGTGGAAAAAGGGCGCGAAGCAGCCAACGCCTGTGCCATGACCCTGGAGAACCACCGCGAGGTGCGCAAGTTGTACGCGGACTGATGCCGTTGCCATGGCGCTCCCCAGGAGCGCCATGATGTTCGACGCGTCAGGAGACGCTACGGCTGGGGCATCTCTTGCATCCTGGCCGTTGCTTGCCACACCGCCATACGCTCGACCATCCACGTTTCCAAGCGTCTGGCGTCATCATCACTCATTACCAGCCCAAGCTTGGTGCGCCGCTCGAGAATATCCTCGGCACAGCACGCCCACTCCCGTTCGATGATATACTCCACCTCGCAGGCGTAGAGGTCCGCCCCGAAATGCTCGCCTAGGCCCGCATAGTTCTGCGCATTACCCAATATCTGGCGAGTCAGGGTGCCATAGAGCCGTGCATAACGCCTGAGCGTTGCCTGTTCCAACCAGGGATAATTCCGCTCGAGGCCTAGCAGAAAGGCATCGAAATCCGCACCGGGGATATCGCCGCCGGGTAGCGGTACCGAGGTGTTCCATGAGCCGCCCATGTGGGGGAAATAGGACTTGAGCTTTTCCAGGCCATGTTCGGCCAGCTTGCGGTAGGTGGTGATCTTGCCGCCGAATACCGACAGCAAGGGCGTCTGGCCATTGTCGTCGGAGACATCGAAGACATAGTCCCGGGTCACCGCCGACGGGTTCTCCTGAGCATCATCGAACAACGGGCGAATGCCGGAAAAGCTCGTCAGGATGTCATCCTGGGTATAGGGAGTGACGAAATAGCGATTGACCACTCCTAACAGGTAGTCGATCTCACTTTGATCGACGGCGACGTCGTCCGGCGCTCCTTCATAGACGATATCGGTGGTGCCCACCAACAACTTGTCGTCCTCGTAAGGGTTGACGAAGATCACCCGCTTGTCGTCGTTCTGCAGCAGATAGGAGTTGGCCGTCGTGTAGCGCTTGGGCAGCACGATATGGCTGCCCTTGACCAGCTTGACCCTATCCTTGCTCTGTTGTTGAAAGGCTCCCGTGAGCACCTCCCCCACCCAAGGCCCGGCGGCATTGACGATCGCCCTGGCGCGCAGTCGGATGACCTCGTCGCCATCGCCGTGAGCGCTGCGACGCGTTAGCTCGACCTGCCAATGACCCCCGTGGCGCATCGCGGAGGTACACGCCGTGCGGGTATAGACCTTGGCGCCGAGGCGCTGGGCATCCAACGCATTGAGTATCACCAGACGGGCATCATCGACCCAACAGTCGGCATACTCGAAGCCCTTGGGAAATTCATCCTTGATCGCCTGCCCTTCCGGGCAGCGCAGCATGTCCAGGCTGCGACTGCCGGGCAGCAGGTCATCCTTGCCCCCCAAGTGGTCGTACAGGAACAATCCCGCACGGATCAGCCAGGCAGGACGCTGCTCAGGGCTGTGCGGCAGAACAAAACGCATCGGCCAGATGATATGCGGCGCCTTCTTCAACAGCACGCTGCGCTCGCGCAGTGCCTCGCGCACCAGGCGGAATTCGTAGTACTCCAGATAGCGCAACCCACCATGTACCAGCTTACCGCTGCGCGATGATGTGCCCTGAGCCAGATCGTCCTTTTCACATAGCGCCACGGACAGGCCACGGCCCGCCGCATCCTGAGCGAAGCCGGCACCATTGATACCGCCGCCGATCACCAACAGGTCATAGTGAGGTTCTTGCTCGCTCATCCACATATCTCCTTTCCGGGCACGCCGGGATCAGAATTCGGCTGTGACGCGCTCGAAGTGGCGCCAGAAGCCATCGGCATTGGCATAGGAGCGGCGATAGACACCGAACAACCGCTCGTAGAGGTTCTGCAGATCGGGATCGGGCATTACCCTCTCCTCGGCGAGGAAAGGCGTCACCCAGGTGCCACAAGCCTCGGCCAGATCACGCTGATGACCGAGGCACAGGCTGGCCACCATGGCCGCCCCAGCGGCTCCGGTCTCCTCCCGAGTCAGCGTACGTACCGGCACGCCCATGACCGACGCGAGGATGCTGCACATAGTGCGCGATCGAGCCGCACCGCCAGTCAGGCGCAGCTCTTCCGGATGGGCTTCCAGGGCGTGGTAACAATCCCGGGCAGCGAACGCGACGCCTTCATAGATGGCTCGCACCATATGCAGCTGGTGGGTATCGCTGCTGAGCCCGAGGAACTGGGCGCGGGCACGGGGGTTGAAGAAAGGGCCGCGCTCACCATTGGTACAGATGAAAGGGTGATAGATGACCCGTCCGGGCTCAGTCTTGGCCAGCGCCGTGTCCAGGCGTGGCAACAGGTCGTCCGGGTCGAGCGGCGCTTCCCCCAAGGTAGTAAGCAGCTGATTCAAACCCTTGAGGAACCACTCCAGATTGAGCGTCGCTGCCATGTTGGAGCACAGCTGCACCCAGGTACCCGGGGCCACGCAGGGCATGGTGTAGCAGGACTGATTACTGAGCACGATGTCGCGCACGTCTTCACGTGCACACAGATGGGCACCGGTAGTGCCGATGATACTGCAGGCCACCCGCTTGCCCGGCTCATAGACACCGGCCCCCAGGGCGGTGGCGAGCATGTCCACCGGCGCCAGCACCACTGGCGTTCCAGGCGCAATGCCGATGGCGCGCGCAACTTCGCCAGCGAGCGGCGCGTATTCACGGCTGCCGTCGACGATGGGCGGCAGTAGACCTCGATAACGGCCCAAACCAAAGTGCTCCAGCACCTCTTCCGAATAGTCGCCAGTGCGATAATCGCCATAGGTCCACAGCGCCTCGGCCGGATCCGTGGCTCGCTCACCGGTCAAGCGGAAATAGAGCCAATCCTTGCAGTGAAAGATCGTGGCCGCCCGGGCCAGGCGTTCCGGCTGATTGGCTTCTAGCCAGGCCAGCTGCCCGCTCTGAACTGACTGATTGAGCCCGGTGCCGGTACACCGGTATGTTTCGGGGCCAGTACGGGTGGCGCGCCAGTGGGAGACGATCTCGCTGGAGCGGTTATCGAGCCACAGCAGGGCATCGCCCACCGGATGGCCATCGGCGTCAATGATCCAGGTCCCATCCCCCTGACCGGTGACGGCAATCGCTGCGATCCGGGGTGCCAGTTCGGGGTATGCGGTGACCAGGCTCGTCAGCGTCGTTACGGCCGCGTCCCAGGTCTCCTCCAACCCCTGCTCGACACCGCCATCTGCACGCTGCCTCAAACGATTACCACAGTGGGTCTTGGCCAGCTCCCGGCCCTGGCGATCGAAGGCCACCGCCTTGATCACGGAAGTCCCGGCATCCAGGCCGATGATCACCTCACCGGCATCCTCCGATGGAGGGCTGGGGAACGGGGTCCCCGAAGCAGTTGTTGGCATTGGCGTTCTCCATGTTGTTTTTATCGTCTGGCGGAGCAGTACAGTGAGTTCAGTCTGCTGCCTCCAGAATCCGGCGAGCGACCACCTCATCGGTAATCAACCCCTTGAGCAGTCCCGCCTTGAGCACTGCGGTGATGGCCTCAGCCTTCTCTTCGCCACAGGCCACTGCCACGATGTGGTGGTTCCTCAACTGCGCAAGCGACAGCCCCAGGGCGCGCTCATTGGTGGGGCTCTCCACGAGCTCACCACGGGCATCGAGGAACTGGCCCAGAATCTCGGCCACGGCTCCAGCCTCACGCAGGCTTGCGGCATCGTGCTGGTCGATCTCGCCCAGCTCCATCAGCAGCGAATGGCCCATATCGGGTACTGCCCCCAATCCCACCATGGTCAGATCGGCCTCTACGGCGATGCCGATGACGTCCTGAACACTGCGCTGGGCCATCAATACATCGCGATGCTCGGCGGTGTCGGCGAAAAGCGGCACCGGCAGTAGATAGCCCTCGCCCCCGGTCTTATCGACCAGGCGATGAATGACGTCATAGGGATTGAGCGACATCTTGCGCACCACGCTGCCGAGTACCGGCACCATGCGTACCGAGGAGCAGTCCATCACCGGCAAGCAGTTGACCATTTCCGATAGACTGCGCCCCCACCCCAGCCCCAGCACCTCGACGTCTCCGGAGTCGAGCCGTGACTTGAGATAGTGAGCGGCGGCACGCCCCAGATTGGTCTGAGGGTTCTTGGCCTCGGCCGGCAGCGCCGGGACCACGATGCAGGTCTCGAGTCCTGACCTCTCCTTGAGCCCGTCTTCGAGGCGAAGCAAGTCCTCGGGCGAGCCTTCGATGAAGACGGTCACCGCCCCCATGTCGTGAGCCATGGCCACCAGCCGGTGAACCTTCATCCGCGATACCCCGAGGCGATTGGCAATATCCGCCTGGGTATAGCCACCGACGTAGGACAGCCAGGCGGCGCGCAGTGCCAGGTCGGCTTCGCTATGACTCTCAGGTCTCGGTTTCACGTTTTTGCGTCCTGTATTCTTTTGTCGCTTTGAAATTTTGTTCATTGACTGTTAAAAGTAACGTTAGTGAATCATAGATAGCGCGTCAACGCCATCAACGCCCATACAGGGCCCCTTATGGAGGCCGCCATGCTCAAGTTCGCCGCCAATCTCACCTTCATGTTCACCGAGGTGCGTTTTCTCGAACGCTTCGCCCTGGCTCGTGAAGCCGGGTTCCGCTATGTGGAGTTCCACAACCCTTACCCCTTCTGCGAAGACATCGATGCCGTGCGCGCAGCCGCTGACGCCGCAGGCGTGCGGATCGTCCACTTCAACCTGCCCGGCGGCGACTGGGACGCCGGCGAGCGCGGCATCGCCGTCCTGCCCGAGAGGCAGGACGAGTTTCGACGTGGCGTGGCGCAGACCATCGCGACCGCACAGCGCCTGGGCTGCCAGCAACTCAACTGCCCTCTCGGCTACCCCGACGCCAAGACGCCACCCGCCGTACAACACCAGACGCTAGTCGATAACCTGCGGCATGCCGCTCAGGCGACGCAGGACGCCGGCCTCCTATTGCTGGTCGAGCCGCTGAATCCCATTACCCACCCCGGCTACCCCGTGGTCAACACCTCCCAGGCACTCGACCTGCTCGATGCAGTCGCGCATCCCAACCTGATGATTCAGCACGACGTCTATCAAATGCAGCGCTCCGAAGGGGAACTGACCGAGACGCTGCGCCGACATCAGGATCGCATCGGTTTCATTCAACTGGCCGACAACCCTGGGCGTCACGAGCCAGGTAGCGGAGAGATCAACTACCGTCACCTGTTCGCCGAACTCCAGCGCCTGGGGTTCGACAAGCTGGTGTCACTGGAATACAGCCCCCGCAACTCGACCCTCGACTCCCTTGGGTGGATTGAGGAGTACGGCCTGACGCTCGGCCCATAAACACCGGAGACGACCAATGACAACGACACCCTTCTGGGTCGGCACCAGTTGGAAGATGAACAAGACGCTGGGTGACGCCGCTTCCTACTCCGCAGAACTGGTCCGGGCCAGGATTCTAGACGATCCACGCCTGCAAGGGTTCGTGATTCCCCCCTTCACGGCCCTGGCGCAAGTGAGCCGCGACCTGACCGCCACCTCGATCCGGGTCGGCGCCCAGAACATGCATTGGGCCGATAGCGGCGCCTTCACCGGGGAGGTATCACCGGCCATGGTCAGTGACTGCGGCGCCAGCATCGTCGAGCTGGGCCATAGCGAGCGGCGCACCTATTTCGCCGAAAACGACGCCGACCTCAACCGCAAGGTCCATGCCGCCTTGGCACATGGCTTGACGCCATTGCTATGCGTCGGCGAAACCGCCGAAGAAAAGACCCTGGGCGCCGCCGCCGAGACGGTGATTCGCCAATGTCGCATGGCCCTGGCCGGGGTCGCGGAAAGCGATCTTGACCGAGTATTGATCGCCTACGAACCGGTATGGGCCATTGGCGAGCAAGGCACCCCCGCCAGTGCCGAGTACGCCGCCTGGATGCATCGTCAAATCCACCAGGCCCTGCCGACCAACTCCCAGGGGGCGCCCCTGACCGTGCTCTACGGCGGTAGCGTCAATCCCGGCAACTGCGAGGAACTGGCCGCGATACCGGAAATCTGCGGCTTGTTCATCGGGCGCAGCGCTTGGCAACCCGAGGGGCTGATCGATATCGCCAGCCGCGTGCTCGCGACACGCTTCAAGGCAAGCGAACCCCCCATCTCCGTGGAGCAAACATCATGTTGACCTAATCCCTAGGCGCTGTCTGAAAAGTCGGCGAGCGAAGGCCAGACAAGGAAAAAATCTGCGAAAAGACGGAGTTTACGGGGTGTAAATGAGTACTTTGAGCCGATTTTTAACGCCGTATGGCCGAGCGCAGCCAGTTTTCGGACAGTGCCTAACACCCACTCGCTCAGACATATAACAACAGAGGTCAAAGCATCATGAGCACATACGCCAGTATCAGTCCGGCACCAGCAAAAAAACGCCGGTATATCGGAGTCGTCGTCGCCAGCGTGCTCATCGGCACCATGGCGTTGGATACCAAGATCATACCGATAGGCTCGCAAGAGGAGACAGGTTTCTCGGCAGAGCGCTACGGTGCCGAGCAGTTCCCGCTGGTTAGGGAAGACGTCGAGGCTCGCGCCATTGAGCCTGCCACCTTGATCGCCGAACTGGACACCGACCCACAGGCCGCCGGAGAGCGCTACGGCGTCGCCACCAGTATCGGCCCCATCCTACCGATCACCTTCAGTGGCGTCGTCGGCGAGGGCCGCAATGGCATCTATGAGATCCAGGTGGCGGAGCTGCCGGACTCACTGACGATCCGCCTTCAAACCGGCCCCGCCATCAACGGCACCGACCTGCGCGACGCCACCGGCACCATCGAATTCGGCCAGTTCACCAACCAGATCGAATATCAGGACGCCGGCGCCGCCATCAACGACGAGATGAAGAGACAGGTACTCGATGAGATAGACACCAGCGCCCTCTCCGGCGAGCGGGTGACCGCCACCGGTGTGTTCAAGCTGATCAACCCCGACAACTGGCTGGTGACCCCCGTCAGCTTACAGGTGCAATAAAGGAGAACCCCATGTCCACAGACCAATCACAAGGGGTCGCAACCCGATCTTGCACCGATGAAGGCCAGATCGGAGAGGCCATCCTCTCGGCACGCCAGATCGCCAAGTCCTTCGGCAATGTTCACGCCCTGAAAACGGTCAACTTCGATATCCATCGTGGCCAGGTCACCACGCTATTCGGAGAAAACGGCGCCGGCAAGTCGACCCTGATGAAGATCCTCTCCGGGGTGATCCAACCCAGCTCAGGGGAGATCCTGCTGGAGGGGGATCCGGTGCACTTCGCCTCGACCACGGAGGCCCAGCACCGTGGCATTTCCATCATCCACCAGGAACTCAGCCTGGCACCCAACCTGAATGTACGCGACAACATCTTCATGGGCCGCGAGTTGGTGGGTGCCATGGGGGTCGACTTCGCCGAGGAAGAGCGCCAGACCCGCCTGCTGATGGAGGATCTCGACGAGCCCATCGACCCACTGACCCCGGTGGAGGACTTGCGTCTGGGTCAGCAGCAGATCGTCGAGATCGCCCGGGCGCTATCCACCCAGTCGCGCATCCTGATCATGGACGAGCCGACCTCGGCCCTGAGCGCCTCGGAAGTGGAAGTGCTGTTTCGGGTGATCAACGATCTCAAGCGACGCGGCGTGTCCATCGTCTATATCTCTCACCACCTGGAAGAGGCCCTGCAGATCACCGATCACGCCGTGGTGCTACGTGACGGCAGCATGACGGCCTATGCCCCACGCCAGGACATCGACCTGGAGTGGATCGTGCGCCATATGGTCGGCGAGGGCTTCGACCTCGGCTCGCCCCCCGGGGGCTACGCCCTGGGTGAGGTGGCCCTGTCGCTACAGCAAGTATGCGTTCCCGACCCCACCATCGCCGAGCGCTACCTCGTCGACCATCTATCGCTGGAGGTGCGCGCCGGAGAGATCGTCTGCATCTATGGCCTGATGGGAGCCGGGCGCACCGAGCTGCTCGAATGCGCGGCGGGCCGCCTGCCCATCGATGGTGGTCAGATTTTCCTGGAGGGTCAGGAGGTCTCCCGCTCGAGCATCGCCCAGCGTATCGAGCAGGGCCTGGTGCTGGTCCCAGAAGACCGCCAGCGCGATGGCCTCGTCCAAACCATGCCGGTAGGCCAGAACCTGTCCCTGGCCAGCATCGGCGCCTTTACCCGCGGCTTGTTCACCTCCACGAGCCGGGAAGCGCAGGTCATCGAAGACTCCATTCGTAGCGTTCACATCAAGACCGATGGCGGCGATGCCGAGATCGGCTCCTTGTCCGGTGGCAACCAGCAGAAGGTCGTGATCGGCAAGATGATGGCCACCCACCCCAAGGTGGTGATGCTCGACGAACCCAGCCGCGGCATCGATATCGGTGCCAAAGCCGAGGTCTTCAAACTGCTGGCGGATAACGCCCAGCGCCACAGCCTCGCCGTGCTCTATTCCACCTCCGAGGTCGGCGAATGCCTGAGCATCGCCCACCGCGTCCTGGTGATGAGCCGCGGCCGCCTGGTGGCCGAATTCGGCGCCGACGTCACCAAGGAACAGATCATGGCCGCGTCCGGTGAAGCCGCGGCCGCCTGACCCCATTCAACGGAGTGCATGACCCATGTCCAACAACAACTCGACCGCACACCAGCCAAGCCAAGGACTCGATCTAGGGCGACTGCTCCTCGAAGGCCGTGCTTTCTTCGCCCTGATCGCCATCATCGTCATTTTTTCGCTGCTGTCGCCGGTCTACTTCACGACCAGCAACTTACTGACGATGTCTTCCCATGTGGCCATCTTCGGCCTGCTCTCCATCGGCATGTTGCTGGTCATCCTGACCGGCGGCATCGACCTCTCCGTGGGCTCGACCCTCGGGCTCGCCGGCGTATTCGCGGGCTTCCTCATGCAAGGGGTGTCCTTCGAAGTCTTCGGCGTAGTGGTCTATCCGCCAGTCTGGGTGGTCATCATCCTGACCTGCGCGCTTGGCGCCTTTATCGGTGCGGTCAACGGCGTGCTGGTCGCGTTCTTCAAGGTACCGGCCTTCGTCGCCACCCTTGGCATGCTCTATGTCGCCCGTGGCGTCGCCCTGCTGATGACCGACGGCCTCACCTACAACAACCTGGGCGGAGATCCTGCCCTGGGCAATACCGGCTTCGAGTGGCTGGGTTTCAATCGCCTGTTCGGCATTCCCATGGGCGTGCTGGTACTCGCCGCCGTGGCCATCCTGTGCATGCTGGCCCTCAATCGCACCCCCTTCGGGCGCTGGGTCTACTCCACCGGTGGCAATGACCGGGCCGCAGAGCTCTCCGGGGTGCCGGTCAAGCGAGTCAAGGTCGCGGTGTACGTGCTGTCCGGTGTCTGCGCTGCGCTCGCCGGACTGGTGCTCTCCTCTCAACTGACCTCCGCCGGTCCCACTGCCGGCACCACCTATGAGCTGACCGCCATTGCAGGCGTCGTCATCGGCGGCGCTGCCCTGACCGGCGGACGTGGCAACGTGCGCGGCACCCTGCTCGGCGCCTTCGTCATCGGCTTTCTCTCCGACGGCTTGGTGATCATTGGCGTCTCGGCCTACTGGCAGACCGTCTTCACCGGCACCGTCATCGTGCTCGCCGTGCTGCTCAACAGCATCCAATACAGCGGGCGCAAGACGAAACAAGCGCCCTCGCCTTCCGCTTCCCCTCAGGCGGTGACCAATCCCAGTTGAACGTCACCGTCCGGGATCACCCAGCCGGATCCACCGGTATCACAATCACAAACCAATAAGGTGTATCGCCATGTTCAATACAAGAAAACCTCTGCTCGCCGCCGCCTTCGCCATCGTCGCGCCCTTGATGGCAGGCAGCGCCACCGCCCAGGACGAGGGCCTGATATCGATCATCGTCAACGACGCCTCCAACCCCTACTGGTTCACCGAGGGCGAAGTGGCAAGGACCACCGCCGAGGAGCTGGGGTATAGGGCCAATGTCAGCTCCCATGTGGGCGACACCAACACCGAAAGCAACCAGGTCGACACCGCCATTACCAACCAGGCCAAGGCCATCATCCTCGACCCGGCCAATGCCGACGGCTCCATCGGCGCCGTCCGCAGGGCCGTGGATGCCGGCATCCCGGTGTTCATCGTCAACGCCGAGATCAACCAGCAAGGGCTGGCCAAGGCCCAGTTCGTCTCCAACAACGCCCAGGGCGCAGCCCTCGGTGCTCAGCAGTGGATCGAAAGCATCGGCGACGGCGCACGCTATGTGGAGCTCAAGGGCGCCCCGTCCGACAACAACGCCGCGACCCGGTCCAATGGCTATGAAACCGTGCTCAGCCAGTATCCTGACCTGACCAAGGTCGGAGAAGACGTAGCCAACTGGGACCGCACCCAGGGCTACAACAGGATGCAGAACATGCTTCAGGCCAACCCCGACATTCAGGGCGTGATCAGCGGTAACGATGAAATGGCCCTGGGCGCCATCGCCGCACTGAAGTCAGCGGATCGCTTGGATGATGTCGTGGTGGGTGGCTTCGACGGTTCGCCGGACGCAGTGGATGCCGTCAAGGCCGGCGACATGGCCTATACCGTGCTACAGCCCGTGGCGATCTTCGCCGAAGAAGCCGTACGGGTGGCCGACCGCTACATCACCACCGGTGAAACCGGCCTGGATAGCGAGAAGCAGCTGTTCGACCCTAGATTCATAGAATAACCGCAGCACTTTGGACCACCCGGTAGAAGCAGGAGGGCCAGCGCCGGTACCCTCCCTGCTTTACCGACCAAAG